>JAYVHE010000168.1:0-3342 GCA_043771495.1 Bdellovibrio sp. | reverse complement strand
ATCCAACCACCGTGGTTGATTTCGTTATTTATCCCGAAACGGCTCTGCCGTTTCCTTTAGATAAAAACTACCATCAGCGCATGAATCAACGTGCTCTTTTGAATAAATTGACGGTTTGGAATACCTCGCTGATTACTGGCGGCTATTCGCTCGATCCCGTAAAAAAAGATTTTCATGGCAATAGTATTGTTCGCAATTCGATGTTCTTTATGAATCCAAGTGGACTGGTGGCTGATCCGTATTTTAAGTCACAACTTTTAGTATTTGGTGAATACATGCCACTCGGAGAACATTTACCTATTCTTTACAAACTACTTCCCTTTGTAGGAACCTACGAACGTGGGTTGGGCGCCGCCGCCGCGAAAATAGAAACTCTTGAAAAAAAACAAGTTTTTATTGGCGCACAAATTTGCTACGAAAGTTTAGATCCGCACTTTTCCAGACAGCTCTCAATGCATGGTTCACAAATTATTTTAAATGTGACTAATGATTCCTGGTTTGGCTCTTGGGCTGAGCCCTATCAGCATATGATCATGACAATGGCTCGTGGTGTTGAAATTCGCCGCCCGTTGATTCGTTCAACGAATACTGGAATTTCGACGGTCATCCAGGCCGATGGCACACTGCTAACATTATCCCCAATCGACGAAGTCTGGGGCCACGTGTACAAATTGAGTTACTTAACCTCCCCTGCTAAAACATTTTATGCTAGATTCGGCGCATGGGATCTAGGACTTTGGGTCCTGTTATTACTGGGACTAATTTATCGAGGACGAAATGCGCGAACTTAAAAATTTAGATTGGAATGACTTGGTTGATAAAATTTCTAATTTTACAACAAGCGAAACTGCAAAAGATGAAGTTCAAAAACTCTCAAATTGCGAATCCGAAGCTGCTGCACAAAAGAGTTTTTACCAAATTGAATGCGCCGGTTTTATTTTAACTTCGGGCGTGCGCCCCCATATGGAATCCGTTGATTTATTTGAGCTGTGGCACACACGTTTGAAAAAAAATGCGGTCTTAAAGCCTTTAGAAATTCGTGATGTTCGAACGTTCTGTTTGGAGTCTGTTGCACTCAAAGAATGTTTAGATCAACAAAGCACGGACTGGGCTCAAGATACCAATTCGCAAATTATGAAAGCGATCGAACCGCTCTCGGCCATCGATCAGTTGCTAACCCCTTCGGGCGATATCCGCATGGAAGCTTCAGAGCGACTTTACAGTTTATCCAAAGAAAAAGATCAGCTGGCCAAACAAATTCAGAATCAAATGGACCGATTGGTCAAAGATCACCAAATGGAATCCATGTTACAAGACCGTTACGTGACGACACGAGAAGGCCGTTGGGTCATTCCAGTCAAAGGCGGCCTTAAACAATTTGTTCCAGGCGTTGTCCACGGATCATCTCAAACTAAACAAACTGTTTACATTGAGCCCGAAGCGGTCATTCCCATGAATAATCGGCTTCGCCAAGTCGAGATCGAAATCGAAGACGAAATCGAAAGACTGTTGACTGAACTTTCGCACTATTTTTTTAGCCTAGTTAGCGACTTTGTTCGCACTAAATCAGTTCTGCAACAGACCGATATTATTTTAGCCAAAGCGCAATTGGCTATTTTAGTCGAGGCCAAGCCTTGTACCTTTTCGCAAGATACAATTTTATTAAATAATTTATTCCATCCGTTGTTAAAAGTTTCTGGCAAAAAACCGATTACCAATTCGATCGAGCTGAATCAGAAAAAATCGATTTTACTTCTATCGGGACCGAACGCCGGCGGAAAAACGGTGTTGTTAAAATCAATCGGCTTAGCTGCGCAGATGGCACGATGTGGTTTACCAATTTGCACCTCTGAAGGCTCATCATTGCCGTTTTTTAAAGACATCATGACTGCTATTGGTGACTCGCAAAGTGTTGACGAAGATTTAAGTACGTTTGCCGCCCATTTAAAATTGTTGAATTCAGCTTTGGAACTTAAAAGTTTTGATCGCCTCATCTTAATCGACGAGATCTGCGGATCTACCGATCCTGAAGAAGGTAGCGCTTTAGCCAAAGCCTTTATTCAAAAATATAGTGAAAATAAAATTTTTGCCGTGATTACATCACACTTAACTCCGCTAAAAACGGGATGGGGCGAAGATAGTGCCGTGATCAATGGAAGCTTAGAATTTAATACTCACCTTGGAAAACCCACCTACCGTTATTTGCATGGAATTTCTGGTGATTCTCTAGCTTTACTAACTGCGAAACGTGTTGGTGTAAATGCCGAAGTCTTAAAGGCCGCCTCAGAGAATTTGTCGCCTTTGGCAAAAAAACGTTTGATTGAATTAGAGTCGATTGAAAAAGTTAAAGAAGATTTATTTAAACTGCAAGAAAGTTACCAAAAAAAATTAGCTGAGTTCGAAAATAAAAATAAAGATCTAGAAAAGCGTATCGTCGATTTCGAAAGCAAAAAAGAAGTCGAGCTGCAAAAGACTTTACAAAAAGCGACCGCTAAAATTGAAACCGAAATTTCACAAATTAAAGCCGGCGAAACTTTGGATCGCCATCGTAAATTACAAAATATTAAATTTAACTTACCAGAAATTGTAAAAGGCGCACCGGTTATCAAAGCAAATCCGGGCAACATCAGTTCCTCGGCTGAATTTGCTGAGCGTTTTCCTCCGGGCACAAAAGTTTTTGTACCGTCGCTGAATCAGGATGGGATTGTTCAGTCTACGCCGAACAGCAAAGGTGAAGTGCTCATTTTATCAAATTCATTGCGATTACAATTACCATGGGAAGAATTAAAGCCCGCCCAAAAAGGTTCGAACCCGACCGCCCGTTTAGCCCGCCAAGGTGGCGTTGCATCGGCTTCATTAAATAACGAAGAAAAAACCGTCGATTTGCGTGGTCAAAACGTTGATACCGCTTTAACTAAATTAGAAAACGCCTTAGATTTAGCGGTCACCCAACAAGAAGACCGCATTAAAATCGTTCATGGCCACGGCAGCAGTGACATATTAAAAAAATCGATCAGAAATTTTTTATCACGGTCTGTCTATGTTAAAAAATGGAAGGCCGGCGGCAGCGAATCCGGCGGCGATGGCATTACTTGGGTCGAATTAGGTCTTGATTAAAATCCGTCGCTAAGAATATCTCGAATCATTCCGATCATATCAGTGTCTGTCGATTCAGGATATTTTTGCTTTAAACCTCGAAATACCTTCTCTGTAACTTCTGGATTTTCTAAAATTGTTTTGAGCTGGTAAACGTAAGGGTTAATTGAAAAGACAACGACTCCGCTGGCAGGCAGTCCGCGTAGAGTCTGGCGTTCGATACGCAAACACGCTAATTTTTTAAGT
>JAYVHE010000167.1:0-6059 GCA_043771495.1 Bdellovibrio sp. | reverse complement strand
GTTTCAAGGAAGGCTCCAACGGATTTCTTAGGATCTTTAACTAAAATCTCTAATAACTCACCCAGGCGGGTCAATGCAAATGGGGCATATTCGTGCGATGGAAAATTCTGAACAAACTCTAACGCCGATTTATGAGCATCAATTGGGTTTTTTGTTCTAAATAATGATTCCATTTGATTGAACCACGCACTCGGATAATTGCTTTCAAATTGTGGAAATTTACGCAGAGCTTGTTCGTATGAAGCGACGGCTTCGGGATACCTTGACTCGCGCATTAAAAAATCAGCTTTTGAAAATTCTTTTTCAGCGTCGATACGAACATCTTTATTAACATTTTGAATTTTATCAACTGTTGCATTTGCATCAGCCAATTGCCCTAAGCGAGATAGCGAGTACGCTTGACCGAATAATGCATAGTCAACAGATCGGCGACCCGCAAAACGAGCGTCGTTCACGTGATCCTGAAACTTTCTAATCGCCTTAAAATAATCTTTTTCTTCGACCTGAATGAAGCCCATCATCAGAGAGGTACGTTCGTTCAACAATGAATCCGGAAACAATTCCAAATACTTTTCGTAAATTTCGATGGACCGTTTAACCATTTTAACGTTTCGGCTTGTTTTTCCAAACTCCATCAAACGATCCGCCGTCATTAAGTAGCCCATTTCTAGATAGGGCGAGTTAGGAAATTTATTTTGATACCAGTTTAAGGCTTTTTCTAAAACGAGTGCGCGTTGCTTATCGAATAAATTTTTAATTAATCTAAAGTTTTTATATTCAGGAGTTTGCGCATGTTGAACTTCGTACTTTGGCGGATTCTTCTTCATCTCAGTCCAGAAATAGAGAGCCTGATCGAGCATCGGAAACGGCAAATAATAGTTGTTAAGGCCTTTAATAATTTGTTGTTGATCGATTTCAAAGTCTTTGACTTTAAAGCGTGCAAACGTAGCGTCGCCACCATCAAACAAACCCGATTTTAAGTTAATCGAGGTATTCGACATCAATGGATTATAGTCAATATTATTTACGTCGATGCGTTCCTGAGCAATCGTGCGCGCTGGTCCCTTTGCACCATTAATAGGTGGCACGGCTTTACCAGTTGGTTTTACAGAGCTTGCTTCAGTCTGATTGATCTGAGTGGTTTTCCCTTTACTAGCTGTCGTCGCAGAAACTTTTCCAGAGCGCGTTGAAGAGTTTGCTGTTAACGAAACGTCGTCTTGTTTTCCGTTATTTGGGTTTTTGCCTTTATTATTCTTTCCACCGGCTTGTGCTCCTTGGTTATAAAAGTCGATCACCAAACGTGGTGGATCTTCTGTTAAATAATCAAAGGCTTCTACATTGTCGCTATTTAAAACAAATGTGACCTCAGACTTTTGATCAACTGATTTCGGATTAATTATGATATCTTGAACGTAGGGGTTTCGAATGTTTTTGATTTGTTGGAGTTCTTTTTCAGAAATTTGATCTAGTTTTAAAATGACTTTAGTCTGACCTGACTCGGTCACTCGCTTCAAATCATAATTCCAATTTTTAACGCCATAAACTTCAAAATTTAAGGTGTCGCCAACCATACGCAAATCAACGGTGTTTGAGTTCTGACTTTCGGCCAGTGAAAAACATAAAACCAAAATCAGTGGCAAAATAAATTTTGAAGAGTTAATCATAAAAAAAATATAAAGCACAACAAGTGCCAACTTCTTTTGATTTTTATTCGATTAGATATTCGTGTAGGAAAAAATGAGTCATCAAAGCAACGATAGGCAAAAAATTTTCGACAAATTAGTGACAGGTCCTTGGACTAATCTAGCAGACCGGATTCTAGATAATTCAGTGACGTTAAATACTTAAATGCATAAAGTAATCTAATGACTACTTGTATCACAACTTTGTTGCAATCATCACAACGGTTAAAAATATTCATGTGTTCATTAACAGTTATATTTTCAACAAGTTGTGTAAGTACTTTATTAAAAGAACCGGCGCCAAAATTTAGTTCTGAAGTTATATTGCCAGAACCCAATTCCGGCTATGAAAAAAATACTGATTCAAATTTTCCGACTTGGAAGCATAAGTCTACAGGTGTGATGCTGAGTGTTTTTTCAGACTGCGAAAACCCGGAAGTTAACTTGAACGAAGCACACCGTTTGGTTTCTGAATCTGTCGAGAGCTCAAAAATGCAGAGCGAAGCTCGCGAAACTATTGGCGGAAAAAAAGTGTTCGTTAAAAGCTTTACTGGCGAAATCGAAGCGCAACCTATCGAAGTCTGGACAGCTACTTTTAGAAATGATCGATGCGTTTATATTAGTTCTTTGTCTGGCCACCCAAAAAAACCTGAGCAGCTGAAAGCTGAATGGTATCAATTTATAGAGAATATAAAATTCAAAAAATGAAAAACGTTAATTTAAGTAACCAACCATTTTCAGCTTGGACCGTCGAACAACTAAAGTTCTTAGGTGGTATTGGTTATTTAGTTAAAAACTGCTGGATTGAAATTCGCCAAAAGCCGTTCTATGGAAATTTAGTGATCGAGCAAATTTACTTGATTGGGGTAAAATCAATGCCACTCGTTTTATTGACGGCGGCATTTACCGGAATGGTCATGGCCTTGCAATACGGACTTGGATTAGAAAAATTTGGTGGCAAACCTTATGTTCCGCGACTGGTGGCCTCGACAGTGTTGCGGGAAATGGGACCTGTGTTTACAAGCTTAATGTTAGCCGCACGTGTTGGTGCCGGCATTGCCAGCGAAGTTGGTTCGATGGTTGTGACTCAGCAAATTGATGCCATTCGCGCTTTGGGAACTTCACCCATTAAACGTATTGTGATTCCCCGCATTTTAGCCTGCGTGATTGCCCTTCCACTTTTAGTGGCGATGGCAAACTTAATCGCAAACTTAGGTGGACTATTAATTGGAACCTCTGAATTAAATTTGGATTCGCACTTTTATTTTCAGCGGGTTGTCGAAACTGCGAATATCAAAGACTACATTGGCGGCATCGTAAAAGCATTTTTCTTTGCATTATTTATTTCACTACCTGCAACCTACTTTGGATTGAATGTTAAAAACGGAACTAAAGAAGTTGGCTTGGCGACGACCAAGGCTGTAGTTACAGCGTCGTTACTGATTTTAGTCGGCAATTTCTTTTTATCAAAAATATTTTGGATTATTGAGTCATGGCTTTAATAGAAGTAGAAAACTTTAAAAAATCGTTCGGCGAAAAAAATATCCATAATGGAGTTACGTTCTTCGTTCGTAAGGGCGAGTGTCTAGGCCTAGTGGGAGGCTCTGGAGCTGGGAAATCAGTTATTCTAAGAAGTTTGATTGGGTTAGAGCGACCGGACTCTGGTGATATTCGCATCAACGATAAAACGATTATTGGTCTGAATGAAATTGCATTTACAGAAATCCGCAAAAAAGTGGCCTATGCATTTCAGGGTGGAGCGCTTTTTGATTCGATGACGGTCCGAGAAAACTTAACTTACCCTTTGCAACAGCATACTTTACTAACACCTCAGCAAACTTTAGATCGCGTGAAAAGTCAGTTGAATGAATTTGGATTATTAGATGCCCTAGATCTTTACCCGTCAGAACTTTCCGGAGGCATGCAAAAGCGGGTCGGTTTAGCTCGCGCTATGATGCTCGAGCCAGAAATTATTTTATATGACGAACCGACTGCAGGTTTGGATCCGTATAACACCATTAAAATTCAAGAACTGATTGTGCGGCTGAAAGAAAAAGGCGTGACGTCGATCTTGGTGACGCACGATATACCAACGGCATTGAATGTTTGCGATAAAATAGCCTTTCTAAAAGATAGAATCATTGCCGAACAGGGCACGATCCAACAGTTACAACAGCAAATTAACAACAAAACTGAAGGTTTGATCAATCAGTTTATGCAAGGACTCGTCGTATGAGTCATAGAAACGGACTCGTCGTATGAGTCATAGAAACGGACTTGTCGTATGAATCAACTTAAGGTCGGACTGTTTTTAGCTCTCGGTCTATTTGTTTTAGTCTTCTCTATTATTATTTTAGGTTCGAACAAATCGTTATTTAAAAACTCAGCCCGCTTGATTTCATTTTTTGATTCTGTTCAAGGTTTGAATACGGGCTCAATCGTTTCATTAGCAGGTGTTCGAATTGGAAACGTTGAAACTATTGATTTTGATGAAGCTCGTAATTTAGTTAAAGTTATATTTATGGTTGACGAAAAATATACTGTAAAAATTAAAGACGACTCTAAAATTGAACTCCGTACTCAAGGGGCGCTGGGTGATAAATATTTATATATTACTCCGGGAACTACAGGCGCTGCCGTTAAAGACCAAGCCGAAATCAAAGCCGAATATGGCAATGATATATTGTCGGTCTTGAGTCGTCGTGGCAACGAAAGTGAACGACTGTTCGATGTACTTGCTGAATTTCAAAAATTTATGCAAGGACTAAACGCGCAAAATAAGATTCCGGCGTTGATTAGCAAATTGGATCAAGCCGCCGGAAATTTAAATGAGTCCGCTGCGTTGGTGAAAAAATCATTAGCTTCAGGAAAATTAGATACGTCGATTGATAAAATGGATCGGATTATGAGTAAGATTGACTCGGGCCAAGGAACTCTTGGTGCATTGATTAACGATCGCTCGATTCATGATCGCCTAAAATTAATTTTAGGAACTGGGCAAAAACAACAGCAAGTTAAATCAATTTTAAAATCTAGTATCGAAGAATGATTACGCCAAAGTCGCTAGAGCAATATCTCCACAAAAAAATTCCAGTTAGCAAATTTATGCAAGTCGAAGTCACAAGCATTGATCAAGATATTGAACTGCAATGTGCCTTAGCTCCAAACCACAATCACTTAGGGACCGCATTCGGCGGCTCCTTAAGTGCGTTGATGATCTTAGCGGCGTATTGCCAGCTGTTTGGCTTGATTGAGGAGCAAGGTCACGTGGTTCTGAAAACAACATCTATGCAGTTTTTGATTCCTGTAGATGAAAAGTTGCGTGCAGTTTGCAAAGCCAGATTGTACTGGCTGACGGCCGCGTGGCTTGCACGTTGAGCGGCGAATTTGTTGCGGTGGTTTAGGATCAGGTTCTTGCCGCTTTTACATCCTACCTAAATTAATTATCAGCCATTCGGATGTTAAAGACTTTGGCTCGAAAAAAAAGAAATGACGCCCAATCGTAAAATTTTGTGCTTAAGAATATTATGTGTTAATATTTTATTATTAAAAATAGTTATTGACGCAATTTATTTAAGCTTAATTTCATTCGTGGTTAGTTAAAATTTAATTTTTCAAATCTATTTCATATTTTAAATTTCAATTCAAGGGCGAAGGCACCCAGTTCGTTAAACGCTATGCCAGAAAAGCGTTCTATGTCGTCCTTAAATTTCTCTTTAAAACCTATGATATAAAGTCGACTGGAGGACTTCTATGAATCAGCTAAAACAAAAATACTTGAACAACTACAAAAAACAATTTGGTGGAGAATTAATCGTGGGCAAAAGAAAAACTCAGCGTCCGCTTTCAACTAAAAATCCAATTCACTTAGTTCTTCGAAGCGATACGGTTAGACTTTTCACACCATCAAATACTTCCCTAGAAAAATTAATTTATCGAACTGCAGGAAAATTTCAAATTCGTATTTATGATTTGGCGTTAAACTGGAATCATATCCACGCCGTTATCATGATTAAGGATCGCAAAGATTATGTTGCATTCATTCGCGCGCTAACTTCGCTAATAGCTTTGAAAATTCAATCTAAGATTAAAGATTTAAAGACTATTTTTACCCTTCGCCCCTTTACTCGAATTCTGGAGTGGGGCAAAGACTTTAAAAAGACTCAACACTACGTTTATTTGAATCAGCTCGAAGCATTTGGCTACATCAGACGAATAAAACTCAAAAATGGAAAGGAGAAAATTCTTCAACTCAAAAAATTATGACAATTAAAAAATCGAGTGCAGCAGCTGTTGTCGAGTCTCGGAGTTCAAGGATAAAGAATCTACTTTAGTAAAATGCATGGCCATGTTGAGCCATTGAGTCTTCGCTAATAC
>JAYVHE010000166.1:0-6123 GCA_043771495.1 Bdellovibrio sp. | reverse complement strand
AATAGCTCCGATATGTTTACGAACATCACGAACGAGCTCTTGCTTAAGTTCATCTGATGCGGTCACGCCATTTTTCAAGGTCACATAGGCGTAAATTCCCTGCCCTTTCAGGTCGTGTGGGAATCCAACCACAGCGGCTTCAGCGACAGACAAATTAGCGACGAGTGCCGATTCAACTTCAGCGGAACCTATTCGATGTCCGCTCACGTTAATCACATCATCAACTCGGCCCGTAATCCAAAAATCGCCATCGATATCGCGACGACACCCGTCGCCCGTAAAATAAAATCCAGGAAAAGTTGAAAAATAGGTTTCTTCGAACCGTTTATGATCTTTGTAAACCGTCCGCATTTGTCCAGGCCAAGAATCCTTAATAACTAATAGTCCTTCGCACGAGCCCGTCAATATTTGACCATTGGAATCCAAGACTTCAATTTTTATTCCTGGCAATGGTTGCGTCGCTGAACCGGGTTTTTGAAGCTGCATAATTCGCTCTGACTTCGCTAAAGCAGAAATCAGTACTCCGCCTGTTTCAGTTTGCCACCAGGTATCAACTATGGGGCAGCGACCTTTGCCAATATTTTCGTGATACCAATTCCAGGCTTCGGGATTGATTGGCTCGCCGACAGAACCTAGAAGTCTCAGTGATGTCAATTGAGCAGCCGCTACGAATTTTAAATCTTCACGCATTAGCGCACGTACGGCAGTTGGAGCCGTGTAAAAAATATTAACCTGATGCTTATCAATCACCTGCCAAAATCGTGAGGCTGTTGGATAATTCGGTACCCCTTCAAAAATTAAAGTTGTCGCTGCGTTAGCAAGTGGACCATAAACAATATAGGAGTGTCCTGTGACCCACCCAACATCGGCCGTACACCAATAAATGTCTCCGGACTTGTAATTAAAAACACTTTCATGCGTCGCTGCAACGTATGCTAAATATCCGCCCGTCGTATGCAAGACCCCTTTTGGTTTTCCCGTCGAACCTGAAGTATACAAAATAAAAAGTGGATCTTCAGAATCCATAACTTCATAACTGCAGGTGTCAGCCATAGTTTTAATTTCTTCCGAATATGAAATATCAGTAGGTCTTTTATCGTAGGTTGTAGATATACGTTCAACGACAACAGTATGGCGAATTTTATGTGCTTGTTGAGTCAATAAGTCCATCGCGTCATCTACATTTTTTTTCAATGGAATTTCTTTGCCGCCACGAAGTCCAACATTGGCCGTAATAATAAAATCAGATTCGCAGTCTTGAATTCGACCCGCTAAAGACTCTGCAGAAAATCCACCAAATACAACCGAGTGAACTGCGCCGATCCGAGTACAGGCCAACATGGCATAAACAGTTTCGGGAATCATTGGCATGTAAATCGTAACGCGGTCGCCTTTTTTAACGTTGTATTTTTTTAACAAATTCGCCAACCGACAAACGTGATGATAAAGCTCCTTATAAGTAATTTTTAATGACGGGTCCTGGGGTTGATCAGGCTCAAAGATCAAAGCCGTTTTATCGCCGCTATTAAGAAGATGACGATCGATACAGTTATAAGAAACATTGAGCTTTCCGCCAAGATACCACTTAATCGAAACCGGTTTGTGAAACGAAACTTCTTTAAGTGTTTTCCAGGGCTCAAACCAAGTTAAACGGTCGGCATAGGAGGTCCAAATTTGCGAATCATTTTCTGGAGTTTGACTAGATTTATTTCCGTGTTGCATTTCCATAATTTTCCCTCTGTAACGAATGCACAAATCCTAGAATTTTTCCCTTTCTTTGTCGATCTATTTGCGTTACCGTTATTGATATAAAAGTTTGGAGCCAACGTGGTTGTTTCATTGACACAAAAACTACTCGTCAAAGAATTTATCGAAATCGTATCCGAAACAAATGGCATCACCCTGGTTGAAACCGTTGAGCTGCTGTTATCGTCTTCGCTGCGCACAAAAAACATTGAAGCTTACAATTGCGTTTTGGAGTTCCGCCAGCTCTTATATTCGTTTGTAGCGAACGAAAAGCCGATTCAGGTGCTGCTCGATCATCCGTTTGCAAAAGTTCTTGAAGAATTCTTCAGACGTTTTCCGCTGAGATATAAAGAAGAACATATTCATTTAACCGGATCTTTAACGGCTGATTTTATCTGGGGAAAACTAAAACCCATGTTGAATGGTCCTCACTCAGCTGTTTACGCAAAAAAAATTAAAGAAACATACGGCGAAGCAGCATGGCCAATTAAATCTGCAGACGATGTCGACAAATTAATTCGCCTTAAAGACAGCGAAGGCTTCACTGATTATTTAAAAATTTTGTACCTTGCTAAGTTAATTTTTACGTCACGACAAGCGCATGCCGATGCGGCATATAGTATGGCCAAAGATCTGTATATGCATCATAACGTGGGCCAAATTCGCCTTAAGTTTTCTTTAAGCCGCTCGACGTCTGAAAGTGCCGAGCAAATTCCTGGTTTTGAACAGGTCACCTCAGAAGATGTCGTCATGGGTTTATTCGAGGGATTTTTATTGTTCCAACAAGAGCGTCCTGATTTTAAATTTATTTTGTCGCCGTGTTTCCGTAAGGAGTCTACATTTTTTGATACCAGCAAATACAAAACGCGCAAAGAACACTTCTCAGAACAAATTGACGAGATTTTGGATTTGATCGAACGCTATCCTGAAATTCAGGGTCATCTTAATGAAGTTGATACCGTCGGTGACGAGCGCGAAATGTATCGCAAAGAACATTTTTTCGAATTACAGACTGGTTTTAGAAAATTACAGTACAAAGGTTTTAAGATTCGCTCGCATCACGGAGAAACTTGGCACACCTTAAAAAAAGGCATCCAGGCGGTCGACAATGCAATGAATATTTGGAATATTGACACGCTTGAGCACGGCATCAGTCTGGGAATAAATCCCAACCGTTATTTTCATGAACTTTATCAGCGAACGATTCGCCAAAACATGGAAAAAAAACCAATTGCGGCTAATTCACCCGACTATAAAGAGATCATGGGTTTAGATTGGGCCAATCACAAACATATCGCAGAAAAATTAATAAAGGGCGATACTTTGTTAGAAACAGAACGCACCCAATTTTTAAAAGTAAAGTTTCACACGGCTCGCGAAGTTGAACAATACCAACATGATGTTTTGAATCGTTTGATCCAAAAAGGTGTTTCACTAGTGAGTCTGCCTTCATCAAACAATAAATTAACGGGACGATTGCAGGACTACAAAGACCACCCTTTCTCGTGGTGGGAAAAGAAAAATGTTCAACTTGGTGTAGGAACTGATAACTACATAACGTTGAATACAAACTTTATTCACGAAATGCTGATTTTACTTTTTACAGATGCTCAGAGTCTAAAACTAACAAAGCTATTAATGGTGACCACCGGCGAAACTCGCCGAGCGTACATTAGTCAGCTACTTTGGAAAATGCGGAAGGACGTAAATATTCATGGTTAATTTCAAGGATCCAAAAATAATACGCCAGTTGCGCTTCGTTTTTATTTTATTTTTGGGTTTTACAAGTGGCCTCCCGCTGGCACTCACTGGCCAAACCATGCAAGCCTGGCTCACCATTGAAAAAATCGAAGTCGCTACAATCGGTTTTTTCAGTTTAGTTGGATTACCTTACACATTTAAGTTTTTATGGGCGCCACTGATGGATCGCTTCGAACCGCCATTATTCGGACGCCGTCGCGGTTGGATCATCATTTCTCAGTTGCTCGTTGCCGCTATGTTGATTTTACTTTCACAAATGGGCCCAGCGACAAACACGCAATTATTTGCGCTAATCGCCGTTTCAGTCGCATTTTTTTCAGCGTCACAAGATATCGTCATCGATGCATATCGTTCGGATATTTTAGATCCCGATCAAAGGGGTTTAGCGTCGTCATTGACGGTACTCGGCTACCGTTTAGCCATGATTCTATCGGGCGGTATTGCCTTTATCTGGGCCGATCCCGCGGGCCGAAACATGTCGTGGCCAGAAATTTATATGGTGATGGCAAAAGTGATGATGGTGGCAGCTGTCATTTGCTTTTTTGTATTACCAAAAGTTAAAGCCGATAACAAGGCACCAAACACAAATGCAAAGAACGATTTAATCGGATTTATCGCTTTAGTTGCCGTTGCAATTATTGGCTACCAATTCACTACGCGCGTAGCCACGCCGCTGATGCAGTACCTTTTAACTCCTTCCGAAGCGATTGCAGATGTTGCCAAAGCCGGAAATATTAAAAAGTGGATTGATCTAATCGCACTTTATTTAGGAATCGCAGCAACGATTCCGTTAGCTTGGTACGTCAGTACAAAAACTAAATTTGAAACTTTAAATCTTTCCTTAAAAAATTATTTTTCAAATAATGGCGCCGTTGCATTTTTGGTTTTGATTATTCTTTATAAAGTCGGCGATGCCTTTGCCGGCGCACTAACCACCAACTTTTTAATTAACGGTGCCCACTTTACTCAAGCTGAAGTCGGCGTCGTTAACAAAGTGATCGGCATGTGGATGACGATCATCGGTGCAATTCTTGGCGGCGCCATCATGTTTCGCATTGGCCTTTACCGCGCACTTTTAGCGTTCGGAATTTTACAATTACTATCAAACTTCGGCTTCTGGCAATTGGCGGTATCAGGCCGTGATATTTGGGGCTCATTCACATTGCCCGCATTTGATTGGGTGATCGTCAGTTTAAAAGAATCAAGCCAAGTCGATTACTTATTATTGTACGCCGTAGGTTTTGAAAACATCACAGGCGGAATGGGAACCTCGGCCCTGTTGGCATTATTAATGTCTTTATGTAATCAAAAATTCTCAGCAACACAATTTGCATTCCTATCTTCATTAGCTTCAACAGGTCGCGTATGGGTGGGTCCCTTAGCCGGAGTATTAGTGACTTCAGTTGGTTGGCCACTGTTCTTTATCATTTCCGTCGCCGCCGCAGTACCTGGCTTGCTCATGCTAGTAAAAATGCGCAACCAAGTTCGATTGCTGGAAGCCCCAAAAATCTCTGCCTTAGCTGACGATTAAAATTTGTGAATAATTCATTATAATTTACATTCGTAACCGGGATACAAATAGCTATCACGATCCTTAGCATCGGCAGGCTGACGAAATTTAAAAGGCCCCATTTCAGATGTTAATTTTTGTAAACACTTATTAACCTCTGCGATGCTGACGACTTGCAAGACGTCGGCTTCGACTTTGTACGTGGTAAAAATATAAGTTAAATCTTTTTCGCCTGTGTTCTTACGATGTAACTCACCTTGTGAATCAACTTTGATGCCGGTTTTTTGTTCTTTACTTTTTTCTAACGCGAATAATTGAATTAGTCCGGCTTGTTCGCTGTTTTCATTAATCTTTTTAACCCAAAGTCCAAAGTGAGTTTCGTCTTTGAACGTCTTTACTTCGGCAGATAATTTATTGAATACATCGGCTAAAATATATTTGTTTTCGGCGTAACGCTCAAAAGATTTATCGTGGTCGAATCTAAATAAAACTCCACGGTCTGCTAAATAAACGAAAAAATCAGTCGCAAATTTAAACCGCTCAATGTCTGGTTTTTCTTTGGCGGCCATTAACGTCGTATTTAGTTCGTCTGTCGATGGAAAATCAAATAATGTTTTGGTCATTATTTTATTTATGAACTCAGCGCGCGTAGCGTTTTCGCATGGCAACTGCGTACTTAAACCGACCTCACCACGTGATTCTAATTTTTCATATTGAATCGATAAAGTAATGCCGCCGTCGAATAAATCTTTTTGCAGTTCAATTTTTTTGTGATCGCCTTGCTTAATTTCAAAGACGTGAAATTTTGAATACAGTTCAGGGTGCTGCTTTAAATAGTTTAAATAAATACTCATGCGCTCCGACCAAAATGGCATTTCGCGATTTTTACATTTTGGATCAATTTCAGACTTTTCATACCCCTGTAACGTTTCAATGGGTAAGTGGAATAGAATGCCGTTACTGGCGGCTAACTTCAGTGAATTGCGCATTTCAGAATTGTTATAGACTTCATATTGCGACGAAGGCATACGTAACTGCGTTGTTGTACAACTTGTTACAACAATTATAAAAATGACGAATAGTAGAGTTTTAGAACCTAACATACC
>JAYVHE010000165.1:0-4182 GCA_043771495.1 Bdellovibrio sp. | reverse complement strand
AAAAACGTTTGTCTGAGTTTCTTAATGAAGGCGCACGTTACGCGGCGCTCGAGGTTTCATCACATGCTCTCGAGCAAGAGCGCGCAGCTGATGTGCAATTTGATGTCGTCATATTTACGAATTTAACGTTGGATCATTTGGATTATCACCAAACGATGCAAAATTATTTTCAAGCTAAACAAAAATTGTTCACAGATTTGTTATGGTCTTCAAAAAAAATTCCGCGTTTTGCGATTGTTAATATTGATGATGAATACGGCCGAAAGTTGCGCGTCGCCGACAACACTTTAATTTGGACATATGGTACAAATAAGTCTGCAGACTTTTGTTATAAGATCGTTCGATCGACAATCGAAGGGACTGAATTCGATTTACAAATAAAAAACGAAAAGTTTTTAGTAAAAAGCCCGTTAATTGGTCTGCATAACGTAGCCAATGTTGTGGCGGCACTGGCCGCCGTGACTTCTATAGGTGTAGCCCTTCGCAAAGGGCTAAAATATGTTGAGCTTTTTGCGGGAATTCCTGGTCGGTTGCAGCGTGTAACTGAATCTACAAAAAGAATTTTCGTCGATTATGCGCATACACCAGATGCGCTTGAAAATACGTTAAAAACAGTCAGTGGTCTCAAGGCCGGAAATAAATTAATTACGATTTTTGGTTGTGGCGGGGATCGCGATAAAACCAAGCGTCCACTGATGGCGGCCATTGCTGAAAAATACAGTGATCAGGTTATTGTGACGTCAGATAATCCACGAAGCGAAGATCCGCTACAAATTATTGACGATATAAAAGCAGGTTTTAAAAATACAACTAGCATCATCATCGAGGCCGATCGTGAAAAAGCCATTGCGCAAGCTTTGCGGACAGCCACGCGCGAAGATATTGTTGTGATTGCGGGTAAGGGGCACGAAGATTACCAAATTCTAGGAACGCAAAAGATTTTTTTCAGCGATTATCAAATCGCAATTAAATACGGTTAGGATATTTTATGAAGTGGACGCTGCAACAAATTGCCGAATGGTCTCAAGGTCAAATTATTTCGACTCACCAAACTGAATTTTCAGAATTTTCAACTGATACTCGAAAGCCCTGCGATAAAAAAGTTTTCATCGCCCTAAAAGGCGATCAATTTGATGCTCATGATTTTTTAGATCAGGCGGCGGCCCAAGGGGCGGGGTTATTATTGGTTCATCGCATGGATCCAAGGTTTGATACCCTTAAAAACAAAATCAGCATTATCAAAGTCGATGACACGTTGTCGGCTTTGCAAAGCTGGGCTAAGCACTATTGTAAAACTTTAAGAGCCCAGGTTTTTGCAATCACAGGCTCAAACGGAAAAACGACAACCAAAGAATTTTTAGCTAAAATATTATCAACCACTAAAAAAACTTACTTTACAGAGGGAAGTTTTAATAATCATTGGGGCCTGCCATTTAGTATTCTGAGTGCCAATTCAGATCATCAATGTTTGGTTTTAGAAATGGGCATGAATCATGCTGGCGAAATTACCAATTTAGTTCACATCGCTGACCCTGACTTTGTCGTGTGCACGATGGTTGGCTCTGCGCATATTGAGTTTTTTGGTTCACTCAAGGCCATCGCTAAAGCTAAAGAAGAAATTTATCAAGAAACTCGTGAATCAACAGTGCGGGTTTTTAACCAAGATCAAGACCTGACGTTTGATATGATGTATCCGGTCGCAAAAAAATACCCCGCGTCCCGAATGTTAAGTTACTCAGTTAAAAATGACGAAACCGATGTTTACATGAAAGTCGAAAAGTCGACCGGACAAGGATTGCAAATTGTTGGTTCAATCGCGGCCCTAAAAGGTTCTGCGATTGTTCCGGTCTTTGGTGATCACAACGTTGTTAATTTAATGGCGGCAGCTTGTTTAGCTTACGCGTCCGGAATGAAGCCCGAGCAAATCTGGGCGGCCCTCCCACTCTGTAAGTCGACGTGGGGACGTAATGAATTTATTAAAACCAAAGAAGATGTCGAAATTATTTTTGATGGCTACAACGCCAATGTCGATAGTATGAAAGTGTTGTTTTCGAATGTGCAAGCATTGCAAGTCAGCGGCGTAAAGATCGCGGCGCTGGGCCAAATGAAGGAGCAAGGCGCGGCCGCGCCAGAGCTCCATCGCGAAGTGGCTGCGACTGCTGCAAAAAGTGGTTTTGAATTTATTTATTTTTACGGCGAAAATTTTAAAGATTTTGAAGCAGGCTTAAAATCTGCGGGATACAGCAATTACATTGTTGAGCCAGAGTTTACTGAAAAAATAAAATCACATCTGAAATCTACAGTGACTAAAGGTGATCTATTAGCCATCAAAGGTTCGCGTGGTGCCGCAACTGAAAATTACATCAAATTATTTTCTGCTATCGATTGGAAACCAAAAACCTAAGTTTTAACCGGTCTCACCAAACTGATCAGCATAAAGAAAATTGATAAATTTTTTCCAGTTTTCATCAGACGAAATGATTTCAAAACCTGCACTCTTGTCGGAATTCATCCAGACCACCGAAGCGATCAGATTGGCAAACACCTGCGGGGCGACCTCGACTTGCAGTTCGAATCGATCTTCAATTTTGAATTCAACAGCAAAAGTGGCCCGAAAACCAGTGCGTGAAACATCTTTAACGGTCATGCGTCCCTCGGAAAACTGCGCCGGAGCTTCCACTTCAATGCGCGGATGAACGCGCTGGGACTTCGCTTGTTTCAGGCACGATTCAACTCGGCGGCGTTCTGTGCGATGTAAACTGACCATCAGCTTTTTTACAAAAAATTCTTGAAAGTAGGGCATGTGGACAATTGGATCGTTAATTTTATTAAATGTTCGCTTCGGCAGCTGGATATTAACGATTTTTCGTTCGATAAAGAAATAAAAAAGGTTTGTTAAATTATTACGTTGTGAGTAGGTCTTTCGATAGTCGAATAAGGCACTGTTTAAATCTAACTCAAGGCAAATGGCTGGAGCACCTAAGTACATTTCAACTGTTGTGTTCCGAACTATTTTAAAAAGTAAAAGCGATTTGTAAAAGTCCACATTTTTTGGATGAATTGTAACCAGCAAATGATTCACACCGAAATACGAGGTCGAATATTCGTACATGAGCCTCAGCAACGGAAAAAGAATTTGTCCGCCTTTTTCACGTCGATAATCCTTATGAATAACTAAAGAAGTAATTTCAGCGAGCCGTTTGGAGTTCTTGCGCAAAGCTTTCACATCAAAAACATTATCAAGCGGAAGACCCAGTCGATTGTCGCGCACGATAGTTAAAGTACCTATAACTTTCCCTTGATCAACTGCGATCAAAGTCGTGGTTGTTGGCAAGGCGTGGTAAATAGTCGCTCGCATCTGAAAGGCATTCTCAGAACAATACCCAAGCTCTAAATAAACTTCGTAGACCAGCTTAAATGAAGCCTCAAGTTCTTCGGTTGTTTCCGCAATTTTAAAGATAAGTTCCGACGGTAAGCTCAAAGGTAGCTGGATAGATCTGCGCACGACTTCATGACGAAGAAACGGTGGCAAAAGCCGAATCGCAGAATGCAAAATTCTTTTAAAAAATTTTTTCATAGCGCAAAGGCACTATCGGAATTTTGACGTTGAGTAATAATCAGCGAATGATTTATTCCGTTCTCTTGTTGAGAACGGCATTTGACACTGTTCTAATTCAGGGAACTAATAAACTTTACTCAGTTCACAACTGTATTTACCGGGAGCGTAATTCAACAAACGCTCCTGGTGAAGCTTCTTAAATGACTCTTCATTATTGGCGCGGCTCGCGAATGGAAAAATCGCAATTCCCCCACGTGGCGTAAATTCGCCAACCACTTCTAAATATTTTGGTTTCATTACCGCCACTAAATCATCACAAATTTTTTGAATGCAATCTTCGTGAAAGTCGCCGTGGTTGCGGAAACTAAACAAATACATTTTTAAGGATTTGCTCTCGACCATTTTTTTATCGGCAATGTAGTTTATAAAAATTTTTGCAAAATCAGGTTGACCCGTTTTCGGACACAACGACGTGAATTCCGTGCACACAAAGGTGGTCCACGCAATTTTGCCTGGGTGTTTATTATCAAATGCTTCTAAAAGTTTAGGATTGTAATTAAATTCGTAATTAGTTTTTTGTCCTAAAGAAAATTTTTTGAGCTCAGATTGACGAGTTGGACGAG
>JAYVHE010000164.1:0-7992 GCA_043771495.1 Bdellovibrio sp. | reverse complement strand
TGATCAGAAAATTTATAATATAAAACCATCAGGACCAGGCACGCTTCAGGATCGCAGTTTAGATGTTGCCAATAAGAATTACCACTACGATAACTTTGTGATCGGTTTTGATCCGGCGACTTCACAGCTTAAATTTATGCAGGTTATTGTTTCGATTCCAGTCGTGGGTGGCCGAAGTTTTTTCCACTCAACACTGAATACAACAACTTTTAATCCGCTTCCTTATGATGAGCTTGCACCACAAAGCTTTTCGATGATGTATAATTCGGACCATTATCAAATTGATCGATTGGGTACGGCCTATGCGTACTCTCGGCTTGAAGCTCGTATTAAAAAATTTGATCTCAAAGAAAAAAAATGGATTGATATTATTGGAACCGGTATCCAAGGAGCTTGTGCGGATTCAGTGGTCAGTTCATTGTGTGATATCGATGTTCAATCGATATTTGTAGGTCTGCAAGGTTATATCTTTTTTGCTGATCGCGGACGGATTCGAGTTTTGAACGAAGACGCAACACCTTACACTATGGCCGGGCAGTCGTTTAGTTTTGGCGACAAAGGCTTAGCCATTTCGGCGCGATTCGGTTTAATCGAATATATCGACATCGATCAAGCCGGTCGGATCAAGGTTTTAGATCCTGTTGAAAACCGTATTCGCGAATTTAAACGTCGCTTAAAAATCGAAACCATCGCGGGTAACGGAGCTAACGCCGGACAAAATGTAACAGCACTGGCGAATGAACAATCTATGTATTCATCGTACTGGGGTGGTTCAACTTCGTTTGGAGTAGACTATGTTACTGGCGATGTTTACGTTGCTGCGGCCGGTTCAATTAAAAAATTAGATCGCGACACAGGACGATGGACAGACTCAGCGGGTGGCGGAGGCACGCTAAATACTTTGGCGAATGGTAAAACCGGCGGCGAAGTTCAGTTTCAGTATCCGCCATTAATTCTTGGTTATCATGTTGGAAAACTAGTCGTCGCAACCCATCAATGGCAATGGAACGGAGGTTACGAGTACGGATGTTTAATCAATAAGTTCGAGACGACAAATAATTTTATTCAGCGAACGATTGTTGGCAC
The DNA here is from genome assembly GCA_043771495.1 of Bdellovibrio sp. Taxonomy (GTDB): domain Bacteria; phylum Bdellovibrionota; class Bdellovibrionia; order Bdellovibrionales; family Bdellovibrionaceae; genus Pseudobdellovibrio. The sequence goes on along the minus strand of JAYVHE010000164.1, from coordinate 6,906 downwards.
CGATCAGCGTTGTGCCGATGATTATGGTGCCGATGGAGTTCTGCAATCGGCTACAAATTTACATGCGAGTTTTAATAATGCACACTTGATGGCGGATTACGTCCCGGAAGAAGACGTTTGGCTGAGCGGGCACACGTATCGCGAACGCATTGTGACGATCAAAGAAAATTCAGCGCAGGCCATTACAACTCGCGCAATTCTACCTCGAAAAATGATGAGTTTTGCACGGGCAAAAAATGCAGTTGGCCAAGAAATATTCTATTATTGTTCGTATGATGCTTCCAGCAGTAATCAGATCTATAAATATAATACAGTGACCAAAGTCGAAACCCCGCTAGCGTGGCCAAGTTCTACAATTAATTGTTCAGGTTTCAAAATAGAATTTGATCCAACGACGAATACGGTAATTTTTCCGTACCGCCAAAATAATTTATTCGGCGTTGCCGAAATTACGGATACTCCGTAGCCAACATTACGGATACTCCGTAGTTTGAATTTATTTTAAATAGCCGACTGCTTGAGTCAGTACACGTGGCGATCCTGCTTTCTGAATCAGAATATCGTCTTCGATACGCACGCCGCCGACTGGAATCCATTTCTCAAGCTCAGACCAATTGATTAAATCTTTAAACTTGGCGCGCTTTTCTGAATTATTTAATAATGCTGGAATAAAATAACAGCCCGGCTCGACGGTTAAAGTAAAGTTTTCTTGAAGTTTTAAATCAACGCGCAAGTAAGCTCCGCAATATTTTTTAGGGCTTAAATTTTCTGGCGATCCGGTATCGCGAACTCTTAGGCCTACTAAATGTCCGACGCCGTGCGGGTAAAACAATGCAATGGCTTCGGATTCTAAAGCCGTATCGGCATCGCATTTTAAAACGCCAAATGTTTTTAAGCCTTCGGCAATGATTTTTGCAGTCAGAGCATGGACGGCGTGCCAGTCCGTGCCTGCTTTAGAATTTTCGATTCCGGCAGCGTGAGCTTTTTGAACAACATCATAAAGCATTTGTCCTTGGGACGAGAATTTTTCACCCGCTGGAAACACGCGTGTGATATCCACGCAGTAATCATAAAGATCAACACCGGCATCAATCAGTACGACTTCGTCTTTGGTGATTTTTTTCAGTGTTGGACTGGCGTGCAAAATAGCGGCGTTCACACCTGAACCGATCAGGGTTTCGTAAGGATTTTTGTGTGAACCGTGTCGAGCAATTTCGGCTTCGTATTCAACTTGTAGATCGCGCTCAGTCAGTCCTGGTTTTAATGTGGCTCGGAATTTCTTGTAGCCTAAGCTTGCGATGTGGGCGGCTTTTTCAATCAAGGCCACTTCTTCGGAGTCTTTAATTCGGCGTTCAAGTTCGATTTGAATATTTAATCGTGTTTCGTCTTCGGACTTATTGTTCTTTGCCAGTTTTAAATCGTGAGCAGAGGGTTGTCCCAAGACATAAATTTTATCGAAAGATTTTAATTTTGAATCTAACAATCCGCGATCCTGGCCCGTAATTTCCTCAGTAATACCATCCCAAATTTTTTCGGCATCGCTGTAAGGCTTTTGAAAATGGGTCCAACCTTGGTCAACACTAAAAGTCATCACGCCCGATGGTCGGCGAGCACCGCTGAGCCAAAAGTAAAGTGGATGGGGAATAAAATAATAATTTTGATCCCAGCCGCCCGGTTTTTGAATGGGATCGCCGCAAAAAACCAAGAGTAATTCGCCGGCTTTCATCGACTGACTTAAAATGTTAGTGATACGGAGTTGGCGGTTTTTTATGGCTTGGGTGCTGAATATTTGCATTCAAATAAAATAAAACAGTTCGAAAAACGAGTCATGCAAAATCTAAATGGGATGACCCAGCGTATGTAAAACAATAGTCTCTAGATTACTCAGGTTGGTAATGGTCGACCAACGAACATTGCAAAACGCCTCTTTGGCCTTCAAGATCACTGACAATATTCATTTTGGTGCGCGCAGTAATAACGCCCATTTTAGCTTCTTGCCAGATGTAATAAACTTTTCCGGCCTCAGTTTTTAAACTGACAGAATCGCGATTCTCAGCCTGACTAGCAATAATGTGAGTGCCCGGATTAGCAATGATTCTTAAATAACGCTTTTCAGTTGTTCCACCGAGTTCTTTGCCATCAAAAGTTATATCCATACCAATGGCACCGCCAAAAAATTCGTTACGGTAAACGTAGATCACTGATTTATCACTGATCGGGGTAAATAATTTGGCTTCCGCGTCGTCTGTTTGTGACGCCAGTGGAACCGACGAACACCCTGTTAAAAAAAGACCAGTCGTTAAAAATGCTAAAGCTAAAAGTTTTTTCATCGGTGAACATCCTCATTTATAATTTCCAATTTCGACACTGAAACAGTATCAATCGCGCAACTCGCTAACAACAAATCAACTGCAATTAATATCATAATCCCCACGATTTTCATTTAGTGAAGATCCTCTTTTTTTTTCTTTTTTCCATTAGTCGTTTTACCAGTGGCTTGACCAGAACCCTTGCCTGAAAATATTGTCGGCCCACTCGAAATCTCTTCGGCAATTTCATCGGTTAGTTCGCCTTCGCCTTCAACATCTGGGACGCCTTCGTATTCATTCAATAAAGCATCACCTTTTTGTTCACCAAGAAGGGTATTGGCTTGAGCTTCCAAGTCTGGATTTTCACTCGTGTATTGTACAAAAACTTTATGATTGCTCATTGGTAATTCAGCCCAAGTGTAGGGAAGCTCAATGTCTTCGTCGTTGTCGTAGTACTCTTGAACCAGTCCGGCCAAAGCGTCGACACAGATATGAATTTGACTAACAACATTGTCTTGTTCGCCGGAATGATCCACGGAGACTTCAAAATTTTGATTTTTGAGTTCGCCTTTTTTATTAAGTCCAACTCTTAAGCAGATCTCTTGTGTAAAAATTTTACCTAAAACATTAACTTTTGTGGTTTTTCCAAGCTGTGTTGCAAAGTTTTGCTGAAATACTTGGCGAATTTGTTCAGTGAGCTCTGCTGGAAACGGGGTCCACTTCTGTTTAGTTTGACGACGAGGATTCACGAGCTATTTTCTCCTGAAAATTAGGGGTGTAAGTCAGTGTTTTGATTGACTGTTTTGCACTCAATTCTTATAACTCTATTTCGTTTTCTGCAATACTTTTGTGTGCATAAAAATTTTTAGAGCAAAACTCTCGAACGGGGACAGCCATTGGACAATCTGATCACGCCACAACCTGCGGCAAAAAAAGATTATATTAATCAAGATATTGGACTTGGTCGTGGCGTTTATATTTCGACGTACGGTTGTCAAATGAATGTCAACGATACCGAGCGAATGTTTTCACTTTTAGAAATGGTGAATTTTAATATTGTTAATACACCTGAAGAAGCCAGTTTAATTATTATTAATGCGTGTTCGATTCGCGAAAAACCAGTCCATAAAGTTTACTCTGAAGTTGGTACTTATAGAAAATTAAAAGAGCGCAACCCTGGTTTAAAAATTGGAGTCGGTGGCTGTGTTGGAAATCAAGAAAAAGAAAAGCTGATCAAGAATCAGCCCATGATCGATTTCGTTTTTGGAACAGATAACATTGATTCGCTTCCAAATTTAGTGGCGCAAGTGTTCGAGAAAAAAGATAAAGTGATCGAAACTAAATTTGAACATCGAGCCCCATATCACGTTGAAACTTTAGTGCGTAATCCAGGAGTCGCAACTTTTGTGAATATCACCAAAGGATGCGATAATTTCTGTTCATTCTGTGTAGTTCCATACACTCGTGGACGTGAAAAATCACGCCCACGCAGTCATGTGATCACCGATATTCGCACGTTGATTAATCGTGGCGTTAAAGAAGTGACGCTTTTGGGTCAGAATGTAAATTCCTACAAAGGTGACGATGGGGCTGATTTCGCAGATTTGTTAAAGTCGGTGGCTGTTGACACCAACATTGAACGTATTCGTTATGTAACGTCACACCCCAAAGACTTTAATGAAAAATTGATGCAAGTGATGGCCGATCACCAAGATAAAATTTGTGAATATGTACATTTGCCATTTCAGAGCGGAAATTCACGAATTTTAGAGCGCATGAATCGCGGTTACACGCGCGAAGACTATTTAGAAAAAATTGAGTTGATGAAGAAATATATTCCCAACTTAGTTTTATCAACGGACATTATTGTTGGTTTTCCTGGCGAGACTGACAGCGAATTTGCGGACACGGTATCGATGGTTGAAAAAGTTGGATTTGAAACTATTTTTGCATTTATGTATTCGTCGCGTCCACAAACTAAGGCTGCGCAGTTTACGGATCACATTGAAGAAAAAATTAAGAACGAACGTTTGAACTATTTATTTCAAGTCCACGAAAAACAAGCGTTTGAGCTTGTAAAGAAATATGAAAACCAAGTTCTTAACGTTTTAGTTGAACAAATTAATGAGCAAGGCAAAGCGCAGGGGCGATCGACTCAGAATAAACTGGTGTATTTCTTGGGTTCGCCAAGTTTGATCGGCAAAACAGTACCTGTTAAAATTACCAAAGCAATGCCAAGTGTATTCCGTGGAGAGCTCGTGCAGTAATGCGCGGCTAAGGTAAGGTCATATAAATGAGTGAGAATAGATGAGTGAAAATTCTTTTTTAAAAAATTTAACGGCTGATTACGTTTTCATTGAACACCAAGATGACAAGTATGATTTCTATGAATCCGAATTAGTTGAAATGAAACCTTTTGGATTGTCGCTGACCAATGAGTTATCGCGGCCGTTTATGATTTTTAAAGATTTAAAAACCGAAGAGATCTCTTTGCCGGTGCCACTAACGCCTGTTGAAGCCGGTGTGACTTTGGCGCAGTCAACGACCAACCAGGTTCCGATATCGCCGCATCGATTTTTAGAACTGATGTTAACAAGTTTGGAAATTAAAATTGAGAAATGCATCTTTATCGAAATTAAAGAGCTGAACCAGTACGCGCGGTTGTTCTTAACCGGTCATCCGAAATACAACAGTTTAAAAATTAAGGCGTCCGAAGCCATCAGTTTGTGTTTGCATTTAAAAGTACCGTTCTTTGCAACTTTGACGTTTATTCAAAAATCAAAACAAATGAATATTGTTCCGCAAGGAGCTTCGGTCGACGGCAAAAAGAATACGACGTTGCTCGCGCAAATTAACCAAACCGGATACATGCATTAATATGATTTCAGCTCGTGGTTTTACTCCGACGGTTGGGCCTGATGTTTTTATTGCTGACGGTGCAAAAATTATTGGTGATGTAAGTATCGGTGAGCGCAGTTCAGTCTGGTTTAATACCACTTTGCGTGGGGATGTTATGCCGATTGTTATTGGTCGCGAAACTAACATTCAAGATGGCTCAACTTTACATGGTACGTTCGGTAAATTTGGCTGCACCGTTGGAAATCGCGTGACGATTGGTCACAATGTGGTCCTGCAAGGCTGTGAAATTGGCGACGTTACCTTAATTGGCATGGGCTCGATTGTTATGGATGGCGCAAAAGTTCCTGATCACTGCGTTGTCGGTGCGGGAAGCTTAGTGACTGAAGGTAAAGCCTTTGAACCGTATAGTTTGATTTTAGGACGGCCTGCTGTCTTTAAAAGAAAACTGACACCGGAAGAAGTTCAGTTTTTAGATCAGTCCGCAGATAATTACCTACTCTATAAAACTTGGTATAAATAGAAGATCATGTTTGTGTTAATTGTCAAATTTTAGTTGGAAAAATGACTATTATGTAACGCTTCAGTTTGAACGTCTTTTAATGACACAGGACTTTTGTCTTTTTTCGCATATTCATTCGACAAAAATAAACTTTATTATAAATTAAATTCTAAAAATACCGATACACTCCTATATGTTAAAGAATTATCACCAAAGCTCTCTACTGAATAATGTAGTTAAAGTTTGTTTAGCGATTTGCTTAACAGTTCTTTTACCATTGTTGTTTTCCTGTCAAGGTGAGTTCGATTCAAAAATTATTGCAAAATCAGGTGCAGATGCCAGTAGCGGTGTTAGCGGACCAGATGTGGTTCCAGTGGCCAATGCGATCAAAGGTGTCACCGGAGTTTCGGATGGAGTTCCTGATCAATTTTTATCTGGTTCATTAAATGCTATTGTTTCTTGGGATGCATTTACTGGAGCCCAGAGCTACGACGTCACAATCAAGGATTCAGCTGGTACCGGGACGATTTGTCCGACCATTAATACAACAAGTTTGTTCTATTCATTTTCAACCTGTGCTTTAGTTGATGGGACGACTTACAAAGTGTATGTTACCGGAAAATCGACATCGGGCACCTTGGTGAACGATGCGAGCAATAACGGCTATTCCTTCACAGTGGATTCAAGCGTGTTAGGGGCCTTTTTAATTTCGGGAATTACTGGTGGTGGAGACACGGCCATTGATTCATCTTTAGTTGATACCATTTTGAATACGCTGAATCCTACCGTTCACTGGACGCCGTCGGCCAGTGCTGATGTCTATGATGTCATCATTAAAGACAGTGCCGATACGGTCACGCTCTGCACGGCTCTAGGGGTTGTCGGAACGACTTCGACGCCGATTGCGTGTATTTTATCGGACGGACAAATTTATCGAGTTCATGTGACGGCTCGCCGTAATTCGGGTGCAAGTTCACTGATGGCCGTGAATGATGCTTTTTATAGTTTTAGAATAGATAATACATTGCCAAATCCATTTAGTATTACAGGTGTTACAGGTGGCTCAGATGCAACTGTCGATACGTGGTTATCTGGTGGAACAAACAACCCAACAATCAACTGGGCGGCCTCAGGCGGCGCTGCAACTTATGATATTCTTATTAAAAATAACGCCGGCACGGTCAATCAATGTTCGCAGTTTGGTGTTGTTGGAACCAGTGCAGCTTTGGCGGGTTGTGG
>JAYVHE010000163.1:0-8989 GCA_043771495.1 Bdellovibrio sp. | reverse complement strand
GCTTAAATTTAAAATCTCAGATTTAATTTCTTCAGCTATGTTTTCGAAATGAAGACCAGCCATTCGAGACACATTATGCAAAACTTGCGCGCTCATGTTTAACAAATCAAGACTTTTCATCTCACGACACTGACGCCTTAATACGCATGGTATTGTTGAGGGGAAACTTGTGGAATTTTGGACGATGTGGGAACTTGTTGGAAACGAGGGAAAGCGACCTTGAAATCATTAGGGTTTCTTGGCGGCCGTACTCCCTACCAATTTTCAGTAAAATCCGAGTAAATTAAATATCGTTTCTGGACTTGCAGCCGCCTAAAACGCACTAAATAATGAGTTGAACTAAAAGGGGTCATCATGGGGTCACGCGGAATATTATTGGCAGCTATTCTGTACTTAATACCAGGTTCGATTTTTGCGACCGACTTCATCGGACAAGGTAGACTTTTTTTAGGATCAACAACGATTAAGCCAGATGATCTTAATCAAGAAATGACGGCACAAGGCCTCAAAGAATTTTCTGGTATTGGAAAATACGGAGTCGAAATCACCTACCCCGTTATGAAACATCTAGATGTGGGTATCAACTATAGTCATCGCAATGTTTTCTCTGAAGAAATGGTTCCAAATTCAACGACCAATTACGAAGGTGTCATTGATCAGGACACGGTATTACTAGTCGCGCGAGCTCCGCTTTATAAAACGAATAGTGTGCGTTTTGATATATTTGGTGGATTGGGTGGAAGTAATACGTCATTTAAAATCAGATCAACAGCTCAAAATGGGGAGCTTACTAGAAAAGAAGGTGGAGATTGGTTTGCTTCCGTAGCCACGGCCTTTGGTGCGTCAGTGGGAGTTGGTTACAATAATGTTTATTTCATTATAGAGGGTGGAATTGAAACCAATAAGGTCGATTCTTTTAAACGTTCCGGAACTGTCAACACCAACGTAGATGCCATCGATTTATCTGGTAGCTACGTTATGGTAGGTTTGATGTTTGATGGCATTAAAACGTTTACGAAATAATTGTTAAAATTCTTTAGAAATACTCATAAAAAATAGTGGGCTTTTTTAAAGCCCACTATTTCGTCCACTTAATTTGTATAATATTATTGGCAAACAACCTGTTGCAATGGGAAAGCATTTTCTAGGCCTTCGATGCATGAACCGGCTTGAGCATTTAAGGAACCTGCAAAGTCTCCTGCTCCAGTAAGTTGTAGCGAGCCTGAAATAACTTGGGCTTGAACTGAATTGAATTTAAAACTCAACTCAGTTTTTTCGGCGATACTTGCCAGTATTTGGCCGTTTCCCTCGATAAGTGCGTTCGAAAATATATCGAATTGAATTTCAAAGGCGCCGAAAAAATGAAGTGACTTATCACCACCAGAAAATGTCTGTACATGAGCATCGATCTGCGAGGCCGAATAGATGTGAGCGGCAGTCTGACCATCAACAGAAATGAAAGTGTCTGTTGAGTTAAACTTGATAGTCTGGAAAGTCATTCTCTCTAAAGAATTATCAAGTTTAACTTTTCCGCTTAAGCCTGGGAATACAACTTGAACATCATGCAGAATTTCTTGGCCGTCGTGAACCTTCAATGAAGCCGCAACTGCGGGTAAATTCGCTGATGCCGAGCCAATACCTGAGAGAGAGTCCAAAGAAATTTTTAAGACTTCTTCTGCCGACGAGATTTGTACCGAATACGTCGAACCGTTTACATTCTCACCACGGACATCGATTGGTGTGGTAATATTGAATCGAACATGACTAATCGTCATAAATGAGCCCACTTTAAATTCAAAAGCACCCGTGTAAGTTGTTGGTAATTGGCCGACGCCTACATTTCCGCTTTGTTTTAAAATTGGATCGATCTTGGATAAAGCCTTTACGATTTCTGCGATTGATCCACGCGCAATGATTTCGTCCGAACTATAGTAAAGCTGAAATGGCTGTGCGTTGTCGATGTTAATAAATAATGTTCCACTTGCATCGTCGTTGGGAACTTGAACAAGCGTTACAAGGCTCATGACTTGAATACATGCCGCCGGATCATTTTTCGCCACAACTTCGCTACAAAATTTCGAATCAGGAGTATAGATGTAGCTTAATCCACTTTTGATTTGATTCGAGAGCAAATATTGGATGGCTTTTTCAATTTCATTGCCGTCGTTCATAGGAATAGGTTTCGGCGGATTCACTAAGGCCAAGTTTTGTAAAAACTTTCCTTCGACAATCACCTTGTTAAGTCCGTTCACCAAATTTATTGCTTGATCATCCAGAGCTGTAATCAGAGCAATCCGCTGATTCGCGGGAGCTGCGTCTTCATTAGCTGGTTGGTCAACAAGTTCAGCTTCTACATTTAGACAACCTGAAGCACAAATAAGTAAAGCACTTGAAAGTAGCGGTAATAATAAATTTGTTCTCATAAAACCTCCTGTTTTGACAGTGCGGTAATTCGCACTGTACTTATTGTGATTTGCTAGTCACGCAAGGAAGAATTGCACGTAAAGAGCCATTTGAATGAATGTGCTAAGGATTTGAAAGTAATAGGTTATTTAAAAGTACTGTATCATTTTTGGATGCTGAGAATTCAGCAGTGCAGAAATTTCTGCAGGAAATTAATCAGCCAAAGGCAGTCTTATTTTGAAATTTGTTTGAATTCCTAATTCGGAACTAACGTCAATAGATCCCTGGTGCTGTTGAATAATGCCATAGCAGAGGGCTAATCCCAACCCTGTGCCTTCTCCTACTTTTTTAGTTGAGAAAAAAGGTTCAAATATCTTTTTCATATTCTCTTCTGAAATTCCAGAGCCGTTGTCGATTACCTGAATTTCCGCACATTCATTTGCGGCGCTCGCACGAAGAGTCACAGTTTTATTCACGGTGGTTACAGAATTCAAAGCATGGATCGCATTTTGAATTAGATTTAACATAACATGATAAATTTGATCTGAATCGGCCGACACTTCGACAGCATCAATTGATAAGAATTCGGTCTTAAAGACAATTTTTTGACTTTCACAGAGTGCTCTTAAATGAGGTTCAAAGCTTTGCATGAGTTTTAATAGATTTATTTTTTCTAATTGAATTTCTTTTTGGCGTGCGAATGTAAGTAAATCCGAAATGATTTTGTTTGCACGTCGAGTATCATCTAACAGCAACTTTATGTATTCTTGGATTTTGATTAGCAGGTCAGATGCTTGGGAAGGATCTTTAGCACTTAAAATTTTTCTTTCAATCAGTTGTGCATAGCCAGAAATCGAAGCTAATGGATTCTTAACTTCATGAGCGATGCCGGCACTCATGCGGCCGACGGCGGCTAGGCTGTCGGCTTGAATAATTTTGTTCTGAGCAACCTTGAGTTCATACTCTCGCTTTTTTAAATTTTCGATCATACGATTGAAAGCAGCGGTAAGTTTTATAATTTCAATTCCAGCATTTTTAATATTAATTATTTTCCAATCGCCCCTTCCTACGTGACCGGTCATTTCTGAAAGTTCTTCGATGGGGTGCGCCAGTGACTTAGAAATCCAATAGGCTATTAGAACTGAAAGAATTATTAGTAGAATGATTAGTCCAAATGACGATCTTAAAATGGGAGTCGTTAAATCCTTCCATGAAGGCTGGGGAGAAACCAAGACGACAAATGTGTTTAATAATTTGTTACGGCTAAAATTAATCAGATAATTTCGATGTCGTTCGTCGCTGAGTTCAAAGCTTATAAGTTCTGATCTGTTCCATGTATCAACAGGTACTTTGTTGAGAAGGCTATCGAATTCACTTTGCAAGTTTGATTGAACTAAAGAATCCTGTTTATCGGTAATTAAAATTGCGGGTTTCCCACGCGCTAACTCAAACGAATCTTTAAAAAACGTTTGGTTTAATAAGACGGCGACAAATGTATTATCCTTAAACTTTGTTACATAAAGATTATTTTTAAAATATGTTAATTTATCTCTTACTGCGTAAGCGCCATCCAAAGTACTTACGATTTCACCCAGCTGGCTCAAGCTATCTGAAGTAACCGTTTCATTTAGAGCAAAGCTAATAAGTCGATTGTCTTTAGTATTAATAAAAATGGCATCAATATCGTCCGAACGCTTCTTAAAATTATTCAAAGCAATAAGTGTCGTAGAGTATTTCAAACGCATCGATGAATTCAAAACGGAATTGACCTCAGTTAGATTCACTAAAAGATTCTTCAACTTTTGATCAATGGAGTTGGCCACATGCGGACCCAGAGCAGAGTTTAATTCAGTAATATAATTTTTTTTATCTGCGACGGCATTTTGTAAGACAAGCAGTCCTGTCGCAAAAACGGCAACTAATGAAATGGATATCAAAAAAAGGCTTATTTTATTCCTTAAGCTCATTGCGGACTGCTTGATCTCAAATTTTTACGATAAAATTTGACGCTGGCGTCTGAACGAATGAGCTGAAATACGATGATATTTGTGCCCGAGTTCAAATTGATGGTTTTGCTATATGTTAGATTGTCTTGAATTTCGACCAAGTCCCCGTTGATAAGCAGCTTGGCTCCTAAATCGGTAAGGCGTCCTTTAACTTCAAATTTACTTTCAGTCGTTGTCTCATTCTCATTCGGAGTGTCGATAATGAGCTCAGCCAATGTTGGTTTTTTAATCTGAGTCGATATCTGCGCAAGATTTTCAATATTTTTAAGATCGATATTTTTTTCGGAGACGGCAATAAGATCTGTATTAGCTGTAAATTCAAGTTCAGATTTTTCAGCGACATTGATCTTTTGAAATTCGGACTCTGACTTTTTTATGATCACGTCAGCAGTGCCTTGTTCCACTTGGACTTTAAGTTTTCGCTCTTTATTTACTGTTAATGTTACGCTCGCTGGCTGAGTGTTCTTCTGAGATTTTATTTGGATTAGGCCAGCGCTTGTAAAAATCCAGAGTTCATTTTTTGTAACCCCCGTAAGCTCTCCGGTGTTAAGAACGACACGATCAATAGATTTGTCATTAAGGCCTGGATCTTTGTCGAAAACGATCAAAGTTTTTTCTTTGAGTTTCAGTTGAGACCCGCTTTTATACTTGATCTGTGCAGTAGCGCTGTCATGAGTTTGCAAAGCATCATGTTTGAAAAAATTCGCTCCTAGCGCTGCCGATTGCCAAACAATTTCATTATGCGCTCTCATATCTGCACGATTTTTTACTTTTTCAAGAATAGCTAGTGGCGAAGCTGATTTTGCTGTAGGTGCCGAATTTTTTGAGTTGGCTACAGTTTTCTCTGATGTTGCTTTATCTGGTGATGATTTATCCTGTGTTGGCTTTTCCTGCTCGGATATTTGGACGGGTTCTTTTGCAGTTTTTATTGGTGCTGGATAATTTGTCGATTCTTTGGTGCAAGAACTAACGATGAGGATGGCGGTCCAAAGAAAACATTGTTTTTGTAGAATCAAGGTGTTCATTGACGAACTATCGGTATTTTATCAGGTGGATTAAAACAAAAAAAAGATTTGAAAGCATGATAAAGGTCCAGTTTGTAATTGTAGTTATGTTTAAAGTTGAACTCGAAAATACCGATAGGAGGAACATGAGAATCTTGATTGTAGATGATGAAGGTGGCTTAAGAAATACCTTAAATGAGTTTCTTAGGGATCGTTTCGAAACATTTGTAGCTGAAGACGGATTGCAAGCACTTAGCTTAATCTTAGATAAGTCATTCGACATTATCATTAGCGATTTAAAGATGCCAAAAATGGATGGACTAGAACTGTTAGCTAAAGTTCGTGAGGTATCTCCATTATCTTCTTTTATTTTGATGACAGCCCATGGAAGTATCGACGGTGCAGTTAAAGCCATACAGGATGGTGCAGATGATTACGTTTCGAAGCCTGTCGAATTTACTGAATTGGATCATCGGATTAATCGAATTATTCAATTGCGCGCTTGGCAAAATCAAAAAACCTTAGCTGAACATTATTCAAAAAAAACAAACTTAATCGGGCAGTCGCAATTCATTGTTGGCGTTAAAAAATTTATTACCCAAGTAGCAAACGTGCCATCGCCCGTGTTGCTTCTTGGACCAAGTGGTACGGGTAAGGAAGTTGTTGCAAAATCTATTCACGAAAATGGTTCTGCAAAAGAAAATAGTTTTGTAGCAATTAACTGTGCAAGCCTGAGTGAAAATCTTATTGAATCTGAACTGTTTGGTCATGAAAAAGGGGCCTTTACAGGTGCAACAAACACGAAAATTGGCAAGTTTGAAATTGCGGCAGGTGGGACAATATTTCTAGATGAAATTGGTGAGTTGCCAATGCATTTGCAAGCCAAGTTGCTTCGAGTTCTGCAAGAAAAAGAATTTTGCCGTGTCGGCGGAGCTAGGCAGATAAAAAGTCAGGCTCGAGTCATTGCGGCGACACACCGGGATTTAAAAGAGTGGGTCACTCAAGGGCTATTTCGTGAGGACCTCTATTTTCGGCTTAATGTTATCCAATACGACATGTTACCCTTGAATCAACGTAAAGATGATATTTCCGATTTGATTCAACATTATTGGTCCTCTATCTCTGAAGAGCTTGGAATTAAATCATTACTTTCTCCGATGGCGAAAGCTGCATTAGAAAATTATGACTATCCTGGAAATGTTCGTGAACTTAAAAACATTGTCGAGCGTCTAATTGTTCTTACTCCTGAGAATGGTCGAGTTGATGTCATGCATTTGCCTAAAGAGATAATCAATAAAAATTCTAATAGTAAAGTGCAGGAAAAAAGTACAGTTGCAAAAGATGAGTCAACGATAATTCCTGCGGAATGGAAGCCGGGAATGGCTTTGGAAAAATATCTCGATAGTATCGAACACAATATAATTCAAAAAGCATTTGAATTGTCAGCGCAGAATCAAGTTCAGGCCGCAGATTTATTAGGACTAAGTCGGGGTACACTTCAATATAAAATTAAAAAATACGATCTTGCGAAAAAGAAATCTGCATGATGGCTTGCCATTGGATGAAAGGATTTATACATTTCTTTGTAATATTCTTTTGTACGCTCGTGAGTTCGAAAGAGTATGATTTGCTAAAAACTTTGGATAAAAAGCAATCTGTTATTTCAGGAGTTCTTAATCCTGGTTCTCTAAGCTTCAACGGCCAGGAAGTATATAATGGTAGCGAAAGTTTTGCAGCTCTTTTGATTAATAAAGTTCCTGTTCAGATAAAGGCAGTCGGGGGTTTAAAAACTTTTTATTTTATGACCGATGAAACTTCTTTGCAGCTAGAATGGAAAACGTTAAGTGGTCAAGCCATTTCAGTTATAAATCAAAAAGCTGTTGGGCTAACTGAGTTCAAGAGAAATTCTGATAAAATATATTACAAATCCGAAGAACAAATTTTTAGAGTGCAACATCCCGCATTAACTGAATTTAAAACCGATGGAAACAATTTGTATTTAAAATACAATGAGCATGTAGCGGCAGCTCGACTTGATTTAAAAAAGTTAGATCTACAAGATGCGTCTTATAAAATAGAAAATTTTAAGGAATGGCTTGAAACAAGCCACACTCTTGAGCTGACCGCTGCAGACAATATCGGACAAATTTACAACCTGGATTTTAGAAATCTAAAAAATGAATTATTAACAACAAAAAGCATTGCTTATTCATTTGGAGATTCAGGGTTTTCATCTCATGAAAAACCAGCTGCCATTGGCATAAGTTGGCGGCATTTTAAGGAAAATCAGATGAGCTATGAGACCGGTTTATTTGTTTCGAATATATACTACGAAATGCCCTATGGGAGCCTTATAAACAAGACTAAGCAGAGTATGTGGCAATTAAAAAGTAGGATTGGTTATAATCCATTCTATACAAATTTCGGCGAATGGAATTACAAGCGGCTTACTTTCGGAGTCGTTGGTGAAGTCATTAATTACAATCGCGAGTCCGACTATCCCACTGGATTGGAGGGCTCAATGGTAGACCGGTTTGACATCTGGTACTTGCAAGGAGGTCCATTCTTCAGGTGGGAACCGCTGCAGTATAAAAAGTGGGGAGTGTTTTTTAATTTTGATGTGCGAATTTTCAGAACAAATGAATCTGTTTCCTCAGATGGTGATGTTAAATCGATAGGTTTTAGTTATTATTATTAGGGGCGCGCTTCTCGCGCGCCCCTTGAATTTTTTGATATCATTTTTGCTGTTATCGTCGAAAGTAAACGTCGCCACTAACTGTCCCAGGGCGATCGCCAGATGATGGACAGAAGTTTTCATAGCCATTCAATTCACACTTCGTCTCGAATTGAAGGTAGTTCGGAGTAACGCTGCTCTCAAGTACATAGACACCGTGATGTACTGTTTGATAGGCTACATTTGACAAGTCGAAGCCTGCGCCCACGGTGCAGGCGAACAATATTCCTGGTTCATTGGTAACCCAATTATTATTTCCACAAGCAAATCCATTGTTAAGCATTGCAGTGAGTGAAGCGTCATTCGGAACTCCGATTAATGCATCTAATCGCCATTCGTAATTCTTTCCACGGACAATGGACACATTATCAGCAATCACAGTTAATGGACCACTTTGCATAAAGGTCGACATTAATTTTGCTTGCTCACAAAATCGTGTTTCTGAATATTGAAGGATTGCAATGGTCATTACACCATCTTTCACCTCAATGCTTTTTATATACGAGTCCGAGCTATCAGGCATGCAGTCGGTACTCCAAATGCCATCCATGGTAGCAGCCGGTGCTGGCGCCAATGAACTACTACCTGCAAGCTCTTCAAGTTTTTTCTGGCAGCTTGTAAAAGCTAGTGCAACTAAACTCAATTTCAAACCTAAACTCATTACCTTATTTGTTTTCATAAAGACCTCCTTGTTAGTGAAGATAATTCTTCATGCTTGATGTATAGAGCAAAGGGGTGGCCACTTTGAAATGTAGCATAAACTGCTGGAATGATTCATAAATATCATTTTAAGTCAGTGCTGATTGTTCAGCACCTGATTAAAACTCAGCTGCGACTAGACC
>JAYVHE010000162.1:0-13654 GCA_043771495.1 Bdellovibrio sp. | reverse complement strand
TTCTTGTTCTTTTCTTTTTTCGGCGTCTGCGATTCTTTTACGTTCGGCGTCTGCGATCGCGCGAGTTTCTGCTTCGGCTTTTCTTTTTAATTCTGCGGCCTCAGCTAAAGTTTTTGCCGATTCTTCGGCTTTTAGTAGCGCTGCTCCACCGGGTCTAGGTTTTTCTGCTAAATAATATTTATAGTCGTCGCCTAATAACTGCTTGGCATTTGCATCATTCAATAATGCGGTGGCTTGTTGTGGTGTAAGGTCTTTACCTGTGGCGGCTTTGATTGCGGCGGCACGACCATTTGCGATAGCTGCCTGATTATCACTAATTGAATTTCCATCAGGATCTTTCATGCCTTTTTCGACTCGGCCTGAGGTTGAAGTGCTTGCTGGACCGCGATTGCCGCCATTAGTCCCATCAGCATCTTGCGCTGCCTTTAAGGCGCGAGTATGGCATTCATTAGCCATCAGAACATTTGCAAAAAATAAAATTAGTACAGCTATAATAAATTTCATATCGAGCCACCACCTGAGTCATCGCCTGCTGAAGACTCAACACAATTGTTATCTTCATCGACCATGTCACAACTTGGCTCCGACGCGGGCTCGCGTGTTGTATAAGATTCAAGGTAAGCGGTTCCGTCATCACAAACTTTACAGCGCTCTTTAACCGTTAAATAGTCTTGCGCGCCGGCTTCAATAATTCCTTCAGTCGTGCCATCATCCGTGGCTACAACCTCACCCGCGAGCGAGTCTCCATAAAATGGATAATCGCTTTCAAATGGCAATTGAACAATTGAGTCTTCTTGGGGCGCTTCGCCTGTGTATGCTAACAAGTTACGAATATCTTCGGAATAGTCTTTAGGTTCTTCGATAGGGTCTGGGCTGCGAATATCTGCAATGAGTCGGTAGTCGTCTTCGCACTCGTAGCCACAACCATATTCGTAGTCATCGCCATCACCATATAAACCTTGAGCCGTGCTGATCGAAAGCGGCATCACAACTAAAGTGACTAATAGTAAAAGTTTTTTCACAGTGTTGACTCCTCTAAGATAGAGGTAATTTGATCAACTTTAGACATTAAAACTAATTTTTCTGCGGCAGAAGCCTTCGAGCGCACTCGCAAAAGTTTACCTTTATTCGAGTAGATGTAGTTCACTTTTGCACGACCCAATTCAGAAATTTCTACGATTTTATTGAATCGGTAAACTATGTTATAGGTTTTACTGACTTTAGAGCTTTTTACGCTTTCTGTAATAGTACTCATACGGCCATTTTTTAAGTTATAGCCTATGGCCCACGAGTATTGTTTGTTCTCGATCAATTGAATTCGATTGAATTGATCTCTTTTAATTTTCAGTTTTGCATTTTGTTTCGGCGCGGTCTTTTGCGATTGTTTTTCGACGCGATTTTTATGAAATATATTTGATCGCTTTAAAGTTATTTGTAGGGGCGGCTGCTTAACACAAGAATCATTCATAACAAGATTCGCCGTAGCCTTAGTTACGTCAAATTTATAGTCAAATTTACGAATGCAGCCCTCTTTAGAAACGTAATCATTAACTGTTTTGGTTTCTTTACTGTATCCAAATTTTTCGGTCGAGTTATCGGGATACTTAATTTGCGTCAAGAGTCCCATCGTATCATATTCAAATTGATGCTCTAAACCCCAGCCGTTTTTTTCTAAAACAAGTTTTCTGTTTGCAATAACGTAGTTCACGACTTTTTTATTTTTAATAAAAATGCCGGTTGTGTGTCCATTTTCATCAAGCTTAAAAGACAGCGTAACGCGACCCATGTAAGTCATCTTTATTGGGCGATTCTCTTTATCGTAAAAGTATTTTATGGCGTGTTTTTTTCCGCTCGTGCGAGCTTTCGAAATTAAAAACCCCTTGTCATTATAAACTAATGTTTCGCTATTGCCTGCGCGACGCAGAAGTCCGCCTTTTTTCATTTCAAACATTTTTTCTTTTTCATATTTCAAGGTCTTGCCAGTTAACTTAAAGAGTATGGCGGTCGGGTTTCCGCACGCGTAAAGACGATAGCCGCCGTCTTCAATTTTCATTTGTTGTTCAAAGTTAAAACACCAACGATCTCCGAGTATGCTTTTTCCGGCCTTGAGTTGTTGGTACTGGCGAGTAATAGTTAAAGGATAATTCCCTTCACTGATTTCATAGTCAGTCATTTCGTGAATCAGCTGACCCGTTTCAATCTGAATGTATGCGTTCGCAGCAAATAAAAACGAAAAAGTTAAAACA
This sequence comes from Bdellovibrio sp., assembly GCA_043771495.1. GTDB lineage: Bacteria > Bdellovibrionota > Bdellovibrionia > Bdellovibrionales > Bdellovibrionaceae > Pseudobdellovibrio. The sequence continues at coordinate 11,408 of JAYVHE010000162.1, read as the reverse complement.
AACAATGAGGTTTTCGAAATTATGAATATGCGATTTTCCCGGTTTTCCATTGGTAAACTTATCGGATAAGGTTAGAAAACATAAAGATCCAGTTGGTCCAAAGTCTTGCAAAAAAAAGTTTGCCGTTCTTAAGGCTAGTCGATATTAATTTTTTCTATGAAGCGGCCGAACAAGTGTCATGGCATATCTACGAATACTCATTTTTGGAGTTTTTTCTTTTTATATTTGTTTTTATTCTGCGCACTCGTATGCGCAGAGTGAATTTGATCCCGGCGCATATGAAACTGTTCGCTCCGAAGAACTGGCGCGTAAGTGCGAATCTGTAGGGCGAGGACTTTTTGCCCTTGGTGGCGCCGCCGCGGAAATGGCCGCAGAGTGTGCTCAAAAAGTTGGAAGCAATATTATTAGTGGGCTTGGCGCCGGAGTAAAGGGTGCTGCATCTACAGGAATGGCCGTCGCAAAATGTGTTTGGTCACCGATTGACTGTGCGAGCGAAGTTGCAGCAACAGCTCGCGCGTTCGTAGATATGATGTCTCAGGCGGTGGAAAAGGTAACTGCTATGCTTAGAAATATTGAGCCCCGGCAAGCGGCAATGATGGCTTGTGAAATGATCGCTTCCGCGGCCGCAAGAAATCTGCTCCGTGGTGGTATTCCTGCAATTCTTGCAGGTCTTACGACGAACTTGGCACGTTTCGCGGCGTTGGGTCCTTCAGCTTTATACTTACAAAAATTAGGTGTCGCTATCGATGCCATTGTTAATATAGATCGTGTCGTGATGGACCAAGTTGCGAAATTGGGTGCCGTCGCAAAATCAGTCTTTGCTCGTGAAATGAAAATGTGCCCTATATGAAATTTATTTTTGCATTTATTTTATTCCTATCTATTAATAGTTTAGCCTTTGAAAACGCGAACCTGCAGTTTCAAGATCCGTCCGGGTGGGTGAAGCAACCGACTGAAGCCGGCGGAGTTAATGCAATTTATTTTTCTGTCCCTCAGGTAAAAGCAGGGAAGACTTCGGCCATCCTATTATCGACAACGACAAGACGACCAAACAAAATGAAGCCAGATGAATTTGCAAAACAATCTTTAGCTACTGAAGCTAAAAAATATAAAGATTATAAAGTATTCGGAATTAAAAATTTGGCTGATCTAAAATCAGATCACGTCATAAAACAATTCACTTATACTAAAAATAATATCAAATACAAAGGCTTGGTTTTGTTGGCTCAATCAAAAAGCAATAACCATTTATTTCATTTTACTGTGGGCGAAGAATTTTATCCCACTTACGAAGCCGAAGTGCTTTCCGTATTAAAATCAGTTAAAATAAAAAAGTAATCTTATTTACGAATCTTAACGGGAATGCCGTTAGTGCCATTGCCTGTGGTGTTCATCGCAATTTTGTCCGCATACATGTCGCAGTAACTTCCACCTTGTCCCGCACAACAGTTTGAAATTGAACCGTAATCAAAAACATTTTGTGTAACTTTGCTTGTAAAAGCTAAACATTCTCGATTAGATTTTGAGGCCGCTCCTGAAGTTAAGCTCGCCTCAAAGTTAGCACATGGTTTCATTTTTGAATTCGTCTGAGTAAATTGTACGGCCAGCTGACCGTCAGTTCTTTTTACAGTATGTGTTAAGCTGGCTCCTGAACTCATTGTTAAATAGTCTTCGTAGTCTTTACCTGCAAGACCTGCTTCTTTAGCTTCTTGCTTGCGAAGATCAAGAACTCGTTCAGCTGTTTTGCCACCAGCAACATCCATAAAAGTGAAGTCACCGCTGGTTGATGAACAGATTGCTTTTTGTCCGACCGGAAATTCATTTTCAACAAGATCCGTAATCATTTTGCACAAATGACCACTGGCTGAAGCGAGCTTTATCTGGCTCATTGTATCTAATTGAAAAATTTCAGTAAAGCGGCCATTAAAGCTTGCGCTCACATTACATCGTCCATCAAAATCAACCATAGATAGTGCCAAGCGTTCGGCATCGCTTATATTTGAATACTGTTTTATATAAGAACTTTCACAATCTTCTGTTGAGCGTATTACTGTGGCTTCGCCCGCGCGGACCCCAACTTCTTGTACTGCTGCTGAGGCGATTGCGGGAAGCATTCCTACGCCAGTTGCTGCTAATCCCATTGTTCCAATGCGAAGTGCGACCATTAAATGACGCGCACTCATAGTGCGCGCTAACGACACAAGCCGAATTGTTTCAGCATAGGTTTGTTTCGTCATTTGTACGGCGGCCATGAATTGTTGTAAAACTTGTGGGTTTTCAATCCCACCCACAAAAACTTGTTTTTCCAATTTAGTAATCGCTTTTTTCATTTCTTCTTGGGCCGCGGCATCTGTAACTTTTTTTGATCCCGTCACGCCAGAATCCACTTTGTATTGTCGACTAATACCAAAAGATAGATTGGCTTTCGTTTGAAGGCCTCGCAATTTCTGTGTCTCGGCAATAAAAGCGTCTGGTTTAATTTCAGGAAATAATTTGGAAAGCTCTGCAAGCTCTCTGGAAATTATTTCTTTGCTTGCAGAGCTGTCTCCTAAAACGCGGGTGATATTAGCCAGTTTTTCTTGAGCTATTTTTACCTTGGCGGCGGTGGGTGATTCCGGAGTCGCGAATCCGAAACCTTTGATTGTTGAAGGGCCAAAATTTATGTTGTTTTTCTTAAGAAGTTCAGAGAGTGCTTTTTCTAACCGTGCCGCAGCATTGGAGTCTTCGTTCTTTAATGCCACCTGAAACTTATTATACAGGGCATCCGCATCTGCTTTAAATTCTCTGTGCTTTTCAAGTGGAAGTTCCGAAGTTCCTAGCTTTTCGCCCATTTTTCTAAATAAACTATCTTTTTTAGCAGACGCAATTGATTGACTGTTTTGAGCCGCTTCTTCTGCCGCTTCGGCCTCTGCTTTCGCTACCGCCGAATTAATTACGCCTTGAACTTGATCTACGACCTTTATCTCCAAAGCCTTTGCCTCTGCAAGAGCGTGTTTTGCAATATCATCTATTAAATCCGCAAAAATAGCCGGCTTGTTAAATCGACAATATTTTGCATGCGCCGGTGAAACCAATAAACTGAACATGTTGTTATACGAAAAGTCTAATGAGCAAACCATGTGTTTGTCGGGATTTAAATTAATGCGGCCAATTCCCAAGGCTTTTTGAGCTGCAATTCGACCCGCCATGTTTGCGCCAGAGCCACCAGCCAAACTAATCTTATAGCACTCCTGCGGCGAAACCGCGAATTCGCACATTGATCGATCTTGTAAAGTTTCAAGCATCTTTCGTGTTTTCTCTGGATCTTTCGCACATGAAGTTCCGTATTGGGTCGGCGTCATGGCCGCTTCATCTGTTGGCCAGCTAGAAGGCTTAATGCCCTGAGCAAGCAAACTCTTCACAAGCAAAATGGTTATACTGAAAACAATTAATTTTTTTATTTCCATTTTTTCACCGAATAACATTCTGGCTTGTCTGATTTATCGGAGTGAAAATCTTTTTCAAACCGCTGCCCCATACAAAAGCCAATTTCTATATCTTGTGAAGTCTTGTGTCGCTCAGCTGCTAAGCCACGAAGATCCTTTTGTTTAAAAAAATGTTTGTTATCCAGAACACACGTCTCTGCAATCTTTCGCATTTCGAACTCACAAGATTTTACTAACGTAAAACATTTAGCAAAATAGTCGTCTTTATCGCAAAGTCCTACCGACAGAATTTCTTGGTAATATTTTAAAGTATTTATTTGAGCGGTCGCCCAGCTAAAACAAAGCATTGTAAGCATGAATAAGAATCGAGTTTTCATCTGCTCCTATTTTACGACGAGAGCGACAAAGTCACTATCCAGCTTAGGTCTAGTTTGCTCCTACAACGGCGTGAATAAGTTCAAATTTTGCGATGGTGTTCTGCTTGGTTTTTTTGTTTTTAATATCCGTTTTAATTTTTAGAAGGCCGCCGTCTTTAGAATAGACGAATTTTAGCTTGTCCGCGTTCTTGCCTTTACCTTTTCCAGATAGCTCCGCGATTTGACCGTTTTTGTATTTAGCAACATAGACTTTAGACTTGTTGGTCTTTTTAGTGATTTCTGTGATCGCTAAGATTTTATTGTTCTCGTCTTTATACTCAATGATCCAAGTTTTAATTTGATCTTCGATTTTGTTAATTCTAAATTGACCGTCACGCTTTACAACGATTTCGCTGTCTAGGTCCGCCATTTTGCGTTTTTGCTTAGATTTCTTTTTTTCTTTTTTGATTATTTTGATTTCATCAGAAAACGAAATTTGAAGAGGGCGGTCCTTCATACAAGAATCAACCAATTTTAAATCAAGCCGGCTGTTGTTTTTTAAAGTGTAGTCAAATTCGCGACTGCAACCATCTGCTGATTTATGTGACGATACTAGGCGCGTTTTCTTGTCGTAAGAAAACTCTTGAACCCCTTCGTCAGAAATTCTGGCGCTTGTAATATAACCTAAGTCGTCATAGTCATAGTTAAAATCTTCGCCAAAGGCGTTCTTAACTGAAATCAGATTTTCTTCAATCACAGAGTAGGCGGCAATTCGGCGACCTTTCGAAGAAATTGAAGATAGTTTTTTATTGTTGTCATAATTGAATTCGATTTCATACTGTCCTAAGTAACTAATTTTTGTAATTTTATTGGCTTCGTTATAATAGAATTTTGTTAATGAGCTGTTTTTGCCTTTTGGAGCGCGAGACATCATTTGGCCCATTTCGTCGTACTTGATCGTTTCATTAGCCGTTGCGCGCTTAAATTGACCGTCTTTTGTGCGAATGATTTTTTCAGTCTCAAAAACAAAGTTGTTTTTTTCAGGCTTAAAAAATGTCGACGTGGATTTTCCACATGCGTATAAACGGTAGCCCTCGTTTTCAGAACGAATTTCTTCTTCGAAATCAAAGCACCAGTTAGAGCCTAGTAGGCTTTTATTTTTTCCACCATGAACATAAATTCGATTAATTTCAAAAAGGCTTTTACCATCAGACAATTCCAAATCTGTAATTTCCTGAACAACTTTTCCGGTCTCAATTTGGACAAATGCCCGTGCAATTGGAGCTGAAAAGAATAACGACGAAACTGTGCTAAAAAGTAATACAGAATATGTTGATTTCATAGGTTACTTATCGACAAAAGTCGGGTTTTTTAAATACCTTTTAGCCAAATTTATTTCTTTTATATCTTATTTTGAGACAGCGCCTTTGAGACGTTGAGGGGGGGAAATATATACCCAGTTTACACGTGAAAACTTGTTCTACGGCACATATGGACACACTGTCTGAAGTCGACATATCGCTAAACATGAAGTAACTATATCTGCAATGAAATCGACATCAAAAAAGTTTTCGAAAATTGCCATCACCACCGGTGATCCAGACAGCGTGGGCTTTGAAGTTACAGCCAAATCCCTGCGTGAATTGGGCCCTCAAAGCGGATCGATTTTTTTCTTGTTCCGCGATCAATCTCAAGAAAAGAAACAGGCCAGATTCTTTAAACTGATTGATCAAAAGTTTGCACGGCTCACATTTTCAACGGTTCAGGCAGCATTAGCGTTTTATGACCTAATGAAAACGATGGATTCATTAGAAAAAAAATTCATTTTTGACTTAGCTTTAGAAGAATCGGCCGCAGAGTGGGTTATTATGTGCACACGGCTTTGCCACGACGGACATCTTGATTCATTGGTTACCGGGCCACTCTCTAAAACTTTAATTAAAGAAAGTGGTTACAATTATGTGGGGCATACCGGAATTTTTCGCCACTACTATCCAAAGTCTAAATTTTTTATGGCCTTTAAGGGAAACCATTTTAACGTTGTGCTAATGTCCGACCATATTGCTTTGAAAGATGTTGAAAAATCCGTTGATAATCCTGCGGACCTAAAGTTATTTTTTGATGCCTGCCTTGATTTTCAAAAAAAATTGTCTCGTAAAAAGAAGCTTGTGTTGCTGGGATTAAATCCACACGCTGGCGAAAAAGGAATTATTGGCGGCTTCGAGCAAAAGTTGCAAAGTTCGGCATGGTTCAAAAAATCTTACGCTAAAAAATTAACCGGGCCACTTTCTGCCGACGGTGCCTTTTTGAAAAAAAACTGGTCCTCGTTTTCTACCTATATGGCACTATACCATGATCAGGGCTTAGTGCCTTTTAAAACCGTTCATGGTCAAGAATCTGGCGTGCACATCACTTTAGGGCTCCCATTCGTGCGTACTAGCGTAGATCACGGCACTGCCAAGGAGCTTTTTAACAAAAATCGCGCTGTGCATCTTTCAATGCGAGACGCAATTCTATACAATATTCGACTAACTCAAGGGAAAAAAATATGAAACTCGATCAAGTTATTTTTAGAGAATACGACATTCGCGGAGTTTACAATGAACAGTTCGACGATGAGTTCGCTTACCATTTAGGAAAAGCGTTCGCGAGCTACGCCATTGGTCGTCTGGGTAAAAAAAATCTTCGTTTATCTTTGGGATATGATGCCAGACAGTCTTCGATTGCACTTATTGAGTCGTTAAGAAAGGGTTTCGTAGAATCTGGGGCTCACGTCTATATGTTAGGATTAGTTACATCTCCGATTTCTTATTATTCGACGTTTAATTTGGATTTAGACGGCGGCATCATGGTAACGGGCAGCCATAATCCATCGGAATACAACGGATTTAAAATCTCTTTTGGCAAGACTACGATCTTCGGTGAAGAGATTCAAAAGCTTAAAAAAATTATTTTAGATAAAAACTACGTTGCAGGCACAGGCTCTTCAGAAAAACATGATATTTTTCCGGCTTACCTTGAACGCTATAAAAAAGAATTTGGTCAGATGAAGCCATTTAAAGTTGTGCTTGATTGTGGCAATGGCGCTGCCGGATCCATCGTTCGAAAGCTTTACAATGCTGTTGGTTTAACGCCTGAAATTTTATTCGAAGAACCAGATGGGCGATTTCCAAATCATCATCCAGATCCTACCGTCGAAAAAAACTTAAAAGATCTGGCCGCAAAGGTCAAAGAAATCGGGGCCGTCGTTGGAATTGGTTTTGATGGTGATGCTGACCGAATCGGAATTGTAGATCACAACGGGAAAATGATTTATGGCGACGAATTAATGACTATTTTTTCACGCGCTGTTTTAAAAACCTCGCCAGGCCAAAAAATTGTTGGCGACGTTAAGTGTTCGGATCGAATGTATGCCGACATCGAAAAATGTGGCGGCATTCCTGTATTATGGAAAACCGGACATTCCTTAATTAAAGAAAAAGTAAAATCTGATCACGCTCCATTCGGTGGCGAAATGAGTGGTCACGTGTTTTTCGCAGATCGTAACTACGGCTATGATGATGCTCCTTACGCTGGACTTCGCCTATGTGAAATTATTTCGCAGACTGGAAAAACAATTCCTGAACTATTGGAAGGTTTGCCTTCTGCATTTAACACTCCAGAAATACGTATAGATACAACTGAAGAAAAAAAAGTTCTTATCGTTGAAAAAGTTAAAGAGGCTTTTTCAAAACCAAGCGACGATTACCAATTAAATTTAATCGATGGGATTCGAATTAGCTTTAAAGACGGCTGGGCTTTGGCTCGGGCTTCGAACACTCAGCCCGTTTTGGTTGTTCGATTCGAAGCATCAACACAGGGTGGATTAGATCGAATTCAAAAATCAATAATGAGTGTCGTGGATCGTTATTTGTAGTAACACCTGTCTATGAATTCAGTGATAGGCCGGTGTTTGAATGTTTTTTAAGAATTTAATACGATGGTTTCGTGCCCGCGCAGTTAAAGCAGAAAAAGTCGAGCTGGATTTTATCCTTATTTCTTCAACTACCTGTACAAGTTACAAGGATCGCGTTGAATGGTTAAGAAAACTTTCTAGTTGGCTGCAATCTTATTCAGATTTAGCAGAACAATCTTCTTCTTTAACCCGTCAAAGCTATCCAACGATTCGGCTTAAATATTTACTCTTTGTTTTAGAACGTCATCCGGAATGGCAGGACGCTTTTGTAAGCACATTTCGCGAAGTTTTTAAAGACTTAAGCTCGGTCGAGTTATTTACCGAAGTTGGAATGTCTCACGAATCAAGCTTTCTTAGCGAACTTCATCGCCGACTTCTAAAGAAAATTTTAATTGAGGGCGCGCCTCAGAAAAGTTTAACAACTCTTTTTGAAAAAATCTTTCCCGAAGACGACAATGTAGACTGGATAGAAGCTCTTGATGATACCGTTTTACAACAATTCATTGATCTAATCGGCGCATCGTCGTTTGAAGACTCAACGGTCCCAAAAGATTTAGAAGACGCCATTATTTTGTTAATGGCTCAAGTGCGAGCGTCGGGCTTTAACAAACAAATTAGATCCCGAATGTCGATAACTGATTTTCGAAAAACTCCGTTTTTCTGGCTCGATCAAAAGACACATCAATTTTTAATGGCACTGGCTTCCGAATCCGCTGAGCAGATTAATTTTACGCGAATTGAGCTTTTAAAACACCTCCAAGAATGCAAAGACCAAACAAACGATATTTACCAGTACTTAGAAAAAAACGGTGTCAGTGTTGGCGTTATTTATTCAGTCGATCAGTTGCTGAGACAAATCGAGCGTATTGAGTTTTTGCTCAACCTCCGTGATATCAAAAAAATTGATGTCCGCTTAATAAAAATGTTTATTATTCAATTAGTTACTGACTTGCACGAAGGCCAAGGCATACGAAAATTTATTTGGCACAATGTTCAATTGATTTTACGTAAGGTCGTCGAAAGAAACTCTGAAATCGGCGAACACTACATTACTGATTCCCCAAAAGATTATTTTAAAATGTATAAAAGTGCCGCCGGCGGGGGAATAGTTACAGCCTTTACAGTTTTAGTAAAATATTTAATGTATCCGTTGTCGCAGTCACTATCACCATTTGTTGCAGGATTTTTTGCGACAGTAAATTACAGCACAAGTTTTTTAATTATTCATTTCAACCATTTTACGTTAGCCACAAAACAGCCCGCATCTACCGCTCCTGTTATGGCCGCAAAACTTGCGCATTTAACCGATGAAAATTTGTCAGAGTTTGTTGACGACATGGCTCGGGTTATTCGTTCGCAGTTTGCAGCCGTTCTTGGGAACCTGTCTTTAGTGATACCAACAATTCTAGGTGTTAGCTTTTATTATTTTTATACCGTAGGCCAGCCGCTCATTTCAGAAAAAACTGCTTACTACACAATTAATTCTGTTAGTCTTGCGGGGCCTTCAATTATTTATGCGACATTTACGGGTTTCTTGCTTTTTGCTTCAAGTATTGCCGCTGGGTGGATTGATAATTGGTTTGTTTTGCACAACATGAGCGAGCGTATTGCTGAAAATGAAAAAATAGTTTTTGCCTTTGGAAAAAAAGCCGCCCGAAAATTTGGTTTTTTTATTAATGGGAATATCGCCGGCATTAGCGGAAATATCGTGCTCGCCATTTTCTTAGGTTTTGTTCCCGAAATTTTAAAATTTCTAGGAATTCCTTTGGATGTTCGTCACGTCACGCTATCGACCGGTTCAATTTTTGCGGCAGTTCCAACTTTTGGCTGGGAAATTATTGGTTCGCCCGAATTTATTATGGCGTTACTAGGTATAGTGGCTATCGGGATCTTAAACGTCAGTGTCAGCTTCGGCTTAGCTTTAACTTTTTCAATTATTGCTAAAGGCACAAAAGAATCTAGACGTAATTTAATTCTAAAAGAGATTTTTAAGCGCTTACTTCGTAAACCATGGCAGTTTTTCCTACCCATTAACACAAAAAAATAGCGATCTCTTTGGTGGATTCGGCAAATGTGAAGATTTTCCTCAAGACGGCCGATGCGTAAGAGACCTGTGGTTTTAATTTTAATCTTCAAATAGATTAAAGAGATCAAGGTTTAATACGTAAACTTTTTCTTCTTTTGATTTATCGGCAATTTCAAGCTTGGTTTTTAAGTTTTCTAACATGATGTCTTTAATTTTTTTAGCGTCGTCTTCAGATAAAGTCAAAATTCCGGAATAATGAAGGTCGTTCAAATTTTCTTTTTCTAAACTTTCGATGGCGCGTAGTCGCCAATTCATATGATGTTTTACAATCCAAGCCGAATCGTTTCCCAGTCTGACTCTAGTCATCCCGACGGAGTAATTTCCGTGAGTTTCTACTATTAATCCGGTATCTAACAAAAACTTTAGGGAGTCGTTAAACTGTTTTGCTCCAATTTTAAATATTTTTCGTAGACTATCTCGATTATTCAGCCCAGGAATTGCGGCGGCCATATGCATCGCTGCGTAGATCCAACTTGAATAATAGAGTGACCGTTCTTTTTCGTTAAGCGATTGGTCTTGGCCTAATCGATTCGATAAATTTAATCGTCCGTGTTTAATTTTTTCAACTTTTTCCGAATAGTACTTTTTTAATTCCGCTGTGCCTGCTCGATTAGATTGGTGAAGCAAAATTAAAAAATCTTTTTCTTCTTCTGATAGCAAAAAATAATCTGCAGCACGAAATACTTGTTCTGAACTGAGCTCCGCCTTGCCGCTTAAAAACTGAGAAACAAAAGGAAGCTGACAGCCAATGGCTTTAGCTAGCTTAGATTTTGTTCCCCAAGAGCCCGCGTGATCTTCGGTTTTTTGGCGAAAAAAGCTTCTATACTCTTTGAATTCAAAGACGGTTTTATTCATAATTTTCAATATGTTATCGGTTAATATTTACTAAAACTTAAGTTTAAGCTTTATTATTAATTAAAACTAACTGTGCGTTTTTTAAGCTTTGGTTTACATTGGGTTCAACAACGGAATCGAGAAAAAAGGGCCACTTCTTGCATTCTTTAACTATGGAGAACCTTATGAATTTGAAATCACTTTTATTGACTCTGATGCTAACAAGCGCAATGAATTCTGTCGCGCAAACTAACACTGGCGCGCCTACGACGTCACCGTCTGCACCAGCGTCTCAAGTTGAGACACTAGCTCGGCGAAGTGGCCCGCGTTCTGATGGCGGTGCTAATATCGTGTGGGACACAAAAAAACAAAAATTTGTACTTTTAGATTTATATCTTTGGGATCGAGTTACGCAAATTAATCCGTCCATCGTCGTAAACAGAAGTCCGAAACTAACGCAGTTAAAAGTATTTCTGATCGACAATTTTAACATCTATTCCGAACTTTTATTCACGACAAAAAAAGAATGGTATTTAGTTCGCGATATTGACTTAAGCCAATATCAACAATGCCAAAACGCCGCAAAGCTTTACGTAAAAAAATTCGTTGCCGCTTGCCAGACGACGGAGTTTGTTTTTATTGATGCCAAGTTGTTTGATGCTCTTGACGGAGACTCTCAAGACGGAATTTTTCTGCACGAGTACGGCGTCGGTCACGGTCAAAAGTTCGGATGGTATGCCAATGATGAAAAA
>JAYVHE010000161.1:0-8164 GCA_043771495.1 Bdellovibrio sp. | reverse complement strand
AATAAAATTATATTTTTGCGAATAGTAATCTGCCTTTAAGGCGTAAGCTTGATAAAGCTTTCGATCAATTTTAATGGCTTTATCCAGCCACAATTGGGATTCACGTGCCTGATTAAGTTCCCACAAACTTTTTGCAACTTTAATTGGAATCATCGCATTGGTTTGGTCTAAATCATACGCGGCCTTAAATTGTGCTTGCGCAGCAAGGTAGTCGCCGTTTCTTGAAAACTGATCGCCAAGAAGAACCAGTTCGGCGGCGCCATTTTTCCCAAGTTCCTTTTCTTGACCACCTAGGTTAACCAACATTTCGCGAAGTGTACGATTACTTGGGCTTAAATCTAATCCACGCTCGACAACTTCAATGGCGCGCTGTTTGTCGCCCTTTAAAATTAATATCCGGGCAAACTCAGTCAATGCTTCAACATGAAAGCCGCGCGGCAACTTACGATTGATCATAAATCCGGCCGAGAAAAAATTTATGGCTTTGTCTAAATTCTTTTTTTCACCGACTTCAGCCAACGCAGAACCATACAGCGCCGATTTAGAATTCCGACTTGTTTTTAACATGCCATCAAAGATAGCCCGTGCATCATTTAATTTATTTTGTTTTAACAACGTTCGCGCTAACCCAAACTGTGGCCACAGCCACTCCGGAAATGATTTACAAGATTCACGGTAGTATGCTTCCGCGTTCATGTAGTTTTGTGAGTCCTCAAGAATGTCGGCTTTCATGACGTACAAAAATGGGTAAACAATAAAACGCTTTTCTAGTTTTTGATCTAAAGTTTTTTCTAACAAACCACGCGCATCGTTCGGTTGCCCCTTAACCCATAAAAAAATGGACTGACACGCATCCGAATAGCTCGAAATCGGATTAGCCGTTCGAATAATTTGCGTCGTTTGCGAAACAGCTTTTAAATCCGTCGTCGATTGTTGCGTGTACGGCCATAATAGGTACTGTACCGAACACAATAAACCCAAAGACTCTAAATCTGTGGGTCCCGACTCTGCAACAGCGACCAAATAAAGTTGTGCGTCCAACAGATCTTCAATGTTGCCGGTTCTAATTTTACCTAAGGCATTTATCTTTAATTTTTTAACATCTGCATCTGTTAACGTGATTTTTCCCCGCGTTGGAACAATTAAACTCCACCCTGTTTTTTTCGGTTTTTGATCTGGAGTTAACACCAATAGTCCACCGACCATTAAGCAGATCACGACAATAAACCAAAACCATAATTTTGTGCGTTCTTGTTTCTTTAAGTTATCTATACTTTTTAATTCTATGTCATTATCCGGTGGTGGTGCCGCCAAGGCCGGACTAATCTTTTTTTGCTGATACTGAGTCAGTTCGTTTTTCTTTTTTTCTGGTGGATGATATCTATTTTTTCGTTTTGAATCCTTTGAAATTGCCAATCCTTTTTCGAAACTTTTTTTCTTTTCTTCAGTCTTTTTGATTTCGTTACGAAACATCGACTTCATTTCTTTTTGAAACTTGGTGTTCGGCCCCACATTCGGCAAATCCAGCGCATCTTCGGATGGATTTCCATCTGGCATTACGTTTGGCGGCGGTGGCGGACCTTTTCGTTTTCCTGAATTAGGATTTCGACCTTGGTGAAACTGAATTACCGTTTCAGCCTGCATTTTTTTGCTTGTTTGATCATTGCCGACTTTAGGATTTTCTAGTGATTCAATAAGCGCATCATAGAAGACCAATTCTTTTGATAATTCTTTCCAGTCCCCATCAGGATATGCGGCAACGGCTTCCTCGCCCGAAAAAATTCCAGCCTTAATTTTCTGGATAATTTCTTCGGTCATGAAAGGTCCTTGAGTACCTTCATGCGCGGTTCTGATTAGCCATTTTGAACTGTGGTTGACCATCGTTTAATCTTAATATTAACTCGCTGTTCCGAGTAGACTAGGAGTAAACATTGTAACTGTGTTGCCAACACATTGGACTTTGGTCGAAGTCTCCTCTGAACAAATCAGTTCTACGTTGGAACCACACATTGAAATCTAGTTCCAACCTGGAACTACGTAAATGAATAAAAAATTCGAAAATCAGAGCTGTATTAAAATATATCGGTGTTAAAGATTTGTTACGATTGGCACGCCTGTTGCTCTAGTCTATTTCATGTGGAAATGGTTAGCAGTAGCCTACATAATTGCGGTTCTTGTTTTTTCAGCAAAAGCTCGGGCAAACCAGGACTCTTTGACAAAAGATTTAAACACCAAGGTGGCTAGTAGCTACTAATTAGGGCCCCTCCCTTTGAAGGTCGCTCAAACATCTTGGTGATAGTTTCTCAAAAACTTTCCTAACCGGCTTGTTTTTATCAGGCTCAGTTGTGGCCCCTCCATCGCTGAGCCTTTTTTTTTACTTAAAACCCATTTTTTTTAGATTACAACCCAGCTTTACTTAAATAAAATTTAGATATTATTTCATTAGACGGAGTATTTATCGTTGCAATCAAACATCTATCAGTTTCAGTAAAAAATCCCGAAACTGCGGCCAATGCGCTTGCAGAAATGACGGACGGTAAAGCCAAGACGTTTTCATCAAGAAACATGACTGGAGCTTGGGTTTGTATTTGGGATGAAAAATCGAATCATCTTATAGAGTTTTTACCGAATGATTATCTGATGCATCCCGCAGATTATGGCGCCGATTTTAAAAAACTAGATTACTGTCAAAACTTTAATTCGACGCATTTTCAATTGGAAATTAATTTTCCTTTAGACACTATAAAAACCGTCGCTAAAAAATATGGTTTCAATCATGGCTTTAGACCCAATCGTGGTGGACCATTATATGACGTATGGTTCGAAAACGAATTGCTAGTCGAATTTGTTTCAGATGAGATTAGAAGCCAGACCTCTTAAGTTGAACCGTACTTAAACCGAATAGATATTATGTCGAAGTCAGTAATATTACTTATTTTTACTTTTTTTTCGTCGGTGAATTATTGTTGGCTAAGTCTGGTTCTTCTAAAGCCGTCGTCATCATTAGCTTAGACGGTGTTGGTTACAACCAACTTAAAAAAATCGACCCAAATTTTCTGCATAGAAATTCTGTTTGTAGTACTGTCCCACCTATAAAATCATTTACATTCCCTGCTCATCAAACAATTGCTATTAGAAAAAATATTGAACCCGAAGATACTCAACGCATCGATTGTCCAAAATCTATGAATGATTTTATTTGCAACAACCTGGGCGATAAGTTGCTGGTAAAACCAATGTGGACGAAGGCCACCGAACTTGGATTTGATGTGCAAACCTACTTATGGCCCAGTGCCAGTAGCGCTTGGAACGGCATCGATCATCACAAAGATAAAAATTACCCTCCAACACAGTTACCCGAAGACGAAAAATCAACTGAGGTTTTTCAAAATGCACTATCAGCTTTAATAAAATAAAAGTGTTTTTTGTTTCCGATCATGGAATGACCGAAATTGTAAGAGACGGCCTAACTCGAGGGGCACATGGTCTGGACCCGCGTTTTGATTCAAATATGAACGGTGTATTCTGGGGAAACCCGGTTGATAAAAGCCAATGCCCTGAAAAAATGGCCGACATCGCATCAAAAGTTTGGAAACTATTTGACCGAGAATGGACCGTTGAATTTGCTAAGAAGCGAACTTCCCCTGCAGATCAGATTCCGCTGCCAACTCCGCAGCCTGAAATCCGCTAACTAAGCCTCACGCTTAATCATGGCACCAAGTTTTTGCAGCTTTACTTCAAGCTGTTCATAGCCGCGATCTAAATGATAGATACGACTAACTAGGGTCTCACCTTGCGAAACTAAACCTGCTAAAACTAATGATGCCGATGCGCGAAGATCCGTCGCCATCACTGGCGCGGCCGTTAAAAATTTACCTTGTGATTTTGGTTTTCCGCGCACGACGGCCACTTGTGTTTTTGGTGTAATGTCTGCGCCTAAACGCATAAGTTCAGTTACGTGCATGAAACGGTTTTCAAAAACTGTTTCAGTAATTACACTTGTACCGTTGGCGATACACATCAACGCCATGAATTGCGCTTGTAAATCTGTTGCAAACAATGGATGCGGTGCTGTCGTGATATCTACAGCTTGAAAATCTTTTTGTGGAAGAACGCGAATCGAAGAAATTCCTGTTTCAATTTTAAAACCTGATTCTTTTAATTTTCCAATTAATGCATCTAAATCATGTGGCTGACATTTTTCAACTGTGACGTCGCCGCCGGTAATTGCTCCGGCTAATAATAGTGTTCCGGCCTCGATACGATCGGGCATAATTTGATAAGTTGTTGGAATTAATTTTTGCACGCCTTCGATTCTGATGACACTTGTTCCGTGTCCAGTAATTTTCGCGCCCATGGCATTTAAATATTTTGCAAGATCTACGATTTCTGGCTCTTTAGCTGCGTTTTCAATCGTAGTTACGCCTTCGGCTAATGTAGCGGCCATCATTAAATTTTCTGTTCCGCCCACAGTGGTTTTTTCAAATAAAACGGAGCCACCTTTTAACTTTTTTGATGCTGAATTTACTTTGGCTTTCACGTAACCGTCTTTTAATTCGATCTCTGCGCCCAAAGCTTTCATAGCATCTAAATGTAAATCTATTGGACGAGTTCCAATGGCACAACCACCTGGAAGTGAAACAACAGCTTCGCCATATTTTGCAAGCATTGGTCCTAAACACAAAATACTGGCGCGCATTTTACGAACTAAATCATAATGCGCTTCTAAAGATTTTAATTTTTCAACATTAACTACAAATGTATTATTGTCTGACTTTTCATCCCAATGTGCGTTGCAACCCAAGCTGTTTAAAAGCTCGGCCGTCGAATCAATATCTTTTAAACGTGGAACGTTTTTAAAAATGTGTTGGCCTTCTGCCAAAAGTGTTCCGAATAAAATGGGAAGAGCCGCATTTTTTGCGCCGCTGGTTTGCGCTGTTCCATTTAAAGTTGCTCCGCCTTTGATTAGCATTTTATCCATGAAAAACTCGAATCTTCTATTGCTGCTGCAGCAATCGTTTATAAAATTATTTTAATCCAACTACAAATCGATCCAGGCTTGCTAGATCTTTTAAAACGTAGGCTTTTTTAAATCCTAAGCTTTTAAAATGCTCTAAAGATTTTTCGCCCTGAGTATAGCCCATTTCAAAAATCATTAAACCACCAGGTTTTAAAATTGGGTACACATAGCGCGACCAATTAATAATATCTTGATAACCGTGGTCTGGCGAATACAGCGCCTGGTGCGGCTCAAAGGCCTTTACATCAACTGCCACTTCGGGATCTTCTTTGTCAATATAAGGCGGATTTGCGACGATGACATCAAACTCCTCAAGTTTATCCACAGGAAAACTCATTGCATCCGATAAAATCAAATTTGAGTAAGCCACTAAATCTAGTGCCGCTTGGTTTTTCTTTAATACTTCAAATGCGCCTTCAGATTTTTCCACAGACACCAAAGAAATATCCACATTTTGTTTTTTTAATTCGGCCAGAATCGAAAACCCAATACAACCTGTGCCGGCCCCTAGATCTAGTAGGCGCGGTTTTTCGATTCTGTTGCCTTCAATAAATTTTATAACTTCTTCGACGATCATTTCAGTTTCTGGTCGCGGAATTAAAACATTCGAATCAACAATAAATCGACTTTGGAAAAACCATTTATGCCCAACAATGTAAGCAACTGGTTCGCCTTTAGCGCGCCGACGAACAGCCTCACGACATTTTTCAAGTTCAGCGTCGCCAAGAGGTTTGTTGTACTGTGCATAAAGCTGTATGCGTTCTATTCCTAGGACGTGTGAAAAAATAAGTTCTGCATCTAGGCGCGGACTATCCATTTTTTTTTCTTTAAAAAAAGTAATCGTCTTTTGCAGGACTTCACTTAGCAGTACAATGGAACTTGGTTGTTCGGCAGAACTCATAGACAAATTGTCCATCAAGTTTCACACAAAGTCATACGGAGTTTTATATAGAATTAGTAAGCGTTAGACGCTTGTTTTTTCAATGCTTCAGCTTGGTAGTGAGCGCTGAGCGGATCAATCAGGATTTCAAATGAACCCTTCATAACTGAGTCTAACTGATGAATAGTTAAACCAATACGATGATCTGTGATTCGAGTTTGAGGAAAATTATAGGTTCGAATACGTTCAGAGCGATCGCCTGTTCCGATTTGATCAAGACGCGTGTCTGAGGCTTCTTTTAAGCGTTTGTCATCTTCGATCTGTTGTAATTTTGCAGCCAGGATTTGTAAGGCCCGTTCGCGATTTGAAGATTGCGATTTACCTTCTTGGCACTTTACATCAATTCCAGTTGGAATATGCACAACACGAACTGCAGATTCGGTTCTATTGACTGACTGACCGCCGGCGCCTTGCGACCGCATGGTTTCCATTCTTATTTCGCTCATATTAAGTTTAATAT
Organism: Bdellovibrio sp.; assembly: GCA_043771495.1. Lineage (GTDB taxonomy): Bacteria > Bdellovibrionota > Bdellovibrionia > Bdellovibrionales > Bdellovibrionaceae > Pseudobdellovibrio. Next base: position 1,744 of record JAYVHE010000161.1, on the reverse strand, counting down.
CCGTCACTTCTACTTCAGGAATAACAGCCACTGTAACTGTTGACGTGTGAATACGGCCGGCCGCTTCTGTTTTTGGAACACGTTGTACACGATGAACGCCAGATTCATACTTCAATTTACTGTAAACGCCATTACCCGTAACTGTCGCGATGACTTCCTTCGCTCCGCCGACGTTTCCATCGGAGTAACTCAGCAATTCAACTTTCCAGCCTAAAGCTCCCGCGTAATGTTGGTAACCACGAAATAATTCATCAGCAAATAACGAGGCCTCGTCTCCGCCAGCTCCGGCGCGGATTTCAAGGATAATATTTTTGTCATCATTAGGGTCTTTTGGAATCAACTCAAGTTTTAGTGCTTCTTCAAGCAAAGGAATATCAGTTTCCAAAGATCTAATTTCTTCGCGAAACATGTCTTTCATCTCGACATCGGACTCAGCCGTTAGCAATTCTTTATTTTCTTTCAGCGCCGACGATTTTTTTTTGTAGTCGCGATAAGTAGTCACGATTTTTTCTAACTGAGAAAGTTCCTTCATCAACGATCGATATAGTTTTTGGTCCGAGGCAATATCGGGCCGCTGAAGTGACATTCCCACTTCTTCGTATCGTGATTCGACTTCTTCTAGCTTATTAAAAATTGACATATTTTTTCAGCTCAATTCAATCTATTCAATGATTCGCTTGCGCTCAATTGCTTAAGCTCTACAAATAAAAAAAGCGATCTTCGTAAAAGATCGCTTTCAATATTAGAAACCAAATATCTACTTTGTGGTAGCAGGTTTTTCTTCTGATTTTAGTTCAGATTTAACGTCTGTTGGAGCACCTTTACCATAACGACGTTTGAAACGATCGATACGACCTTCAGTGTCGATTACACGTTGTTTGCCCGTGTAAAACGGATGAGATGCCGAAGAGATCTCAACTTTGATCAATGGATATTCTTTGCCGTCAGTCCATTTAACTTTTTCTTTAGAGTCTAAAGTTGATGTGCCTAAAAACGAAAAATCACAAGAGATGTCTTTGAAGACAACTGTGTTAACTTTTGGATGGATTTTTTCTTTCATGAGAACCTCTTTCAATAACAAATTCAAAGACCTAGGTGATAGCATAAATCCGTGCGCCTACTCAAGGTAAAATCCGGATTATTATGTATGCCTTCGATTTGTGCAACTTAAAGGTCTATGTTAAATAGGTCTTTATAATCGCAGTAATTTCATATGCTTAGTTTAAGTATTATGGAAAAGTAGTTTTGTAAAATTTGGTCGGAGCGATCGGATTCGAACCTAAATAGGCCCTTCGAAGGTCCTGAAAGCTTACGGATAAACTTCGGCGACGGTCTTTTCGATCAAGTCAGAGACCTTCACAGTTTTCTTACCCAACATTTTTGAATCTTTAACATCGTAGTCGATATTAAAAAAATACTGAGAGTCCGTTAAGATCAAAATAGCGTCCACGTCATCTCCACCTAAAGTTTGTAAAGTAGAATTTTCTTTGATGTCGTTAATACCGATTTTTAAACGGTCCGCGATAAGACGTTTAACATTATCTTCGACAGCTTCGCCCCCACGAACGCGCGAAAAAACGTCCAATGACGAGATCGTAACTAAAGCTAAAACAATAAGGAACCGAACCACATTTTTCATAGTAACTTATACCAATTCCGATAAATTCGTATACTATTAAATCATTGATGATGCGCAGACAGAGCTGACTATCTGTGGCGTCAGATTTCTCCAGGCTCTAGTGCC
>JAYVHE010000160.1:0-8093 GCA_043771495.1 Bdellovibrio sp. | reverse complement strand
GGTCCAATGTTACCTAGACCAAGCACCGCTGATCCATCAGAGATCACGGCCACTAAATTTCCTTTTGTTGTGTAATCGTAAACCTTTTCGGGATTTTTTGCGATCTCCATACAGGGGACCGCAACGCCGGGTGAATACGCCAAAGCTAAAGCTTTTTCTGTGTTACACGGTTTACTCGAAATGACTTCGATTTTTCCAGGACGACCTTGGCTATGAAAATCCAGAGCCTGTTTATCAAAAGCACTTCGCTCTGTTTGCGCTTTGTCTGAAACTTTATTTGTTGAAGAAATTGATTCTTGAGATGAGGTACTTTTGGACACTAAAACTCCATATGTTGTAGGGTGCTTCGAGTGTTTATTCTAGGTCGGGGTTATCATAGGGTCAAGTTTGAGGGGAAGCGTCATTTGCACTATGACATTTTTAGGTCTAAGCTTAACAAAACTAATACATCTTCGAAAAGGATCATCATCTATGGGATTACAAAGTCAGAATGCAAAATCAGCACGCGACGTCGTTATCGTCGCAGGTCTTCGAACACCATTTGCAAAAGCCGGCACAAAATTAAAAACTGTGCATGCGGCAAAGCTTGGTCAAATTGCACTCAGAGAGATGATCGCTCAATTAAATTTTAAACCAGAATTAATCGATGAAGTCATCATGGGAAACACCGGTAGTCCTTCGGACGCCGTTAATATTTCGCGAGTTATCGCTTTAAACGCAGGCGTTCCTGCAAAAACGTCAGCAACGACGGTTCATAGAAATTGTGCGTCGGCGTTAGAAAGTATTTCGACCGGATTTGAACGTATTCGCTCAGGCACAATGGATATCGTTGTTGCTGGTGGAGCAGAAAATATGTCGCAGATGCCGTTGATTATGCCGGCGTCAATTACAGGAATTTTAGAAAAATTAGGCGGGGCAAAAACCGCTGTTCAACGAGTGGGATTATTATGGCAGTGGTTGAAAGCCGACATGTCGCAAATAAAAGAAATGGTAACAACTCCACCGATGACCAAAACAAAATATAAACCGATCATTGCACTTGTTGACGGATTAACAGATCCGTTTGTTGGCATCAACATGATGGCCACCGCAGAAATTTTAGCGAAAGAGTGGGGACTGACTCGCGAAGAGCAAGATCGTTTTGCGTTAAAATCACATCAAAAGGCGTTTGCGGCAAAAGCGAAACTTAGTGAAGAGCAAACAGCTGTTTACTTGGAGCCTGATTTTAAAGAAGTTGTTACCGAAGATATCGGACCACGCGGTGAGCAAACAATGGAAGCTCTAGGAAAATTAAAACCGATGGTTGATAAAATTACCGGAACTATTACGGCCGGGAATGCCTGTCCAATTACAGATGGTGCAGCCACCGTGATGTTAATGTCGCGTGAAAAAGCCGACAGTCTTGGTTACAAACCATTAGCTCGCATTCGTAGTTACGCGTTTGCTGGTTTAGAACCTGAGCGCATGGGATTAGGTCCGGTGTATGCAACGCCAATTGCATTAGAACGTGCGGGATTAACTTTGAAAGATATGGGTCGAGTTGAATTAAACGAAGCTTTCGCGGCGCAAGTGATGGCTTGTCAAAAAGCATTGAACTCAGACAAATTCGCCCAAGAAAAATTTGGAATGTCTAATAAAGTCGGTGAAATTCGTGATGAAATTATGAATGTCAATGGCGGCGCGATTGCGCTGGGGCATCCCGTTGGTGCAACGGGCACACGACTGGTATTAACTTTAATGAAAGAACTGCGCAGATCAAATCAACAATTTGGTTTAGCCACTCTTTGTATCGGTGGCGGCCAAGGTGGCGCCATGATTATCGAGAATGAGGGTTAAGACATGCAAAGCGAAACATTGAATACAACAAGGACTGCAACCATGACTTCAACAGGACCTGCGATTATTAAATCTGAACAAAACGGCATTGTGACTTTAACTTTTGATTTACCAGGGGAAAAAGTAAATAAACTTTCAACACCGGTGATGCAAGAATTAAAAAACCACTTAGAGGGTTTAAAAAATTCTTCTGCGAAGTTTTTAATTTTTAAGTCGAATAAGCCTAAAATATTTATTGCAGGTGCCGACATCGAAGAAATTAAAAATTTAAAAACGGCTGAAGCCGTAGATCTTGCGGTCAGCGCCGGACAAACTATTTTTAACATGATCGAAGATTTACCCATGCCGTCGATGGCCATCGTTAATGGCGCCTGTGCGGGCGGTGGATGCGAATTAATTTTGGCCTGTGATTACCGCATCGCCACCGAAGATTCATCGACGCGTATTGGTCTGCCAGAGACGCAATTAGGAATTTTGCCAGGATTTGGCGGATGTGTTCGTTTGCCTCGCGTGGTTGGATTAACAGCGGCACTTGATGTGATTTTAGCTGGTAAATTATTGAATGCTAAAAAAGCCCAAAAAATTGGACTCGTTGATTATGTGGTCCATGCTAATTTGGTCGAAACGTTTGCTCAAAATGAAATTACAAAAATCTTAGCGTCTGGAAAAGCCAAACGTCGCAAAACATTTAAAGCCAGAGGTTTTGTTGAAGGTCTTTTAGATGGACTGTTAAAATCAGTGGTGTTTTCAAAAGCCGGTTCGGCGACCTTAAAGGCGACTAAAGGGCATTATCCAGCGCCGATGGCCGCGTTAACGGTTATTAAAAAAACCTATAAATCAAGTGATCGCGAAGGTTCATTAAAAATCGAACGCGAAGAATTTATTAAATGTGCGCTCACTGACATCTCTAAAAATTTAATTCATGTTTTTTACTTAACTGAAATGGTTAAAAAATCAAGTGGAGTTGCCAACAAAGAAATTAAAGCCAAACCGGTTCAGCATCTGGGTGTACTCGGTGCGGGAACAATGGGTGGCGGTATTGCTTATGTCGCGGCCGATAAAGGTATTTCAGTCCGTGTAAAAGATATTTCACACGATGCCAATAGCAAAGCCTTAAAACATGCGTATGATCTTTGGAAAAAATTAACTAAGAAAAAAGTCATCGACCATTATCAATTCAACCAAAAAACATCACTTGTTTCGACAACGTTAGATTTTTCAGGATTTAAAGGACTGGACGTGGTTGTTGAAGCCATCGTTGAGGACATGGAAATTAAAAAGAAAGTGATTGCTGAAACCGCAAAAAATATGCGCGCGAACGCCATCATCGTTACTAATACGTCATCACTTTCTGTGAATGAAATGTCTAAAGGACATCCGCTTCCAGAATACTTTGCGGGAATGCATTTTTTCTCTCCGGTTCATAAAATGCCATTGGTTGAGGTTATTCGTGGTGACAAATCGTCCGATGAAACCATTGCAACGGTTTTTGAACTCGCTAAAAAAATGGGAAAAATGCCCGTTGTTGTTAAAGACGGTCCAGGATTTTTAGTGAATCGTTTGTTATTACCTTATATGGCTGAAGCGGCTTTTTTATTATCTGAAGGAATGGATGCGGCCAAAGTAGATAAAGCTTATGTTTACGAATTTGGAATGCCAATGGGGCCTTTTGAATTAATGGATTCCGTGGGCTTAGATGTTTGTTTAAAAGTTTTAAAAATTTTCAAAAAAGCTTATCCAGAACGCGTACAAATTGCCGCATGTATGGATAAATTAGACGGACAAAAACTTCGTTTGGGTCAAAAGACTAATCTTGGATTTTACAAATACGATGACAGTGGTCGTAAAACTGAGTTTGATGCGTCGATTTACGCTGAACTTGGTTTATCATCACCAACCAATCCTTATGACATGAAAGAGTGTATCGAGCGTGGAGTGTTTGCTATGGTTAACGAGTGCGCTTTGGCTTTAGATGAAGATCGTATTGTTGAAACACCGCACGAAGTTGATTTAGCGATGATCATGGGTACAGGTTTTCCACCGTTTCGCGGTGGATTATTGAAATACGCAGATAACGTGGGAATTAAATACATTCACGACCAGTTAGAAAGCTATGCCCAAAGGCGCAGTGCTGGCGCGCGATTGGCACCAAGCCGTAAAGTCAAAGAGCGCGTGCAAAATAATAAAACGTTCTACGTGTAATACGAATGTTATTTAGAAAGCGGTACGAATATAAAGTAAAATTTGATTCGATGCCGCTTGCAGGTATGTGCTAGATCCCGCTTTTAGTGTTGAGACTTCGCCATTGATTGAAATTCCTGTCCGAAAATAATCACCTGAATATCCAGTTCCTAATTTCAAATTAAAGCTGGTTGTACCATAGCTTGAATTAGAATTATTTTCTGGATCACGAGTATAGCTATAAATGCCATATGTCGCAATCAAATCAAAGCACGCACCAATAAACCAATAATTCGAACTGACCCAATATTTTCCGGCCCCTGCACCAACATTAACTGTATTCACAGCCATTTTGCGAATGGCGTCGACGTCTGGATTTACCGCAGAGATTGTCGTCGGTAAAATCGAACCGCTGTTAATTAAAGAGTAATAGCGGTAACTCGCCAATAAATAATAAGTTCCAGCTGTTTTTTTTATTTGATCGGATTGAGTCAGTAGATTGGATAATTTAAATCCACCTTGATTATCGCGCGCCAGTCGCGCACTAATCGCGTAATGATTGAATTCTAAATCAGGAAAAGTGTAGGGTGTGTCGCTATTGCCACCAAACGCCGACGAATTTTCAACGTAAAAACCTTTATAGGTTTGGTAAAAACCATCGATACCCCAATTTTCATTGTGGTATCCTAATTGAAAATCTGTCGATGAGGTTTTTCCAAAATTATCATTCGGTGGTTCCGTCCCACGAAAAGAATAGGAAACGCCGTATCCCAAAGCACTAAGGCCCACACGAGCCAATCCAGGTACGTTGGGTTTGTATTTTATTTCTGCAGTGTCTCCACCCAAGCTTTGAATATTGAACGTAAAATTATCGGCGCCAATACCAAATAATGGCGAAATTTCTGTTGCCTGCGACGCCACCGTCACGCAGACTAAAACCGTGAATAAAAAAGAGCTTTTCAAGAAAATCCTCATCGTCATTATTATTTTAAGTGCATTAGTGTTTATTGATCAATGGACTAAAGGTCTAGCTGTGCAATATTTGAAAAATCAAGACAATCACAATTTTATGAATGGTTTATTTCAATTAATTTACGCAGAAAACCCTGGCGCATTTTTGGGAATGGGTGGCGATTGGTCCCGGTCCACTCGATTTATTATTTTTGGCGTTGCGGTCGTTATTGGATTATTGGCTATGTTTTGGTCCATCTTGAAAGATAAAATTAATTCCTTTGATTTTTATGCGTATACTTTTATCTTAGCTGGCGGAATTGGCAATGTTATTGATCGCCTCACCCATGATAACGGTCACGTTATTGATTTTCTATTCATTGATTTGCAGTTAGCTTCATGGACACGAACGGGTGTTTTTAATATTGCTGATATTTGTATAGTGATTGGCGTGATCATTGCTTTTTGGCCCACGATTTTTGGACCAAAAAGTACGCCGGAAAAAAATTAAATTTGAAATGATTTGTGAAATACTGCGATATTAACTAAATCACGATTTTATATTTTTTAATATTCAGACTGTATTTCCCGTAGTGATTAATAATCAAATCTGAATTTATTTCTTTGCGCGTCCGTAGAATTAATTTATACAAGCGCTGATCATGAATCGTCGGATCATAGTTAAAATTAAAAAGATTATTAATAATATCTTCTTTCGTCAAAGGCTCATCAGTTTTAAGCAATAAACTCAAAAGCGCTCGAACATCTTCGTTTTTAATATTTTTCAAAAATATTGGATCTAACGATTGATGTTCAACGTCGTTCGTTTCACTCAAAGTATAGTGATTAAACTGTAATTTCAAAATACGATTATGACTTTGTTCTTTAGGCAATAACAGCATTTGCTCTTCAATCATCATGTCATAAATTTTAGAGATCAGGACCGGATCCATAATAGTATTTAAAGTACGTCGCACACCGTGTGGATTTTTTTGTAAAATCTGAATTTGAGTTCGGTAAAAATATAAAGAGTATTTGGCTTTGTTAAATTGCATTTGACGGCGTGCTTTTTCGGCTTGGGCCAGCGCTTTGCGAGCTCCCTCGATATTTTTATCTTCAATGTGCATTTTTAAAATATCAATTTTATTGTCTAAATGATCCGTTTTTAAATACGGATTATTTTTTTGCCGGTGATATTCTGTTTCGGCCTTAGTTGTGCTTTTGTCTAGTTTATGAATTTTCGCACTATTCAAGCACTCTTGTAAAAAATGAAATCCTTCCGCCGGTTGTTCCATATCAAAATAAGTTAACGCCTGATGAAAAAGCGCCCGAGCATGGCCGCGATGACAACCAATTTTGATTGCCATTTTGATAGCAATATCATTATAGGTTTTCGATTGAATAAGATCTCCGTCATAAAAATATTTAACTGCCGTAAAGAACACCGAATAGAATTCTAAATAAGTATCAAAATTTTCTAATCGAAGTTGATTCATCAGACCAATGTAGTGAGCGCGTCGGGTTAAGTCGTACTTCGCTTCTGATCCAAGGATAAGCCAAACGATTATAAAGTTTTTAGCGGCCGCAAACTGTTCTGAGACATAGAGTTCTTCGCCCTGTTTAAAAAAAGTTTCAAAGTCCGGAATTTCAAGTAAAGAAATCCAGCGTAGCAAGGGGTGGTCGCTGGTTCGAGCTAGACACTGTTCAAACATTTGCTCTAATTCAAAATTTGTCGTTTTCATTAGGGGCCTCCTGCGCTACGGCCATCTTGTGATTCGCATGACAAATTTTCGAAGCTATTGATCATTTCAGTCGTCAATTCTACGAATTGATAATGTAATATTGTATTCAACATCAGGGCCCGATTACGAATAACAGATTCTTCGGCGTTTAATGGAACTTTTGAAGCGCAAGTGACGATCGAGTGCGCTTTGTTATTTTTTTGATTGTAGATAATCGCACCCGAACTGGCATAGCCAATCAGCGAGTCTTGTGAATTTTTATAAAAGATGTATTTTTCATTACTTGAATTGATTTGTAAATCCGACCGTGAAAGCATCAGTTCACCGTGTTGATCGACCACATTCAAGTGATCCGCGTACCCATTTGAAATCATATCTTCAGTTTCAACGGCCGCAGAAAGTATGGATTTAACAACCTGGGCGTCCTCGATCCCCGTAATAAAGGCCACATCTAATAGTTTTCCAGTTTTGCGATCTTGCAGACCCCACCGTTTCAGTGAGTTTGTGTTTGCGTTTTCGAAACGTGTATTTTGTAGGGCGTGTAACGACGCTATTAAAATCTGGCGATTTTGTTGTAGCGGGTAGGCGGCCGCAATCCTTTTTCCACTGCCGTCGACCAATAAATGTAATTCTCTGAATTTTAACTTTGGATGTGTAATAACCTCTGGTTTTGAAGCTGGCTTAACAGTATTTTGTAATCCAGTCGCGATAAATAGATTCGAGGAGCCGTTTTCTTCAGTTCGGCGCGACACAATAACTTGTGGGTTTGTCCCGTCCGAATTGGTCGGAACTTCGACGGTAAAGCTACTACTAAATAATCCATTTCGATTTAAAATACGCACCTGATCTTGTGAGTATCCGGTGGCGCCAAAAAGTAAAATGAATATAAATAATCCAAGTGTTTTGAACTTTGACAGTAAATTGTTTGAAAGTATTCTCATGATTTTCTCAAAATGCAAATTTAAAACCGAACTTGAGTTGCTCGGTAAGATTGTGTTGGGTTTTCAGCTTTTAAATCGTCTACGGGTTTGACAAAAAGACTTTTTGGGACTGACAGTCTGTATTATTTAAGTATAAATTCTAAAGCAATTATCCTGACTATTCGTTTTTGTTATAGTTTCTTTTCTGAGCGCAGTGTTGGTTTTTCAGACATTAAGAACTGTTCAGTCCTACTTAAATTTTATTTGAAGTGGTACAAACCTAGCACCATTAAAAACCTATGAAAACGTATTTAGTTTTATTTATAGTGACTCTACTAAGTGGCACCCAAGGCGTTTTTGCTAATTCCAAGGGCCAGTCCAATGTTCAGCGTTGGGACCAAGGACTCATTAATTTAGAGTTTTACAAAAAACTAATGACCGCAGAAAATTGCGAATCAACTTT
>JAYVHE010000159.1:0-8249 GCA_043771495.1 Bdellovibrio sp. | reverse complement strand
TCAAATTAAATCCCTTGAAAGAAAAAGAAAAGTCGAATACATATATAAAACTTCAACAAGCGTGTTGATCAAACACGACAACTATCCTGAAATTTTCCGGTTGCAGGATTGGTTAAAAGAAAACAAAACACTTTACGATGCGCAGTTTGTTGAAAAGTATATGGCTCTGCTTGAGCGGGAGTTTGGGGTAGAGCTGACTGCGCCGAAACTTTTGTTGAATGAATTGGTTTTGGTGGTCGATGGCAAGTTTGGCGGGAAGTTTAGGGATTCTGTTCGCAAAGCTTTAAGGGCGTCTTCGATGTATACGTACGAGGGGGATTTGGCTGACGCTAACGTGTTGAAGTCTTATAATGATCAAGTGAGTTTGAGTGCGCTGTTTATTGTTCACTCGGATAATTTGTCTAAGCTTAGGGAGTTGAAGGTTTTGAGTGCTGATGATTTTGATGGGCTTAAGAAATATTTGCGCGGTAAGAAGGACGGGGTTTACTCGTTTAAGCGCGGTGTGAATGTGCCTGGGTTTGTGATTGTGGCTGATGGGTATGATGCGGCTTTGGGGTTGGTTGATCGGCTTGCTGGGTTGAAGGATGGGTTTTTTGGTGGGTTGGGGGAGTAGGTAACGTAAATAATTTGGGTTTTGCTGCCGATCAGGTGATCCAATTAAAATGCGATACTACGGAAGTTAGGTGAGTTGCAGATGCTGGCTTATTTTCTGTCATAAATGTCGGATCACTGAAGGTTGTTTTCTTGATTGCCCACATTGAAAAGTTTCTGGGGGATTGTCATTGCTGATTTTGTTTGTAGCGGCTGGGAACACAAATTCCAACACAAACTAAGTATCTAGCGCCATTATGTGAAACGCTTATGGACGCGGTTTCGATTCCCGCCACACCACCATTTACGGATCCTGGAATAGGTTCTAAATAATTAAAATGATTCAACTCCCTCCTCTGAAGAGTCTGCAGGTTCCTAGGTTCCACGAGGGATCAATTACTTGGAAAATTCCATGTAACGGCGTTCATCTCATTTGAAGTTGCTGCGGACGCAGCTCTATTTCGATTTGCGTTAATGACCATTGATTCAGTCGAATTTCGATTGTGTTCAGTAGCCATAGTATAGCTGTAGGACATTTCGACACGTCTCATTTTAGGAAGGATCATATTCTAGGCGGCCTAAATCAATTTCACAAAATTCTACTCCGCTTATAACCGAGAGTTTCCGATATGAAACCGGGAGCTTAATGGCAAAGAAGAGTGGTGCATTCCTAAATCAAATCGCAGAACCAATTGCTGTAATCACAGCGATCGACTCTCAGTCGCGATTTCCTGAAATTTTAGCAAGTACACTGCAGAAATATGAAGTCGACATACGACTGTTCCAGTCCTTGGTAAATAAGGCGGCTACCTCGGGTGAATTATTGGGACTAATTCGTCAACCTACGATTCCTGCTAAAAACAGGATGTCCTTGCTTAAAATCTTTAGAAGATCGGTTTGTTCGGTAATGGACACAGAAACATCCAAGAAAATCACAAAGGTTCCCACCGAACACCTAGTTAAGCACTATGGTCAAATGTTTAAGCCAATCGAAGTTCTCAAAAGCCAATTTCAATCACTGTCGGTAGACCAAATCGCTTCACTTGCAGCGTTGATAGGTGAATACGACACGCGCGGGACTTTGGGTTATCAGTTGACTGAAATGTTTTTTGAATGGTTCGAGCTGAGTTTCGCAGGTGAACTAGAAATCGAAGGTCCCAAAGGTGCCGGTAGGGATGTCGAGCTAAGCAGCATCTTTCCTAATTTCAAGGGCAACTATCCGTGTGACTTCGTAATCAGAAGAAAATCGGATCAAAAAGTTCTGGCGGTCGGATTCGCGAGATACGACTCCACAAGAGGTGGTGCACAATCAGACGATAGGACCGGAGGCAATTCTAACAAAGTTGAAAAAGCTAAGGCGTTCTGTCTGAAAACAGGCGAGTCGTTTCGGATTTTATTTCTATCCGATGGGCCAGGGCTAATTCACGGTGATACCTGGCGTGAAGCTTGTGAGCTGGATGGTTCATGGGATGGTAATGTGAGGGTCACGACACTCAAAACTGCTGCAAAAAGAGTGTCGTTGAAATGGCTGATGGGTTCCTAATCAATCAAGTTTTTCAGTTCGTCGCCGTACTTCATGAGCACGCTTTCGTCGACTAAGAATTTAAATGGGCTTTTTTCTGAATTGCTTTCCATCTTAAAGCTGGCCTGTTTAGTGCCAGTTTTTGACTTAACATAGTCCCCCATCGGTGCCGTGCCGCGACTCATTCTTTTGAGCGTAGTTTTGGCGGCGACGAAAGACTCATCTATACCGATCCATTTTCGCTTGAGATCCCTCGCAGCTTGCAGCGAAGTACCAGAGCCACAAAACGGATCTAGAACGGTATCGCCCTCCTTGCTGCTAGCCCCTACGATAAGTTTCAACATCTCAAAATTCTTCTCCGTAGGATAGCCAGTAATTTCGATGCTCTGATGATGTGCATCCCTGAATTTTTCCCAATAATCGGATACTGCCAAAGAAGTCTCCGAAGTGAGATAAACTTTTCGGCGTGGATTTCCATTTTTTGACCAATGAATTTCGCCCGCGGCATCAAATTCATCTAATTTACTTGGTCGAAACTGCCAATGCTTTCCAGGAGGTGGATTTAGGCCTTTCCAGGTTTTACCGGTCTCACCTTTCCGCGTTCCGGGTGCATGAACGGGAACGAGTTTAAAACGTCCTTTCTGATCGGTCTTCGGATACTCTTTGTCTATCCATTCTTCATCAGGTTTAATCCCCGGCTTATTCCAAGTATAGTTCTGGGTTTTCGAGTAGAAAAGTATGTAGTCATTAAGATTAGAGTACTGGTTACGGGTAAAATTCTTGCTACTGCATTTTCGGCGAGTGATTAGGTTTCTGAAGTTTTCAACGCCGAACACTTCGTCCATCAAAACCTTCAAATGGCTCACCATTTGATGTCCGATATGTAAGTAAATAGAACCCTCATCGGTAAGTAATTCGCGCATGAGAATCAAGCGTCTTCTCAAAAACTCAATATACCTAGCCGGACTCATATTGTCTTTATAGGCATGCTCGAGTTGACGAGACTGAAAGTCCATTCCTGTGCCATACGGTGGATCGAGATAAATCAAAGATACTTTTTGCTTTGCGGCCAGCAGCGCGTGCAGTGCATAGAAATTATCGGCTAAAATAAATGAGTCCGGTCCAATGGATTCCGCCTCGACGAAAGAATTTCCTTTACTGACAAAGTAGTCATGATCGATTGGTTTCAGAATTTTCTCTTCAGAAATCTTTCCTGCGTATGTCAACTGAACTACTGCCTCCGGGCCAGGTAGATTCATTGCGAAGTCGTCGTTGCGAGTAGCAAGTAGCGCGTCTGCGCTAAGCTTTTCCTTACCTGTGATGCCAGTTGCCATTCAAACCCCATTTTTTGGTAACCAGGATACCAACATATAAACCGACAATTTCAAGCCATAACGCATAGTTTGATATTAAAGTTTTCCGCCCGGTTGTTCGGACAGGTTGCAATAAAGAGGAAATGTTCATGACTTTTCTTAAGGCACGACGTGGGATTCAATATCCGGCATTCGTTCGCAGCAACTACTCAATGTACTCAATCTTCTGAGCCTTCTTGCGTGCCATGTTCGCCGGCTGCTGATAGATATGCGTGTACTCTAATGTCGTCTCTTGGCGCGCATGACCTAGTCAATACCGCGCTAGAACGAAGGCCTAGTCTCACCCCACTAATTCCGTGCTGCGTGTGTGACTGCAACAATGATGATAGCTCTTCTGAGAATATTTGGTCTTCGCGTACGCATTTCTAAGATCCACAACGGTTTCCGAATGAGTTAGATTCTAGATACGATGACTTTACAAATGCAAATGATCCGTGCCTTAGAAAACTTGATTTTAGAAAATGCGGAAACCTCGAAAGACTCTCACTTAGCCAAATCCATCAATGTTAAACTCTATGGTTCTTAAATTTGGAGTTCTTCGATTGATGGGGCAACGTAATTCAATCAACTAATTCCTACAATATCGCGCTGTCTGAAAGTATTTTACTTTATTACTTAGAATTGCAATAATTAGTTATGCTACCGACACTAGAAAGTCACTTTAAGTTAACTACAAAAATAATTAAACAACTTTCGCAAGATGTCGAAGAATTTCTAAAATCAGGAAAATTACTGTCGGGGTACGAATTTAGGCGTCCTGACTCTAAAGAAAATGGATATTCAATAGGCCCGGATTCGAAATTGGATATTGTTGTAGACTGGTTTTCGTCTCTCGAGCAAATATACTCGAAGAATTTTGAAAACTGCTCATTTTTTTCTGAATTAAACGAACACATTAAGCTCTTTTATAATTCGGAATGTGGACCGCCGCGAATTGACGACGACAATCTTTGCATCAATGAGACTAAAGAGTTCGTTGCGGCCCTAATAAAACAGGAAACTTTTGAAAACACGAAATATAACATACAGTCAGTGGAAGCTTTTGCTAAGGAGTCTTACGCAAATCTAACTCGCTTAGAGGATGAATACTTTGTAGAAGTCCCATTGATTGGCATTGAAATTCAGCATGAAATTAAATTCAAAAATGGAGTTTTCAAACAGCTTAGTTTTGACGAGCGGATTAGTTTTATGCGTGAGCGTAAAAATTCAAAATCGACAATGAGCAGATCTGATATCGATTTTAATATTTTGAATGCTCATACCGTACTTATTACCAGTGTTGTAATACCAAGAAATGCGAACACTATCCGTCTTTTCCCGATTGCACTTCAACTCCAATTACATAACATTTTGCAGTTAACTCGTCTTTTTTTGTATGGAGGAGTGCATGACTGCTTTCAGGTATACTATTTGAACTTTTTAGGAAAACGGCAATGCGGTGTTATGGGTTTCATAGACAGAATTCCGCATCGGAAAAATCAATTGGTAGAAAATGAAACCGAACTCTCTGCATTCTTAAACACTAATCTTTTTGAACAGAACTTTGAAAGTACACATGAATTGGCCTTCATATTTGATAGAATTTCAGATATTTGGCGAAGATCTCGTTCGAACAACTATCAAGTTTTTGATTATGTTTCTATACTCGAAGCAATATTGATCCCCGCAAATAGTTCCGAAATTTCATTTAAAGTATCCATTCTAACTGCAGCATTAATCTCTGAAAACGAAATCCAAAAAAAAGCAGTTTTTGAGTTAGTTAGAAAAGCCTATAAAATCAGAAGTGCAGTTGCGCATTGTAAATCCGAAATAAAAGCGAAAGAAGTTATGGACGTCGTCGAAATTGAAAATTTCGGAAAGCTAGTTCATATGGTAATACGGTTAGCTTTCAATTTCGGAGTTAAATCCCTGCGACAACGCGCCCATCTAAAAATGCTAAGCTAAAGTTGTTTCATTTTTACTTTATCCGATCAAATTAATTTTGTTTCGCTTTTTTAGATATGTATAACGATTGGGATTTAAGTTCTGCTGACCATTGACAAATTTACGAAACACCACATGTTCTAATAAATTCAATTTATTTGGAAAATAACGAGCGGGGTTAGTTTGGATCAAAAAAAATTAAGAATTGCCTATCATGAGACTGGACACGCAGTGATGGCATTGATTTGCAGACAAAAGGTAACGAAAGTTTCAATCGGAGAAAAAAACTCACCCATGGGGACGGATAAACACCTCGGACGAAAGTATATAGAGCCGTTTGAGAAAACTGAATCGGTTACGATTAACGAATTAACTAGAAGGATTTGGATTTCATTAGGTGGATACGCGAGCGAATTTTTATTTTCGAACGAATGCAAAAGTATGGGAGGTGATGACCTAACACGTGCAATTAAATGGGTAGAAATGATGTTGGAATCTGAGCAGTTTAGAAATTTCGTGGCTACACTACCGAAACCAGCGCCGAGCGTACTGATTATGATTGAAAATCCACTGATTAGAACATTCATCGACGACCAAATAGAAAAAAGTATTAAAGTTTTAGCTTTGGAAAGACCAGCAGTTCAAGCCATCGCAGAAGAGTTATATAGGAAGGAAGAACTTTCAGGCGATGAAGTTCGGACTCTTTTTAATTCTTTTTCTAGTAAAACATAGTAGATTGTTGCCGCTGGTATTCACCCTCTACGCCACCAGGCCCCAGAACAATTTCTGACGATTATCTGTTTTCGGAAGAGCGGTGACTTATTTATGTTGCCAATACCCGAGCAGAGCAAAATCTTTATTTTGTTTGCCCTAAAGGATCAACAGATCCAAATTCCATTTTTTGGGATGAATTAAAGTCGATGATCCCAACACCCAAACTCCCAACTCCACCCCCAATCCCCCCTAAAACCCTCCCAGCGCCCAAATTTCCCCAAAATTACCTGTCAAAATCCAGAACGGCGAAATAAAAACCAAACTGCGGTATGACCATACTCTAAAACAAATTATTGGAAAATAAACTGTCCGGGGGATCTATGGCAAAGTTCGCATTTATAATCGTATTATTATCACTGAGTTTGAGTCAGTTAACGCAAGCTCAAAACACCTGTATATCACTCTTTAAAGAAGACAAAATCGCAGAAGTCGATCTAAACGCAGTCATCAGCGATGAAAGCCCAGTTTCCGAATCCGCAATTAAAGTCGCAAAAAAACTAGAAGCAGTCCGCTCACAGTTGATTAAAAAAATCGGTCCAACAGTAGACCGCAAAACGCGTGAAACCAATGTTAAGATCATGGAATCCTACCTTCGCACCAAAGCATTCAATTCAAGTTTAAAGATCTTCCGATCAAAGAAAAAACAAGACTACGATGCGATCATAATAGGTATGGGTCCACATGCGCTTTTTGCATTAACTGGAATTTTATCGGAAAACCCTAACGCGCGCGTTCTTATTTTAGCGGCTGATGATACAGCAGCAGCCACTTTCCGCGAAGGCTACGTTTTCAGTATTAATTCATCGAATAAGCCTTCCGGAAACGGTGGCAAACCACTACCGGGCTTAGGAAATATTAATGAGCTTCCGGGTTTACCAATTCAAGTTTCTGATATTACTTCGGTTCGTTATCCTGAAGCGGCTGATTTAGGTGATGCTTTAGTTGCCAACGCTTACGCCTTGTTTTCAACTTATAAAAATATAGATATCGTTTTAGGAACTGAAATTGAACGAAAGCAATTTGAAAAGCTGGCTCGTCAAAAAAAGGAAGGGCCTGTTACCGTTGACTTCGCAATACCGGACTTAGATGGTTCTGCAAATAAAACGGCTCGTTCAGCAAAGGCTGATTTTATTATTACCGCAACGGGTTTAGGAACTCCAAAAACGATTGATCAGTTTATTGAATCGTCGCGTGATAAACGGGAATTACGCAAAATCAAACGTAATGGTTTACCGACTGTGATGACGTTCCAAGAATTCGTCCGCATGATGGCTGATTCTGAGCGCCCTTGGGATTTGCTAGAGGAATTAAACATTAAAGTCGTGGCTCCGGGTGATTCTGGAAACGTGACCATGGAATTTTTATTAGGCCTAGCTTCGCAATCGGCTTATGGGTCTTCGGCCGTGCAGGAAAAAGTTCTGCGCCAAATCGGTTGGGTCGGTCAGCCTTTAGATACATGTAAGGCGTTTTTAGATAAAATTCGTAATCGTTACTCGGCGATTTCTTCGGGCTATAAAACTTCGGATGCTTTTGTTGAACCACCGTTGAAAGCTTATCCGCAAAAATTGTTAAGCATGTCTACGAGCGGCCGGTTCTACGGCCGCACCGAAGCTCGTTTATTTTTAGAAGACGGAGTCAGCGTCGATGCAGATTTAGTTATTTTAGCCAATGGTTTTGATAAACTGCCAGCCGACGTTGAAGCGCAGTTAAAAGATCTTAAGCGAAAAACCAGCGTTTCAGATGGCAGCCAAGTTCTTATCGCAAAAACGAATCCGGCGGGAACAGTTTTAATTACTGGACCCAGCGTGCGGTTACCATCAGAAGGTGAATTAAAAGGTGTTATCCAAAATTTCGTGTCGTTATTTAATAATGCGCCACGATCATTTGCGACCGGAAAATACGTGGGTCGTCAAATTAAGACCAAAAAAGCCGAAGACAAAAATTCAAAAATCCAAATCGTACCGACTGATAGTTCTATTCGCCACGTTGTTACAGTCGAAGGCTTAGAACTTTTCGAGGGCCGTGATTTCGTTAAGAATCCGTACTTTGGCCGCATCAATAATTTT
>JAYVHE010000158.1:0-7250 GCA_043771495.1 Bdellovibrio sp. | reverse complement strand
CATCAATGGGAACCGCTCGATGCCATTCAATCATTCCTTCAATAGACAGATGGCGCATTTTGTTTTTAAAATACCGTTATGGATTTTGAACCTAAAATTTCTAAAACAATTATTTTTATTCGACACGGGCAATATAAAAAAGGTCCTGAAAAGTTGACTTCATTAGGCCGCAATCAAGCTCGCTTGGTTGCTGAAGCGGTTCGGACATTGAAGCCATCAAAACTATACTCAAGCACAATGCCGCGAGCAAAAGAAACAGCTGGTTTTATAGAGAGGAGAACTCGCTTAAAATCTAAGAGCAAGGCATTTTTTTGTGAAGGGCTCCTGCCGGGAACGGTGGAATTTCATCAGTATCTTAGCAAAAAGCTGTCAAAATCTGAAAAGATTAAGCTTCACAGAAAGATGAGAAAAGCTAAAATCAGTTCTGATAAAGCTTTCGTATATATTTTTAAATTACCCAAAAAAGGTGAAAGTTGTGAAGTTGTTGTAGCTCATGGAAATGTGATTCGACACTGGGTATGCAAGGCACTCAAAATAAGCGAAACGAAATGGAGAAGCATGGATATTATCCATGCTTCTGTGACTACAATCAGGGTTAATTCGAAGGGTAAATTTGTTCTGCTGAGACTTTCGGACTGTGGCCATATTCCGCATCAAATGCGGAGTTATATATGAAGGGCGCAGTTTAAACGACCTCATTATGTAAATAACACTCTCTTAGATTTACGTATTAAATTAATTCGTGGTCGCAGAAGCCCGAGCTTTGCGACCGTTAAGATCTGTTTTACAAATAGCAACTTTTTCGTCGTATTCGTCTTGGCGTTTCATTAATAAAGTTTTGTAACCCTTGAAGCGATCGATGCGATCTTTCAAGAATTCTTCAGTAACTCCAACTAATTTTTTTTGTTCATCGAGTCCAATTTTAAATTCATCTTCTTTGTCGGTGATGCGCTCCATGGGTTCAGTCCATGCTAATTTTCCGTCGCCACCATTGCGCGGATCAGATAATTCTGTTTTACAATTACGAAGCACGCCATACAGACCCAGGCTTCCGTATTTACGATTTCCATAGACCCGATCTTCAAGTTCATAAACTTCATACTGTAAGCGGCGAAGCTCTTCGTTCATTTCGACTTTTTTCTGCACGATCATATCGCCATCTTTAACACCAAGTTTAGTCTCAGAATTTAAATTCTGAGAATTCTCGATCGATGTATCGATGTCTTTGGCTTTGTGTTTCGAAGAACACCCCGCAAATAATAAAAGCGCCGCAGTCGTTAAGATTAAAAGTTTCATTAGATCCTCCTTTGAGTGAAATCACTCAAGCACACTCTAATTTAGCAAGCTTCGGTTTAAAAAGAGAAGGTCGGCGTAGTTAGTGGCGAGTCCAATTGACGCGAAAAAGTCGCAAAATGCGCTTTTCTCTTTTCGCGCGCGAGCTGGAGGCCGGGGTTTTTATTCCCCTTCCAGCGAAGGAAGTTTTGATGGGTTCTTGTTTCACCTATAGGTACCCACGATCGTGGGAGAGGCGAAGGCTTGTCTTACAGTGTATCAAAGCAAGACAGTTGCCAACTTTTGTCCGACTGAATTTAATCAATAAAATCAAATAGATAGTTTGTACTTCTATCAACAGGTGGCAAATTGTAACCGGAAACGTCAGCGAATTTCTAAACGAGAGTCATTTAAGCTCTTGATGGTGTTGTTTAAGTATTGCAATTATTACATGCAGTCAAAGTTTTAGACAGTTGGAGTTCTTGTTCGGCATTTTGGTGTTTTATGCCTCATATTGATATCTCAAATCATTTAAGTTCGAATGCATCAGGTCAAAAAATTGAAATTAAAATACTACGTGAATAATAAAGTTTTTAATCTACGCCCTAAATTTAGAACCAGTGTCATTTTGTTTATCAGCTTTGCTGTTGGCGCATTCGCACTCTTTCTGCACAATCCAAAGCCACAGGCTGATTGTGGCTTCGTGCAAAACGTCTACGGGCAGAGAATTTCTTGGAATGGTAAACTACCTATTGAGGTTGAAATCGACTACTCGATACCTGCTGATTTGAAGCCCGCAATTTATCGCGCAGCAAAAACCTGGGAAGTTATAGCCGGTCAGCCGCTTTTTGTTTTTAAACAAATTAGTAAAAAAAATACAGGGCCTAACAAAGATAAGAAAAATGGAATTTACTTTTTATTAAATTGGGATTCCAATAATAGGGCCGAGCAAGGGCGCACTTCAGTTTATTGGATCGGAGACGAGATTCAAGAAGCGGACATCAGAATTAACGGTGCACAATTTGCTTTTTACGATCGTGATCCTAAAAATTTAGTTTTCTTAAAAAATAGTGATGACACAAATTTGTCAGGTGCAAAAGAAAACTCAAACTTAGGACGTGCTGATTTCAGTTCGCAGTCCACACAGCAACCTGATTTAGGTTACAACTTTGAAGCTTTAATGCTTCACGAGTTAGGGCACCTTTTGGGTTTGAAGCACAAAGAATTATCGCCAGCGATTTCCGTTATGGAAACGTACTTGGCGGCAAACACGAATCGGATCGAGCTGAGTGACGCGGACAAAAAGAATTTAACGTGTGAATATAAGTAAGGATTATTTTATGATTGATTCCAAAAATTCAAATACTAAACCAGAATTGATGTCTACGGTAACGACCAGCGATTTCGAGCAAACACTTTTAAATTTAAGTGTCTATAAAGAATTAGATGAAAACCCAAATCAAAACTTGGATTTAGTCACGCATATTAAAAATCAACTGCAACAATTGAAGTCGATTCACCAGCGTAAAATGTTTTTGATTAAAGAAATAGGTTCAGTTCGCTCGCGATAATATAGGGCAAAGCTTTATCCTTGTTTAAAAAACTTAAATTTATTGTGTGCCTGACACAACACCTGCAGATTTGAAATATCATTTCCGCCGCCAAGGCTTACCGATTTTATATGGTCAATTTGTAAAAAGTGATCTTGCTTGCACCCGGGGTATTGGCATTGATAATTTACTTTTTGCAGTAAATGATTTTTCAAAGAAATTTTAATCTGTCGAGGATTTTTAGATTGGGATGAAAACTTCGAAGTTCGATTATATTTTTCAAGCTCTTTATCCACCAATAGCGTAACTAAATTTTTCAAATCAACCACCTGATGTGATTTTAATGCTTTCAGTCTTTCCAGGCGGGCAAATTCATCTTCTGAAAAGTCCAGCGTGATTCTTACAGTTGAATCATTGACATAGCGCTTCGCAGGCCCTGGAGTTTTAATGTCACCACTATTGTCACCTTTGATGTTATGGTGCCATTCTCTGGCAAGTATTTTATCAACTTCACGAGTTGGCTTATTTTCAAGCTCCAGAATTAAAATTCTTTTTTCTGAAACACTTTTTGTATTTAGAACTTTATTCGCACGAGCTAGGGTTGTTAATGAGATACTACCGTTATCAAGTTTCGCTTTGATTTCCGGAAGCGATTGGCAAATCTTCAGCGCCGCTTTTCTTTGATAGGCAAGAGCTTCAGAATAATTTAAGCCGCGGACCAGATACTCAAATATGTTCGAATATCCCCAGGCTAAGTAAGATTTATCATCCTCGACTTGTTGAAGGAGATCTAAAACTTTCGAGGTGATTCTTCGTTCAAACTTTACAAGCTTCAATAGTTTTTCGTGAAGATGAATTTGGTCATTTTGTGTTTTCATTCTTTACTCCCGTAAAAAGAAATAGCTTAGCACGGGTTTTTACTGCACTATTTTTGCAAGTAACAAATCAAAATTTAAACAAGCTTTAAACTCGCCCCAGACAGCCGCAGTAGATTCAATAGTTGAAATTTGAAAAAATTTGTTCTCAATGAAAACAACGTGTATGCAGCTCAAACTCGTAACGCAATTATGCAGTCAAGTAATTAAAACAATGTTCAAAAAATAATTTCCAAAAAATAATGCGATGACCAAGTTTTTGCCATACGGATTTCGAATGAAGCGAAAATGATTGGAATATTGACTCAATGATTTTCGAGACTATCATGTAAATGTGCAAAACTTTAATTTGCTGTCCATTTTAATGTTCGCCTTAGTCGTCAACATTTCTTATGCTTTTTCAAAAGATGATGAGTATAAAAATAGAAATTATCCGAAAAAGTCAGAGCTGGAATGTCGGGTAAACCAGAAAGCCCATCTGCCGTGACAGATTATGTAACTATACCATTGAAAATCGAACCGATGAAAAGGGAACACTGTTGGATGCATTCGGGAGTGGTGGCGTTCGACAAAAACTAGGCGAGCAATATCGTCAAAAGAAATAGCCTAACCTAGAGAATCACGGGAGTAATTCCTGCATTCGCATCAAAAATCGAAGCGAAATGTTTGGCCCGATGAAATCGAAACCATGTGCGAGAAGTGTCAGATCGAGTTTAGGTTTTTACGGATAATACTAAATTTATTCGTCTTCAGAAAAATTCATACCAGCTAACTTAGGTACAAAGACCCGAATATAATCACCGGTGCGTTCTTGCGTCATACTGTCGCTGGCCACTGGTGAGCCGAACTGAAATTCTTCGCGGAATGTTTGATAATTATTAGTACTGGTTTTTTTGGCTTCGTCTTGAATACTATCTTGAAATTTGCGATTTCCTGAAACAACAGCCTTGTTGTTTTGAACTGTGACGCGAACTTGGTCCTTTTCATATTCAGGAGAGTAAGCTTCAATCGTGTAACCATCAGAACCTTCGCTCATTTGACTGCCGCGATCTTGAATTTTATAAAACTCGTCGGTCTCCTGAGTCTCATAATTTTGTTGAATCACTTCGGGCTTTGCAATTTTACCGCTCTTAGAATAGGTATAGTTTGCATCAGAGACTTGATCGGCTTCATCGTTGATACTAACAATGGCCGCCGCATTTTCATTTTCCATTTGTTTAGATTGATCGGCGTAGAAACTTTTTAGGTTTTGCATTTCTTCACGTTGTTGGGCCGCCAGTTCGCGTTTGCGTTCGGCCTGCTCTTGTTGGATTTGTCTGAGTTGGGATCTTTGATTTTGTCGATTTCTTACTACTTCGCTCATGGACTAAGAATAACAAGGATTTCTACATTAGGGAGCAACTGGACCGTGTTTCAGGATTAATTCTAGCCTAACGACAGAGGAATTATTTGCCGGGCGCTGGTGGGCGTGAACAATGCTGTTTAAATCCAGACGTATTACCACGACAAAGCCAGGTGTCCTGATAAATGATCGATTCGTCCGGATTAAGCGGGTACAGCCTTGAATACTGAACCGGATCTAGGGTCGATTGAATTTGGCGACGTTGATTGGATTTACTATTGGCGATTTCTAAAATAAAAACGCGATACTCAGCCCGGGATGTATTGAAAAAAATAATCAACGTCAAAAATAAAAATCTATTCATAGTTAAAACCAAAAAGTTAATCCACCTAAACGATCTATGTCTAGATGCTTTACGGAGTCTTTGCAGGATACATCAACTGTCCAAAGGTTGTGAATCGACTTTTTTAGCGAAATCCAGACTAAGAAAAGGTGTTATTTTGTAAGTTTAATAAAGTGAAAATTCTTTTTACAGTTTAACTCACTCATCAAAAATTTCGGAAAATTCGTCTAATAGTTTGTATTCTATTTTGACCCGATCTCTCAATTTCATCGCTAATAGCGGCCATTAAGGTAAAAATAATCTTAGGACGTAATGACGGAGAAAATATGAACAAACCACTTATTAGCCATCGCTCATTGTCTTTAACTAAGGTTCTTTTGATGTCTTCATCGGCTGTTTTGGTCGTTGGATGCACGAGTCCACTTGATTCAACAATTGTGAGTCATGTTTCTGGTCAAAGCCAGGGGCAGCTCAAAGTCGATATTAATCGCTATCCAGCTCATAAAATGGTTTGTGACCCTTTTGCTGTCGATCCGGTGCCAACTACAACTTATGAAAATGGTATCAAAGCCGAATTGTTCTATCGCGAAAAGGGCCAGGAACGATTTTATAAAACCACGGATTATTTCGAAAAATCGACTAAGTCCGACAAAACGGTGTTTTTGGCTGATGTCAATGTGCCAACTCGTATTTTTACAGATGGTTTTACAACCCCAACGGGAAACACATTAACAACTAATGGCGGAGACAAATTAGTTGAATATTTTGCTTTAAAAATGAAAACCAATATTATTTTAACTGACGAAGACGAAGCGGGCGAGTATGAATTGGCGTTGCTTTCTGATGATGGCGCCAACCTTACAATTAAAGGTGCAGACACAGGCAGTGACGAAATCCTGATTGCCAACGACGGAGACCACGGAACCAAATTAGGCTGCGCAACACGCACGATCCGATTTCGTAAAAATGTCATGCTTCCCGTAGAGATTTCTTACTATCAAGGCCCTTTATATAATATCGCCAATGTTTTAGTTTGGCGGAAGGCGACTGAAGCGGGCAAAGATTCTTCGTGTAATAAAATCGGAAACAGATTGTTTTTTGATTACCGTAATAAATCAGAACCGCAACCAGAATTTACCGGAATGCAGTCACGTGGTTGGAAAATTTTAAAACCGGGCAACTTTATTGTGGCTAAAGATAAAGGTGAGTACAATCCTTGTGTACCTGCCACACCACCTGTGATTTCAAATTTTGAAGTCGGAGAGGTTATTTTACAAAGCGTCAGTTTTCAATGGTCGACTGATTTGCCGGCCACCGCTCAAGTGTTATTAACCAACACTAAAACGGGCCAGGAGACATTGACGGACTCAGACAATTCATTAAGAACCCAACACACAATTTCTATTGATGGTTTAGAGGCCGGTACAACATATAAAGTAAAAGCAATCAGTGTCGGTGCAGATTTAGGTCGTGCGCAAAGTGGTGAGCTGCAATTTACAACTCAGTAATTCACGACATTCAGCTAAGGCAAGCAGGCGTCTTTTTTCTGATATAAATTTTTAGTGCTATCAAAAGAAACCCAAAAGCATTCAGCTGTGCAGCTGGATGCTGAATCTAAGACAATAATATTATTTTGGTTGCCTGAGAAAACCAAAGCTTCTTTTTTATAATCAAGTTGCTTAAGGATTTCGGTTTTCTTTTTTTCATCCACAACTGCAATCGTATCTAACTTGCGTGTAAATAAATAGGCGCGTTCAGGTTTGCATGTTGATTCATGCAACGAATTCTGAAAATTAAGAACAGCAAGCTTGTGATTTAATTCTTTAATATTTGCCGTGCAGGACTTTGACGACACGCTTTCTGGCGTC
>JAYVHE010000157.1:0-7236 GCA_043771495.1 Bdellovibrio sp. | reverse complement strand
TTAACATTCAGAATCCAATTTTGTTAAGTTAATAAAAGCAGTATAGTCGGTAACGCGAAATGGTCAGAAAATATTACTTAATTGTCGAATCGCCAGTAAGTTCGCCATCGTTGCGTTCATCATTTCCAAGGTTTGCTTCCGACTTCAAACCGTCTTTGAAGCACGTGTAAATATCTGAAGCTGACGCATTGATCAGCGGACATGGATTTACTGCTGGTACACGAGAGCTTTGGCTGATGACGGTCCCATCAACTACGTTTGTCATGTTTATTTTTTTAAATAAGTTAGCGATTTGAATACTTAATAAAATATTTGAATTTTCACTTAATATTACACCGTTTGGACCAGCTAATTCATATTCGTAACCTTCGGTGGACGAAAAGGTAAAACGTCTTGCCTCAATCATACCTTCCCAGTAAAAACTTTTACCCGTTAAACCTGCAGGTGCACCGGCTGGTAAAACGTCGACGTTGTGTAATTGCATTTTTAGTCTTCGCAATGAAGATCCAATTCGTGCTTGTCCAAAAGATTGCAGAGTAGATGCGATCAGATTAATGGCCGTTGGGGTTTCAAAACTGACGCTATCACCATCAACTTCCCCGGCACCGGCAGACTCGGTCGATTTAAATTCAACTTGCTTTACAGAAATCCACGCTTTGCTCAAGCTAATAACTGCATTCGTAGAATCCCTTAAGGTTGGAGGAGGAAGCGCGACAGCTTCAGTCAATAGTCCCGCCAATATTGGAAACCTTAAATTCTGCTTCGCTACCGTTGTCGGAGCCGAGGATCCAGTCATCGTAAAGCTAACAAGGGGATTTCCCGCTGTTGTACCACCAACATCGTTTTTTCCACAGCTTGATAACATGAGCAAAAATAAAAGGAAATAAATCATTACCACAGTTTTCATATACTTATTCTCCCACTTTACCAGAGCCATATGAAGGCTTTTTTGTTAACGGAAAGGCAGCTACTTCAATTTGATAAACTTCAGATTCTGATAGTGATGTATTGTCCACAGCTTCTATCTTATTAATAGCATCTCGTAATATAGCTTGAATTTTTTCATACTGTTCTGCAGTTAATGCAACAGTGTGGCCTAATAAAACGCGTTCTTCACGTGACACTTCGTCGATCGAATTTTTTGCGATATCTAACATTTGACGATGAAATTCACCTAAAGATATTTTGAAAACACCTTCATGGCAGCTCAGCTGTTTTTCGGCCACTTTGAATTTTCCAGAAGCTGTCATTAGAACAAATCCGTATTTAATCAGAAACTGCATGGCGTCTCCGATTTCTTTTTGTGAAATTCGGCCGCGTAAGCGTTCTTGTATCCATGCCGGTTCAATCTTGAAATCTGGCAAATTCACTAGTTCTCGGATTGCAACATAGTACCATCGACTTAAATACTGATGGGCTTCTAGTTCTGAATGATGATTTTCTTTGTAGTCTTTTAATTTTTGCAAATCGGTTAAAGCTTTCACGCGTTCCTTCGGATTTGCCGACTCGGCAATGATTCGCAACAAATCAAGGATGCGTTTTTCTTTTGTTGTTAATTTTAAAAATGGCTTTATTTTTTCGAAAAATACTGCAGACAATT
Organism: Bdellovibrio sp.; assembly: GCA_043771495.1. Classification (GTDB taxonomy): domain Bacteria; phylum Bdellovibrionota; class Bdellovibrionia; order Bdellovibrionales; family Bdellovibrionaceae; genus Pseudobdellovibrio. The sequence continues at coordinate 5,636 of JAYVHE010000157.1, read as the reverse complement.
TACGTTTGCGGCTAAAACACATCGGAAGATAACCCGAAGCAATCCCTGCCTCTTTGGCTATCTTTCGTAAACTGAACCCGCTTCCTTGATCCTTTAGATATTCTGTCCAGTCCTTTAAAAATTCAAGGTAGTCATGATAATTTTGAATGTTTGGTTTCATGACTACCTCCGTATTTTCTTACACAATACTAATTACTTTAACTATTCGCGATCAATTTACAATTAATCTTGAACTTCGTCATCACCGGCTTCGATTTCGCCGTCGTTATCGCTGTCTTTTCCGAACTTGCCCGCTTTTTCTAAACCTTTACGAAAGCAAGTGGCTATATCGCGAACTGACGCATCAATTGAAGGGCATGCGCTTACACTTCCTGTAGAAATACGATTCGCATCAGAAATATTTTTGTTCGGTGCAGCTGCAACAGCATCCATATTAATCAATCTGAACAAATCGGATACTTTTACACCAAGAACTAAATTCGCAGTATCAGTAAGATTAACTCCACCTGGGCCGGCAATTTTAAATTCAGATCCATCAGTGGCTGCATAACTAAATGCTAAACCTGAAACTGTTCCTTCGAAATAAATACTATTACCCGCTAACTGTGTTGGTGCGCCGGCTGGTAAAGCGGAGTCTTTTTCCAACTTCATCTTAATTCGACGGTAAACTCCTGCTGGAACTTCAGCTGAACCAAATGATGCAGGAATTGTTGATAATAGGTCTACAAAGTAAGGCCCTTGAAATTTAACTTCGCTGGAAGCCACTTCTTCGGCTCCTGCTACTTCAGCCAATTTGAATTCAACTTCCTTAACAGTTATCCATGCTTTATTCAGATTAATAACTCGTGTTCCCGAATCAGTCATTGCCGGCGGAGCCAATGCAACTGCTGTTGGCGCTAACAACTGAAATAGCGGCGGCGTCTTTTTATAATTTGCAATGGTTGTTGGCTGGCTCGATCCAGTCATTACCAAAGCGGTCGAAACAAGCTTTGAATCTGTTGCTGACTTGGCGCAACCGGAACCTACTAGTGCAACTGCAAAACCAGCTACCATTACTTTAACGTTCAAATTTAACTTACTCACAAAAACCTCCTGTTAGTTTATGGTGTTGCCCTTTCAGGCTTTGACACCACTGTTTGTTGGCTTCTTTAGATTAAGATATTCATCGGATTTTTAATATCAAAAGTTCACTTGTGTGATCATTTATATTATTTTATTAAAAAATAATATAGTTATTTCAATGGTTTGCAATGATATTTTTAATTTCTATTTTTGATACTGTTGTTTTTTGTGATCATATTATATTGAGAAAAGCTTGATCAAAGTTGGGCTTTCGTTTTGACCTGATACACTGGCTTTAACATTTTCAAACTTTAAGTTACCAAGCAGTCCGTCCAATGAAGCAACCCTATCGTTTAAAATTCCGCTGATAAAGCCGATAACGAAATATGAGCTTCGAAGACCTAATTGGCAAAACATTTCAGGAAAGTGAACTTTACGAATTATTGTTATTCGAATTAGAAGAAAATTTCGAAAATAATTTTTCTAAATTTATCCATATTTATTTTGATCGAGTTGAAAGTAATAAAATCAGGGTTACCGAATTGGTTCATTTTCAAGATACCATGACCATGGATAAAAAAAGTCGGGAAATAATCGAAAAAAAAGAGTGGTTCGAAATTGATGAAAACCAATGTCATCTTAATTTACTACTTTGCCGTTTTGATAGAACTGGATTTACCTCATCCATTTGGAAAGACGAAACCCGCACTGAACAATGGCAACATGGTTGGGCAGATGAAAGGCCTCGTAAACCCATGACCGCAGAAAAAATTCGATTAGCGTGTCTGGAGTTAATGGGTGTATTTCAAGATCACCAAGAAAAACAAAAACTAAGATCTAAAAAAGCCGTTTAGCTGAAACTCTTTAATTAAAAATTCTGATGGTGATTTCTGGTTCAGGGACTCTTCGACTAAGTCTTGCTTATTTGGTCGAAGTGATTCTATACCAGAAAACTAGGCAGGCTCCCGATTAATCTATGGGCTGGGCCGAAACCGCCTTCAAATCAGCCAAACCCACGCCTAAAGGTGAATAGCTTATTGACTAAAGGGTCTGAAATAGGCTTCTATATCTTTGGAGTTTTGCCATGATATTATACAAAAATTTTGAACTTAAATCCGTGTTTAACTCAATAAAATCAATTGGACTATTAAGTTTGTTCATTTTGTTTTTTTTCGGATGCGCCAGCGAAGAAAAAAATCTAAATACTCCCGAAGGTATGTTTGCGCATGCCAAAGAATTTGACGATGCCGAACGCTTTGATTTAGCTATTCAAAAATACTCTGATGTTCGCAATAAGTTTCCTTACAGCACATTGGCGACTGATGCTGAATTAGCTGTTGCCGATGTTTACTATAAAAAAGAATCGTATCAAGAAGCCCAATTGTCGTACCAGAACTTTCGCGATTTACATCCGAAACATCCACGCATTGATTACGTAATCTATAAAACGGCCATGAGTTATTACTTGCAGTTGCCAGACACAATTGATCGCGATTTATCAAGCGGTGCTGATGCCATTTACCACTTTAATGAAGTCATTAAGCTTTTTCCAAAGTCGGAATTCGCTAAAGAAGCGTTAGACAATCGAAACGACACATTTAAACGATTAGCTGAAAAAGAACTCTATATTGCCGATTTCTACATGAAACAAAAAAGTTTTTCTTCGGCTCTTCGTCGTTACGAAGGCATGTTAAAAAAATATTCGGGCCACGGTTTAGATGCACGCGCGCACTTAGGTGTGATTCGCGCCGCTAAACAAACCGACGACGAAGGAAAAGTGAAAACACATAAAGCCATTTTAGCAAAATCATTTTCCGAAAGTACTGAATTTGAAACACTTAAAAACGAGGGCTTGTAAGCATGTCTAAATCGTTCACGTTGCGCTTACTAGAAGAAGCCCGCGAATATTTTATCGAAGGTGATTACAAAGCTGCCGAACCCATTTTAAATCAGCCCACTCTTGTTAGCTCAAATAATCCTGAAGTGTTTCAAATGCTAGCGACCATTTACTATAATCGTGGCCAATTCAATAAAGCCGTTAAAACGTTTCGTAAAGCTTTAGAAGTTGATCCTGAGTATTGCGATGCTGCTGTCGGATTATCAATTATTTTAAACGACCTTGGAAAATACGAAGAAGCTAAAAAAGTTTTTGAAAAAGCCCAAACCATCATAAATCAACGTAAGCTAGCCCGCCAAAGCGATAACATGGACGAAAAATTCGCCCAGAAGCACGTTGAACTCGGCGATTTATATTTGCAGCACAACCGTTTTGAATCTGCATTAATGCAATATCAAACCGCGCAAAAATTAACGCTGAACAAAGCAGATATCTCTATGACGATTGCAGAATGTTATTCACAATTTGGACAAACGCAAAGTGCGGTCCAAGAACTCCGAGCGCTGTTACAGGCACAACCTCAGGCTCACAGAGCGCGTTTGAAATTAGGAATGGTATTATATAATAATCAAAAAATTGCAGAAGCCGTAGACCAATGGGAACATGTGATTCGTTTTGAACCTAAAAACGAAGATGCGCTTCGCTATTTAAAAATGGCCCAAGCAACTGGAATTACAGACATTCAAATTTAATTATTAAAGGTAGATTTATGGCAAACAAAACGACAGCAAAGACAACTCAGCTAAAAGACGAAATGGTCATTTTTTTAAAACGTGACGAGATCCAAAAACTCGTTGAAACGTTAGCCGAACAAATCGAAACCGATTACGAAGGTCGCGAAATTATTTTTATTGTTCCATTGCGTGGTTCGGTTCACTTTGCTGCTGATCTGATGCGAAAAATTAGTCTACCTCAGCAAGTTGATTTTGTTTATGTACAAGCCACTGAAAAAGGTGGAGCCATCCGATTAAACAAAGATATTTCAATCAACATTACCGGCAAAGACGTGATCGTCATCGAAGAAGTTATCGACACCGCGCGAACTTTAAGTTTCTTGCGCGAGCGTTTGTTGGCTTCTCGCCCTCGTTCATTAAAAATTGTTACACTTCTTGATAAGCCGGCTCGTCGTGAATTACCGATTCGTCCTGACTATATCGGTAAGACGATCGATGACCGATTTGTGGTTGGCTACGGCATGGATAGCGAAGAAAAAGGCCGCAATTACTCAGATATTTTTATCTTAAGAAACTAGAACTATTTTTTAATCGTTTTCATTTTTTTCTCGTAGTCTGGATCAATCATTTCGCTTTTAGTTGAACCATCTGGAAAGTACTCAATTTTTCTAACTTGTTTATCAGACTTGCGTTCTGCTACGCGACTGCTGATTAAGAGTCCTTTACCGTTGTAGTCTTCAAAATAGTCATAGTCATCGTTTTCGGGTGCGCGCAAACATGTTTTAGTCGGCTTACCTTTGTCGTAAGTGCATCGTGAGTGAATGTGACCACTTTTGGTGTAGTTAATTATTTCTCCGTTGAACACGCCATCACCGCCCCACATGTCAGTTCCACGCAGTTTGTGTCCTTGTTCTGAAATTTTGCCGTTATCATGATACTGTTTGTACATAATATCGGTTAAAAATTTGACTTCTTTGCTTTCGGATTCAAGTTTTTCAAATTTTATTTTTCCGTTCTGATAATATTCAGTCACTTTATAGTTCCAAGAATTTTTAAAAAAATTATGACTTTCAATCTGGCCATCTTCAAAATAAGTTTTTTCTTCAACTCGTTGACCGTCTTTGTATTCGGTTGTGGCCTTTGGTTTTCCATTCTCATAAAAATATTCGTGTTGTCCAACGGTCTTACCTTTAACGACTTTGTAGCGCTCTTGTAAGGCCCCACTGGAATACTTTTTTTCAACTGTACGGTTTTGTTCGGCACTTTTTTTTTCTGATTGAGCCTCTAAGTAATCGGTCATAGCTTTTTCATAACCTGGGATTTTAATTTTTTCGCATTCACTTTTGTCTTTTCTTGAGTCATTGATCGTGCAGCCATCTACATTCAGAACTTTTTTGTTTTTATCGATGATCAGAGTAAAACCATGTGCCTTGTCGTCTTTGTAAAGAGTCACTCGTTTGCGGCCGTCAGAAATACCGACTGTAGCGACCCCTTCACGTTGACCATTTTTGTAAAACATCACCGAATCCCATTTTTTTTCGCTGGAATTGTAAGTTTTGTGTTCGCCATCAAGTTCACCGTTTTTGTAATTGGTCTGAACCACTGGAACGCCATCGTCGTTAGCACAGAAAAACTCTTTTTCAAGTTTGTCATTTTGCCAATAGGCCTTAATTAATACCAAGTCTTTTTTAGAGGCGTGATAACATGTTTGAGCCCCATGTAATTCACCTTTGTCATTTTTCGATTCTTTGCAGGTAATATAAGTGGAACATCCGGGCGGCAAATACGTACGGCTCAAAGAGTTGATAGAAAATAAAAATAGACACCCAAAAGCTAGAATAATTTGAATAAACTTGTTCACGAATCTCTCCTACCCGGATTGGCTTAGAGACATTCGACTACAATTCTAATTTAACGTCCAATAAATCTTGAATAATTTGATCTCGAAAATTCATGGGCAGTGAATAGTGACCTTCGCCTTGAATTAAATTTAATTTTGAATG
>JAYVHE010000156.1:0-20887 GCA_043771495.1 Bdellovibrio sp. | reverse complement strand
GTATACGTATTTATCGGAATTGGTATTACTTAATGCAACTACTCGGCCTTATAAGGAGCGCTTACAATGAGAATAAGTGATTTGGGGTGTCTAAAACCCTAACGAGTCGTCGAAAAAGGTCAACGTGGAGTTAAAACCTTCTATTCGAAAGATTCGCCAGATTCGGCTAATAATGAAACAAAATTCAGACAGTCTTCAGCGTCGATTTTGAAGTGTAAATTCAAGAGTTTTTTGCTGCCATTGTAAACTTCTAAATAGCGATCGTTTACTTTTTCTTTCGATGGCTTTTCGTCGATAAGCTCTTTCACAGTTACATTATCTTTCGCAATTTTTCCTAAATAATCTAACATCGTCGCCATTGTGTCTGGGCAACTCGCATCTGAATCCATAAAACCTTGCTGCACTAATTCGCCAGGCTTCACCATTTCAGATAGCAAAGAAAATTCTTTATTTTGAAGTTTGCTGACAACTTGTGAAACGTCGCCTGATTTTAAACACGTGAATTTTTTAGATTCCGCATATGATTCTTTAAGCGCATTTAGAATTGGTTTAGATGGACACGAAATCGGCCCTTGAAAAACTTCCCATTCAGGAACGATCTGCTGCGTTTTATCCAAAATTTGGATAGCCGCTGCACGATCGTTTTGTTTTTCGTAATAACATTCAGAAATATGAATTGTTAAATCCGCAAAATTTCCTTCAGCCGTTTCCGTTTGATAACTGGCTGATTGGCAGGCCGTAATTGCTGCAATAAATTTTTCGTCTTTTACTTTGCAATCCACTTCGCCAAGGACATCCTTAGCGGTTTGCAGACAGTCTGCTTGAACCGACGTAGATAATTCGGCAGGGCCTTGAAAACTTTCTTGGCTAGCTTCTGAGGCCGCTAAGCCGTTTTCGAACTTCTTTTTTAAGATTAATCCACCAACCAAAAGCACGATGAACAAAACAGCGAAGACCGCCATTCGTTTTAGACTGCTATAGTCCGGCTTTTGATTCTGTTTTTCTTTATTTTTATCCATTCATACTCTTCAAAAAGTCCGCGTTGGTTTTTGCGCGTTCAATTTTGTCCATTAAAAATTCCATAGCATCAACAACATTCATTGGTGCTAAAACTTTTCTTAAAATCCACAAACGATTTAAATCCGCTTTATCAATTAACAAGTCTTCTTTACGAGTTCCTGATTTATTGATGTCTAAGCAAGGGAAAATACGCTTTTCCATGAGTTTACGATCTAATTGAATTTCTGAATTACCCGTACCTTTGAATTCCTCGAAAATAACTTCGTCCATACGTGAACCAGTATCGATTAACGCCGTTGCGATGATTGTTAAAGATCCGCCTTCTTCAATATTACGAGCGGCTCCGAAGAAACGTTTTGGTTTATGTAATGCATTCGAATCCACACCGCCCGATAAGATTTTTCCTGATGGAGGAACAACCGTATTGTAAGCGCGGGCTAAACGCGTAATAGAATCTAGTAAGATCACTACGTCGTGTTTGTGTTCAACTAAACGTTTGGCTTTCTCTAAAACCATTTCTGCGATTTGAACGTGACGAGTTGGTGGCTCATCGAAAGTAGAACTAACGACTTCGCCCTTAACCGTACGTTGCATATCTGTTACTTCTTCCGGACGTTCATCAATCAATAATACGATCAATTTTACTTCAGGATGATTTGTCGAAATTGCGTTTGCGATATTTTGCAATAAAACTGTTTTGCCGGTTTTTGGCGGAGCAACGATAAGACCGCGTTGGCCTTTTCCGATGGGACTCATTAAATCCACAATTCGGGTCGTCATTTCAGTTTGTATGTGTTCCAGTTTTAACATTTTATTCGGGTATAACGGAGTTAAGTTATCAAATAAAATTTTGTCTTTGCTGGCTTCTGGTAATTCGTAATTTAATGTATCAACTTTTGTTAAAGCGAAATAACGTTCGCCTTCTTTTGGCACACGAACAGTTCCGGTAACACTATCACCCGTACGTAAACCAAATTTACGCATTTGTGACGGAGAAACGTAAATATCATCTGGTCCTGGTAAATAATTGTAATCTGGCGATCTTAAAAATCCGTACCCATCTGGCAGAATTTCTAAAACTCCCGTTCCAAAAATATCGCCCAGTCTAGCGGCGCGTTTCAAGATTTCAAAAACCATATCTTGACGACGCATGCCTGCGGCGTTTTCAATTCGCAATTTACCTGCTAATTCAGTTAATACTTGGATGTTTTTTGATTTTAAATCTTTAGAGTTAAACCAGCTTTTTTCCTCTTCAGTTAAATTGATATCTGCTAAATCAATGTCTGAATCATGTGGTTGTTGGACGCTTTGATTGTGTGGTTGTTGCGCGCCTTGGTTGTGATTTTGTTCGTGTTCATCACGGTGAATGCCGGCACCACCACCACCACCGCGGTCGCGATCACGGTCATTTCTGAAATCACGGCGTGGATTATTTTGGTTTTGATTGCTATGACGATTTTGATTGTTATGTCGGTTTTGTTGTCCACCGCCACCACCACCGCCGAATTTGCGGTATGGATTATTGTTGCGTTGGTGATCTTGTCCGCCACCACCACTGTGTTGCGTTGGTGGAAGTGGAGTTCCCGCAACTGGCGCAGGAGTCGCGGCTGCTGGTGTAGCAGTTGTGGTTGCAGCTTCCGTTGAAGGAGCTGCGGCCGGAGTTTGTGGACTATTCGTGTTTTGTGGTGCGTGAGTCGGTTCAGATTTTGATTTCGCACTCATTGCATCGGCTCGGGCTTGAACTGGATCTGCAATACCTTCTGATTCTGATGTTGGTTTGCGTCCTTTACGTTTCGGCGTCGGCTCTATGATAACTTCTTTTTTTGCCAAGCAATCTCCTCTTTAAGATTTCTGATTTGAATTTTAAAATTTATTTAATTTTTTGTGATTTAAAATTTTAGGTTGGGTTTTGGTTGTTTTTGTTTATGGTTTAGTTGAATGATCTAGGTATCGTTTTAGTATCTTTTTATAAGTGATTTTTATTTAATTAAGATAGAACTAATATGACCTTGGTCCTATTTTATGTCAAGTTTCCTGAAATATCTAATAAATAGTCTAAATACCCAACTTTCTGGTGTTTCAAAATGAGAATTTCTTAACTTTTTCAATAAGTTAGCCGATAGGAGCTGGGATAAGATCACCAAAAGGAGTTTCTCGTGGAAACAAACAAGTCGCCGGCACCAAGAACACCACTGTTTCTAGATGTGTCCTTTCGTCGAAGTTATGCACGACAAGATACACAAGGTGTCCTAAAAAATATTAGCATCTCAGGAGCTTTTCTTGAAATTCCAAGTCATGATCTGCGTATCGAAGAAAAGATCAACTTAACATTCGTCGTTGCGGCTCGCGAAAGAAAAATCACAGCACTTGTGGTTTGGAAAAATTCAATCGGCGCTGGCATTCGTTTTTTACCACAGAACAATCGCGATATTCAAATCGTGGATGATTTAATCTATTACGTGGAAACACGTCGTATGGGTCAACGTGGTATCTTAGATGGCATCTTGAAAAAGGTATCGTAGATAGTTTCAGATTTTACATTAAATTAAACCACTAAAAGGGCCGTCCGTAAAAAGATGGCCTTTTTCTTTTTTTCAAAACCATACATGCGCTGAACATGGCTCCTATATTTCATGATATACTCGGATCTTCTTAATTATTCAAAGCACCGGCATTAATCCAAGCAGCTATTGCACCAATTTCCAAATCGCTCAAAGGCGCCCCACCCAAAGGCATGCGATTCGCTCCAGGGGATGAGCCTGATACTCGCATATAAATTTTGCTTGTAGCTGCATCATTTGGCGTAATGACAGAAACTACTTTTGTATAAGTTGTTAAGTCCAGTCCACCGGACAAAGTCACCGAATTATGACAGCCCGCACAGCGGCGAGAAAACACGCGAGCATTCAGACTGCGATAAGTGGGCTCCATGAAAGAAACAAACAGTTGAACCGATTGCGACTGCGTATTTCCCGCAACGTCAGTGGCAGTTACTTTGACTTCGTAAGCCGTAATGTTTGTTAAATTTTCTAATATCAGTGGTGATTGACAATTTGGTAACGGCTGGTCGTTCAAGATTCCAAAATTTCAGATTTGGTTCCCGTGTTGGAAGTGGCTCGGATAAACAGACTCTGTTCCCCATAACTTAAACCCGTAAGAATTATTTCGTTATCATAGGCCCTTTGCCAATCGTCCGAATTCAATTGGTATTCAACATGCTCTAAAAAATTAATTTTTGAAGCTGAAACCTCGAACCTGATAACATCATTAGTTTTGTTAGAAATTAATGGCGGTTTTTGATTTAAGAAAATAATATTGTCTTGTTCGGAAAAATCGGCAGGCGCTGAAGAAAGCCCTTCGGACTGAGCAAGCTGGGAGCCCAGTCTTGAAGAGCAGTTTTGAAAGAGTAAACTTAAAATCATAAAGCCGGTCGAGAACAATAGAATATTTTTCGTTCGTAAACCGTACTTCATTCTCATCCCCTTAAGTAACTTTATTATCGTCACAATCGTGCCTTTCTATAAAAAAACCCACAATTTATTTAAAATTGTGGGTTGCTTCATTTTTTTATCTTAATTTTCCGTAACTAAATTACGTTAGTCTCAGACATCGCTGCTAGCTCAGCTTCTTTTTTCTTTTTACGAGCGCGCATCATTACGATAACTACTAAACCAATCAAAACAACGGCAGCTAGTGCTAATTGCGTTTGATCTAATCCCATAATTAAACCCGTGTCTTCGGCAGCCATTTCTTCGCCTCCACCTTCAGTTGGTGGTTGGGGTGCTTGAGCGGTTTCCATTGGTGGTGGTGGTGGAGGAGGAGGTTCCGATGGCGGTGGTGGTGGAGGTAAATCTGGTGGGGGCGGCGGAGCCATATTCGCCTGAGCATTCATGTCAGGAGGAGGAGGCGCATTCATGTCCTGAGGCATTGGCGGCGGAGCATTGTTTGCCATTGTTGGTGGTGGTATTTCTTGTGGTGGCGCCATCTGTGGATTTTCTGGCATTGGCGGCGGAGTATTCATTTGGTTGTTGTTTGTTGCAACCATTTCTGTTGGCGGTACTGCGCTTGAAGTTTTGTAATAACGAATGATTTCGCCTTCAGCTAATTTGCCTTGAGATTCTACTGGATTCGTAATCCATAGTTCTCTCCATGCGCCATCATATCCCAAAAGTTTTTTCGCGACCTTTTTTAAGTTATCGCCTTTTTGAGCCACGTAATTTTCTGGCATCATTCCATTGTCTTCAAAGAACGTAATTGTTTTTGATGAATCCATCGGACGATTCGGCGATATATAGTAAATTCTTTCGCCGGCACGAGGGCCTCTAGATTTTAATGATGTATTGATCGCTTTTAATTCTTTAGTTTTGTCAGCGCTGTAAATTTTTTGACTGATTTGCTTTAAATTTTCTTTAGGACGAGCGATGTAAACAGTGTTTACCCAGCCTTCGCCTTCTTGGTAAGGAACTATGTCAGCTAATTTTTTTAATGAACTTTTTGGCGCTACAACCGGGGCAGCCTCTACTGGAGCTTGAGCCATTGTATCTGCGCCGGGTTCAGGAGTTAAAATTGGCGCGTCTGTTAATGCTGTATTTTCTGCTGGTGTTTCAACGATTGGTGTCTCGGTAATTCCAGTGGCTTCAGCCATCGCTGGGTCCGTCGATAAGTTAGTTGTCGAAGGATCCGCCGTCATTTCGGTAACTGCTGGGGAATCAGATAATGTTAATTCATCAAGTTGTGGGGCTGCGGCTATCTCTGGAGCTGGTGCATCTGAGCTTGCTGCGACCTCTGGAGCGGGCGTTTCAGAGTTAGGAGTTTCACCAAGTGCTGCCTGTAGTGATTCGTCCGTGACGGCTTCATCTGTTATTGCGCCCTCTGAGGTACCACCGAAATCATCTTCAGCTTCAATTTTTGCTACGTCGGCATTATCTACGAGTTCCGAATCACCTTGTGCATTCTTCGCTTTACAAGACGTAATTTGAACCGTAAGTCCGCACAGAGCTAAAACGATCAACAGTTTTTTCATAACTTCCCTCATCCTTGATGTGACGAAAGACACTCCGGTCTTTCTCTTTGTAGTTTATTAACTACAGCATCAATTACATCACAGGCTTAATACGTCGCAAAGCAACTCTGCTCTACTCTAGACTGGACATGGGTCTAATTTTTAACAATTCTTATCAAGTCCCCGACTTTGAACTTATGCTTTTGAAACCAATTCTCATTCATTTCTAAAGCGTACTGGGCTGGCTTTTTACTGGGATAGGACGGAAATTCAACTTGTAACGAGGTCGTCGCTTTCATCTGTTGAATGTCGACAATTTTAAAATTTTTATCAATATAGGCAATATCTAGGTCAATATAAGTGTTCCTCATCCAAAATCCCAAGGTGCGCTCGCTATCGAATAGAAACAACATGCCTTCATCTTTAGGCAATGTGTCTCTATACATTAAACCTTTTTGCTGTTGAGCTTCGCTTTCAGCAAATTCAACTGTGATGATTCGATTTTTGGTTTTGCTTTTAGCACCGACAATTTCAATTTTACCTCTATTAAAAGTAATATGCGGCTGAAGATCCTTAGCAGCAAAGGCAGATGAACAGACAAATGAAAAGGTAAAGCAAATTAGAATACGTAGGGCCAATTTACTTGTGGCGGTTGTAGACCAAAAGCGCGATGCCATGTCGTACTCCTCTTGTGGAAACTGTTAAAGACATTTTGTTAAACTTTTTTAAGACCAATAATAATGTGATTATCCCAACTAATATAACGTCAGCTCGGCCTGCCGGAACTCCCCAATCGACCAATTCGTGAATTTTGGCGCGCTTGGTTTTAATGAGCCAATTGTTTAGATCTTGCTCTGAGAGTTGAAAACCCTCGACCTTGGTCACATCTGTTGTCTTCAACTGCGCCATAGCCAATGTTGTTGGAGTTCCAGCTACTGCAAGAATTTCATGAATATCAGAAGCGGCCTGTAGGTTTTGCATTTTAAAGTCTGTTAATTTGTCGCTAATAAAATCTTGGGCCTCTAAAAAAGTAGAGTCTTCAACGGGTTGAGCAAGGTGAAATTTTTCTTTGATACGCACGCAACCAATATCATAACTTTGCGCTTTCACGATTTCTGCTTCGGACGGTCCACCTAAACTTAAAATAAACTCAGTCGATCCGCCGCCAATATCAACAACCATTATTTTTTTATTTAACAATTCGGCGCTTTCACGATTTGAAAGAGCTCCTTGATTTGTAATTGCGGCTTCGGCATGTCCGGGAATGGCTTCAATTGGAATTCCGTATTTTTTCCCCAAGGCGATTAAGTGATCTTTGTTTGCAGCATCACGTGTGGCCGAGGTTCCCATTCCCAAAATATGTTGCGGTTTGTGTTTTTCAATCAATACTTGAAATTTTTGAAACGCAAGTTCGGCTCTAGAAAATGCATCTGCAGTAATTTGTTTGGGGTCTGTTTTTTGCATGCCTTCTGCTAAACGTACAAATTCAATAACGTCTTCATAAATCGTCGTAATCCGATTATTCTCGACTTCGCAAATGAGGCAAATAAAGGTGTTTGAACCTAAATCAAGGGCTGCAATCTTCATGATTTCAATTTCTTTAATAAGACCGAATTTACAACTTCCGGACTTGCTTGGCCTTTGGATAGTCGCATAATTTGACCGACCAAAAATCCGATCACTTTTTCTTTCCCAGCTTTGTATTCTGCAACTTGGCTGGGATTATCACTTAAAACCTGGTCGATAATCTTTTCGATGGCCGAAGAATCGGTTACTTGTTGTAAACCATTTTTATCGACGATTTCGGCCGGTGAGGCGGTGTTGGTGAACATGTCTATAAAAATTGTTTTAGCTATTTTTCCAGAAATTTTTCCTTGGTCAATTAATTGAATAAGCTCGGCCAAGCGGGCTTCATTAATCGGACTATTCCCTAAACTAATTTTGCGATCTTTAAGTTCGCGAAGTAATTCCACCATAATCCAGTTGGCTGCCGATTTTGGATTTCCGCTGAGCGCGCCAGCTTTTTCAAAATAGTCGGCAATTGGTTTTTCCGACGTTAGTAATTGTGCATCACTTTCGTTTAACCCAAAGCTTGTGATGAATCGTTCTTTTTTAAAAAACGGAAGCTCAGGAATTTCTTTTCTAAATGCAGCAATTTGGGCGGCGTCGATTGTGATCGGTAACAAATCCGGATCAGGAAAATACCGGTAATCATCGGCGTCTTCTTTGATCCGCATTGTGTAGGTTTTATTTTTGTCTGAATCGTAAAGTCTGGTTTCTTGGATAATTTTTCCACCGTTAGAAACAACTTCAATCTGGCGATCAATTTCGTAACTGACAGCTTTTTCAATAAACCGAAATGAATTCAAATTTTTAATCTCTACACGCGTTCCGAATTCTTTAGCATCTTTACGTTTAACAGAAACGTTGCAATCGCAGCGCAATGAGCCTTCTTCTAAATTGCCATCGCAGACTTCTAAATATGTAACAATTCCACGAATGGTCCGGCAATACTCGGCGGCTTCTTCAGCGCTGTGCATTTCTGGCTCGGAAACAATTTCAATTAATGGAATGCCGGCACGGTTGTAATTAATTAAACTATAGCTGCCCGAATGCGTGGATTTTCCGGCATCTTCTTCAAGATGGGCACGGGTAATGCCAATTTTTTTATGTTGGCCATTAACTTTAAACTCGACGTAACCGTGTTCGCAAATTGGCATATCATATTGTGAAATCTGATAGCCCTTTGGTAAATCCGGATAAAAGTAATTTTTTCGCGCGAAGACTGATTTTTCACGAACTTTACAATTCAAGGCCAATCCCGCCTTGGCGGCCATCATAACGGCGCTTTTATTCATAACGGGCAAAGATCCTGGCATTCCAAGACTGACTTCCGAGATATTTTCATTATCTGAAGAATCAAAATTTGTGGGATCCGAACTAAAAATTTTCGATCGAGTTTTTAACTGAACATGAACTTCAATTCCAATAACTGCTTCGTATATTTCAGATTCAAAAGACATTTGGTTTTTGTCCTTTCTCTGAAAAATTATTTTCTAAGTGCTGAGCAATATTTAAAATGGTTTTTTCTTGAAAATGCCAACCTGTCAATTGTACGCCAATCGGTAGGCGGTCTTTTGAAATTCCAAATGGCACGCTCATACCCGTTAATCCGGCTAAGTTAGTTGCCGTTGTAAAGATATCGTTCATATACATTTTTAATGGGTCTGCTGAACGTTCCCCGATTTTAAAGGCCGGAGTCATAGACACCGGGCTTAAAAGCGCATCGCATTTTTTAAAGGCTTCGGCGTATTGTTCTTTAAGGACACGTCGAACTTGGCAGGCTTTTTTGTAATACGCGTCGTAATATCCAGACGACAAACAATACGTACCTAACATGATTCTACGTTTTACTTCTGTTCCAAAGCCTTGGCTGCGCGTCTGCGAATAAAAATCGACCAGATCTATGCTGGACAAATCTTTAAATTCAGAACGAAAACCATATTTGACTCCGTCATACCTAGATAAATTTGAAGACGCTTCGCTGGCCGAAATTAAATAGTACATTGGAACGGCATATTTAGTCATAGGCACGCTGACTTCGATAATCTCTGCGCCGCCTTCTTTTAATGTTGCAATGGCGCGATCAAATGTTTTTTGCACATCAGAATCAATTTGATCAGAAATATATTCTTTAACGATTCCGATTTTTTTTCCGCGAATAGAATTATTTAAATCTTTTGAATATGCCTCAACCGGCAAATCAGATGTTGTCATGTCACGCTTATCAAAACCACAGATGGCTTCCAAGGTTCGCGCGGCATCTTCAACACTTGAAGTCATAGGTCCGGCCTGATCTAACGATGATGCATAAGCAACGATTCCATAGCGACTAACTCGTCCATAAGTTGGTTTTATTCCAGTAATTCCGCAAAAATTTGCGGGTTGTCTGATTGATCCGCCTGTATCAGTTCCGATCGTACCCATAACCAATCGAGCGGCTTGTGCCGACGCTGATCCACCGCTAGATCCACCAGGTACATATTCCGTATTCCACGGATTTTTACACATGCCAAATGCCGAGGTCTCATTACTTGAGCCCATGGCGAACTCATCTTGATTTAATTTTCCCGCAACAATAGCTCCGGCTTTTCGAAGACGCGCAACCACGGTAGCATCGTAAGGTGGAACAAAATTTTCTAACATTTTTGAGCCGGCAGTTGTTGTCAAATTTTTTGTGCACAACATGTCTTTAATGCCAAATACAACTCCTGTCAGCGGTCCCGGGTCATTGCCTTTAGCAATTTCGGCATCAATTTTTTTGGCGTCGTTGATAAATTCTGGATTAAGTCGAATAAATGCATTCAGTGTTGGATTCAATTTTTCAATACGATTTAGGAAAAACTGCGCCGTTTCAGTGGCAGAAATTTTTTTCGATTTTACGGCTTGTGCAACTGCTGAAAATGAAGCTGATTCTAAATTCATATTGGCCCCTAAATAACTGGTGGTACTTTAAAGAGTTGTCCCATTTTGTCAGGAGCATTTTTTAATAACTCTTCAGTCGTGAATTCGTGCCGCGCAACATCGTCACGTAAGTTTAAAGTGATCTCCGTTGGCGTAATTAAAGGCTCAATTTTAGAAGTATCAATGGTTGAAATTTCTTGAAAGTGAGTTAGAACTTTTGTTAGTTGAGTTGCGTATTGTTGCGCTTCATTTTCGTTGACTTGAAGCCGCGCCAGTTGTGCAATTCTGTGAATCGTTTTTAGATCAATCATTCGGTTATATTAGTGGAAATGGCAATGGCGAACAAGAACATTAACAACAACATTTTATCAAAACATAAAACCTTGAAAGAAGAGGTTAAGCGTCACAACCGTCTTTACCACTCTAAGGACAAACCGGAGATTACTGACTTTGACTTTGACCAGCTGTTTCAAGAGCTCATCGACCTAGAGTCTAAATATCCAGATTTAGACATTTCGGACTCGCCAACCCAAAAAGTAGGCGGAGAAGCAAATTCACCCTTTAAAAAAGTTAAGCATCGCAAACCGATGTTATCTTTGGCAAATAGTTATAACACGGATGACATCGTTGAGTTTGATGAACGGGTCAAAAAGTTTTTGCGAATTGATAAATCTGAAAATGTTGCCATTGAATATTTTGCCGAACTGAAGCTCGATGGATTGTCTATGGAGCTGGTTTATGAGGGCGGCAAACTTGTCCGTGCGCTAACTCGCGGTGACGGCGCAGTAGGTGAAGATGTTTTACTAAATGTAAAAAAAATTAGATCAATACCTGAAAAAATTAACCATAAAGAGCTTTTAGAAGTTCGCGGCGAAGTGATCATTTTAAAAGAAGATTTTGCGAGCCTAAATAAATTTTTAGAAGAAAATGATTTATTCACTTTTGCTAATCCTAGAAATGCTGCGGCTGGAGCCATTCGAAGACTCGAAGGCCCATCTTACGGTGAGAAATTAAAATTAAGTTTTTTTGCATACGCGACAGGTGACTACGAGGGAATTAAATTTGAAACACAAAAGCAACTTGAGGACAAATTAGAAAAATTAGGTTTTCCGGTTGTTGAGAAAAAACTAGTATGCGTCAGCGACAACATTCAAGACATTGTCGCATACTATAATTCGATTGAAAAGCAGCGTTCAGAATTGCCTTTTGATATTGATGGCATCGTTATTAAAGTTAATAAGTTTTCACTACAAGATGATTTAGGTTTAGTTGCACGCAGTCCCCGCTGGGCCACTGCCGCGAAATTCCAACCAGTTCAAGCTGAGACCATAATTGAAAGAATTGATGTCCAAGTTGGTCGTACTGGCGCACTTACACCAGTTGCGATTATGAAACCCGTTAAAGTTGGTGGTGTTACAATTACCAATGCAACTTTGCACAATCAGGATGAACTTTCTAAAAAAGATGTTCGCATCGGTGATACTGTTATTATTCAACGTGCCGGCGATGTAATTCCAGAAGTCGTTCGGGTTGTTTTAGAAAAACGTCCAAAAAATGCAAAGGCGTTTATTATTCCTACCGAATGCCCAATTTGCAGCTCTAAAGCTGAAAAAGCCGAAGACGAAGCTGTGCTTAGGTGTACGAATGCGTTCTGCCCGGCAATTATTACGGAATCCATAAAACATTTTATATCCCGTCGTGCGATGAACATGGAAAAAGTTGGCGATCGGCTGATTGAAATCCTTGTTGAAAAAGAACTAATTAAGTCTGCAAGTGATCTTTATACATTAAAGAAAGAAGACCTTCTAGCACTTGACCGACAAGGGGAAAAGTCTGTTGATAACATTCTAAAATCGATTGAAGCTTCAAAAAAATCAACTTTGAATCGTTTTATCTATGGTTTAGGAATTCGTTTTGTCGGTGAACAAACGGCAAAGCTATTGGCCGATCACTATTTAAAAATGCCAGCTATGATGGAAACAACAGCCGACGAATTAGAAAAAATTCCCGAGATTGGCCCCAAAGTCTCTGCCTCGATCCTGCAGTGGCTGAAGCAAAAAAGAAATCAAAAAGAAATCGCTGAACTTTTAAAATCGGGAATTACATTTGAAGAAAAAAAACGCTCATCAACTGGAAAACTCAGTGGTCAAAGTTTTGTTGTTACTGGCACATTGCCCGTTAAGCGCGATGAAGCACACGCTATGATCGAGGAAAATGGCGGAAAGCTTTTGTCTGGCGTTTCGTCAAAATTAAACTATTTAGTTATCGGCGAAGACGGTGGATCTAAAATTGATAAAGCTGAATCTCTTGGTGTGAAAATGATTTCCTGGGATGATTTTTTAAAATTACTTAAATAAGGAAGATAAGATAGAAATAAATTTAACGTTATTGTGTACTAAGAATTAAAACGTAACCGCGAATTCGGCCTCAATGCCGCTAGTTCTTACGTCTCTAGAAATCGATGCCGTTTCGATTATGTTGGGGTTTAAAAATCTAAAAGCTGAAAAGGTTTAAAGATTCAGTTGCTTGCTACTATTTACAACTTTCATTTTTTAAAAATTTGAAAGACCCTTCGGTGAAATAGTTTTTGGCTATTGAATTATTGTTGTCCACATAAAATTTCTTCTTTACACAAGCATTTCGTTCAACAATTTTTTGGCCTGTAGGTACTATTAATGCTTCTGCACTTTCTAAAGCAGCCTTACAAATTTCAATTTTAACATCGGCTTCATCACTTGTAATTAAACTTTCTGTTGAAATTCCTGAAAGTGTAGTCCATGAATACGTCGGAATCGATGAAAACCCAGAGCTTTGTGCATGAGTTGCAAAACTTGTTAAAACAGAAGCCGCTAAAAGACAAATGACGTGTTTCATATTTTTCTCTCCATAAATAAATCGTTTTTTTGTAGTGCAGTCATAATACCTTAGATTTAGAAATCTGTAGCTGTATTTAGTTTTGACAGGTAATTTAGTAAAAAAGTTCCACGTGTGCTAATGATATTTTAATGTAACCCTAAATTAAATTCAGGATCGCCTTTTTGCTTTTGATTCCAAGATTCTTCGGCGTGGCGCGAAGCCTGCTTTAAACCCTTAGTTAAATAGGTATCATCCGTTAAGCACTGCGCTCCGGTTTTATAAGTTTTATTTTTACCCTTAGGCATCAACTGATTCACTATTCCCATAGTCACCAACATAAGTTCTGGCAAAACAGTGCCGACGACCATTCGTAAACGCCCTATGAATGACGGAATTAATTCGGATCTTCGTTCACGCGAGGCTTCGACAATTTTTTCTGCGGCAACACTTGGGTCTAATGATAGCCCAGGCATTACATCTGCATTTGCAAACCACGAAAATTCTTTTTTAGCGTCGCCTTTGAAGACCGCCTGAATAGGTGAACCCGTTCTAAGGAGTGTCGGGTAGACTGTCGTCACTGAAATATTTTCCTTAGATAATTCGGCTGTAATGCCTTGAGAAAATCCTGCAAGCGCAAACTTTGAAGTATCATATGGCAACATATGAGGTACCGCGACCTTACCACCCATTGAACAAATATTTATAATTCGTCCGCCACCATTTCGGCGAAAGTGTGGCAATACTTTTTGTGTAGCGCGGATATTTGCATACAAATGCAATTTCATTTGCGCTTCGAAATCTTCCATACTCATGGATTCAAATGGTCCAACGATGATGGCGCCAGCATTGTTGACCAGCACATCGATTTGGCCCCATTTTCGAATGGTCGTTACAAACGTTGAAGATAGCTCTTCGTCATCGGTAATATCACACGGAGCAATTAAAATTTGATCCGCAGGCACATGCATTTCTAAAGAATGTTTTGCCCGTTCGAGTTCTTTAAATTCCCGCGCAATTAAAACGATTCGCGCACCTTCAATAGCAAATCGCTGAGCGATCGCTAATCCTAACCCGCGCGAGCCTCCGGTAACGACCACAACTTTACCGCGAAAGGATTCTGGTTTTTTAATTTGGGACAGCGCTAGTGCCGCAGCACCAATTCCCAATCCCGCTGAAACTTTTTTTTGTTTTAAAAAAAGGGCAGCTAAAGCGCCCAGCCCCATTAAAAACACTAATTCATTTTTTGCATGTTTATTCATATTAGTATTCGCTGCAAAAATTCAGCTTATTTGAGATGATTTATAGTGGGGTTGGGTCAATAACATCGGGAAATTATCCCCATGTCTTTGGTGCAATGGTAAAAAGAAGGACTATTACGCAAAAAAAAAGCAATAGGCTTTGAAGTCTATTGCTTAGATTCTTAATCAAATTTAAAAAAAATTAAATGTGGTCGATAATAATATCGCGAGCCATTACAGTCTTACGACCATCTGCTTTTGCAGACTCAATACCCTTTACGCAAAGTTTTTCCATGGCCTTAGACAAAATATCAATTGTTTCAGCCGACGTGTTCATCTGACCTTTTTCTTTGATGTATTTTTTAACTTTACTGGTTACAACTAAAATATCTTCTGACATAAATCCTCCGGTGATTTAATTAGATTTAAAAACCGTTTAAAACGTAGTTCACTTATATAAAATGCTGACACAGCCTATAGTCGAATACAAATTACTTTTGGTTTTAATGTCTTAATTATTATGCGGCGAGTCATTAGGGCTTCATAATCCTGATTATTCGGTTTGCTGATTCAAACTTTTTTGAATGGCAATTGGTGATTATTGCCAAGCATTAATTTTTGTAGCTGGGCCTTGCTTATGAACACTTGCAGCCGGGTTAATAATTGTTTCAAAGTCATAAGCCGCGGCGTATTCTTCCATCCGTCCGCTAGGTATACTTTTTTTCATTAAATCTAACAGTCTTTTTAACTGTTCAGTCTTTTCAGGACCTTCTAGCTTTATCAAATAAGTTTCGTAGTGCGAGTGTAGTACTTTCTTTGATTGTAAATCTTCAGGCAAACTAATTCCTGAAGGATACTTTAAGTGAACAAATAAAGAGTCTTGATCCTTTATTTGCCGCCAATTCTTTAAAAAATAGTAATAAGGATTCAACATGTTTTCAGGTACTTTCAGCTGATGTGATCTAGAATAAAAATCTAAGTCTAAATTATAGTCCCAACAGCCTGCAGGAGGTTTACAGATAGGTAGAAAAATATCGTTAGGTTGAATTTGTTTAAGTACAATCTCTATCGACGATCTTTCGAATCGTCTTTGAAAAACCCAATGCGGATTTAGAACATAAAAGGTAATGATTCCTAAAACCAAAAACACATAAATTTGATCGGCGTATTGGTCATTAATTAATTTTGAAAATCTTTTTTTTACGTGGTCTGTAAAAAAATTTAAAGCAAAGATCGCACTTAAACAAAGAAGTAATGTTCCTAAAAGGACGTACCGTTCTTTAAAGTCCCAATTAACAAATTGTACAAAAGCACCGATTGAAACGAATAACATGATTATCGAAGCCAGAAAAAAAGTAAGTGCTAATATCAAATACTGAGATATAGGCTGGGTAGGTTCCATTTTCTTAGGGACTAACTTGAAACGTTTAAATAGCAAGTAGCCAATCAAAAATATAAAAACCGTAATCGCAATTATTCCAATTTGTAATGTGGTAAAACCATAAAAAATTCGTAAATTAATAATTCTGAGAATAGACTCATAAATTTGTGTAGAAAGATTTTCACTGCTCTTAATATATTGACCCGAAAATTCAACAATTCTTTTCTGGATAGGAATTAATAATAATAGCGACAAAACTAATCCACCAAAAATAGCCAACAGTTTTGACCTATCGACTTTGCTAGCGAATAACATTAAAATTAAATACGAAGCCGCCGTGCAAATAAAAATGGGCGCTTGAAATCCGATCGCCATTAACAATAATGTCGCCGCAGCTGCAATACGAGCTACCGTTAGACTCAAATTTTTAAAAAATAGCAAATTTAAAAAAAACTCCACAATGAAAAAGCATCCAAGCAATAATCCCAAACCGTAAGGCCTAGATTCAATAGAATAATTAAACACAAAAGGGGTCAGAAAAAATAAAAAAGTAGAAACAATAGCACGAATGGTACTGAGTTTAAAGACTTTCAAAACTAAAAAAAACTGAACAAACAAAAAACTAGAAATAATATGATTAAAAAATCGTAATCCCAACATCGACGTTCCAAAAAGTCTTTCCCCTGCCGCACTAAAAATGTAAGACAATGGAGGATGTTGCTGTTTGAATGCAGTGGTAATTGGATTAAAATCACGAACGCCGACCAATTGATAAAGCTCATCTTCCCTGTGCGGAACCCAAGAATTAAAATAGATCTTAACCAAGGTAAATAGGATGAAAAGCACAGCAATAATCACATACCGCTGATAGCCTTTTTGGGGAATTTTTACCGTTGCTGACTCCACAACTGGAAAAAAAAATAGAACCAAAAAAATTAAAGCAAATATTGCATAAAAGTAGATGCCGTAAAAATCTAATTCTGAAATTTCCTGAAATGCAATTTGCATAAGGACAACTATTGCCGTTAAAACTAAAAATCCTCTTTGAATATAATTGCTAGTTTGCAACCAGGTCGAATCTAAATCGATTCTAGAAAACACTTTAACTGGCTCTAGTCCCGTTGAATGAACTTGCATTTAAAGCGCCTGTGCCTTCTTAGTTGACTGGGCAAAGAACTGTTTAAGTTCGGCTTTTCGAATTTCGGGATTTTCTGCGTTTGGAGTAATCCACACAAAATTGTTACGCTCTTCAGAAACTGTACATTCTACATCGGTAAATCCAGGCGACCAAGTTCCTGAATTTAAATGCTCAACGGCACCGTAATATTCGTGTCTTGGAATATGTGTGTGACCGTAAACAATCCGACTGACGCCAGTAACTTCGGATTGTTTGGCAAACAATTCTTCGTCTGGTTCTTTATATGCACCTACGAGTGAACTGACTGAACGAGCGTAAAAAAGAAAAAACGGCATTAAAAATAAAATCGGCAAGAAAACCCAAAATAATGAAATTCCAAAAATATTTTTTAACTGCTGAACAATGAACAAAGCCCCAAGCAATCCTGCCATAATTAAAAAAAGTCGATCTAGCCAAAGTTCCTTGGCAATCATAAATGGATTTTGGACAGCAGGGATGGCAAACAGTTCTTGGAGTTCGCGAACCACACGCGGTTTTGTATTTGATTTAATGGCTTCTTTTTCCACGCGGTCTTCGATGCTTTCAGAGGGTTTAAATGGAGTTGAAAAGCGATCAGCAATAACGTGAATTAATGTCGCCACGGAACCCCAAAGCCAGGTCCACATAATCAACGGTTGAGCTCTCATTAAGTATTTAAAAAAGAATCTTAAATAACCCGATAACGACATGATATAATTGGTTTCAACATGAGGATTAAATAATCCCATACCATTCATGATGTATCGGCACGCCACATTTCCAAAGGGTAGCCGAATCATAAGTTCGTTGTAGTCCACTAAAAATGGATTCAGTGGGTTTTCACACATACAATATGGATCTTGCTGATGGCCGTGTTCAATCAGCGTGTCGTCATTGCTGATATAAAACCAACTAACAAATTTAACTCTTTGTTTTTCTAATGGATTCAATCCCAAGGCGTTGATAATACTTTTTTGAACTTTTTCAAAATGCATTTCGACATCGTGATTGCCGGGAATAAAAACCAATTTGTGACCTTTTTTTACGAATTCAGAAAGAGCGGTGATAAATTCTTTATGCTCTTCTAAAATTACGTTTACTTTAAAAACAGAACGGTCTTCTTTGGGAAATAGTCCGCGTCGGGTCTCGATCCAGCTCATTGAATAGAGCTGTTTTTCTGGCAATGCCATAACACTGTCAAAATCAAAAATGTCGCCGTTTAAAATAAGCTCAATGCGGGGATTTGCTTCAGAGGCTTCCGCAGTTTCTTGAATATGATTTACAAATTCGACTAATGCATGGTCGATAAAAAAAGTTTTTGTTTTAAACTTTTTCCAAAGTGGATGCCGAACTTTATGTCGTGGCCTTGAGGGCTCGGCGTCGGTCAAATGTAAATCGCTGATAATTGCGGTGTACAGACTCATAGTGACAATGATTATCGAATTTGCTTTAATCCGCAATATGAATCCTGAAAATCAGACGTTTATTGTTTATGGACTAGGTAAAAGCGGACAGGCCGCCTACAACCTTTTATTGAAAAGAAATATAAACAAGGACTTCATTTTTCAATACGACGATAAAATTGCTTCTAGTAATTTTGAAACGCTTTTACAGAAGCCGGCGGGAGTTTTAGTGCTCTCGCCCGGAATTAGTATCAAAAGTGATGGCGTACAAAAATTATTGTCGCGCGGGTGGAAACTTACCTCTGAAATTAATTTGGCGTGTGAATACTTAACCACAGAAAAAATAATAGGTATTACTGGATCAGTTGGCAAAAGCACTGTGACTTCACTTCTGGGCGCAGCAGCTTCGGCTATTGATCCCAATGTATTTGTTGGCGGTAATTTAGGGATTCCTTTTTCGCAATATGCCTTGGACTTACTCGCGGAAAAACCTAAAGCCCAATGGGTTATTTTAGAACTGTCGAGTTACCAATTAGAAAATAGTGAAAGACTAAAACTAGATTTTTCAGGAATTACTTATTTATCGGCAAACCACTTAGAACGCTACGACTCCTTAGACCACTACTACCAAGCCAAATTCCAAATTACGAAACAGACTGAAAAAGTCTGTTTCGTAAATGGTGACTCTGCTGATGTAATTAAATATTTGCAGCAATCTTCGTGTCCCGTCGAAAAAACTTCGGCATTTGATTCTAAGCTGCAAGACTCTTTAAAAAAAGCGACCTTACTAGGAAGCCACAATCGTGAAAATGTCGCTTTAGTTTTATCGATGATTGCTTATTTACAGTGGCCACAAGCCAGCATAAATAATACTTTACGATTTTCTGGTTTGTCACATCGCTTAGAGTCCGTTGGTGTCTTTAAAAATATTTTATTCATTAATGACAGCAAGGCCACCGCAATGGAATCCGTTGTTGTTGCTACATCTGCAGCCGAGGAAAAATTAAAAGACTCAGGAAAACTATTTTTATTGCTTGGAGGGCGAGACAAAAATTTGCCGTGGCATGAATTAGGAAAATTAAAATCTTCAAAATCTGTCGAATTTATATTTTTTGGCGAGTGTGGCACAAAGGCCCAAGAAAAGTCTCATCTTTCTGGAAAAATCTATCCGACTTTATCGATAGCTCTGGATCACACTTTTAAGGAATTAAAACCAAACGACATACTATTATTAAGCCCTGGCGGAACAAGTTTAGATGAATTCAAAAACTTCGAAGACCGCGGCGATTATTTTAAATCACGCGTGCGCGAATATTTTGGCGTATAAATTTATTAAATACTGCTAATTAAATACTGATAGATAAATGCGATTTGGCTTTGCGTAGAATGCGCGTGAATGCACTTTTTGGGTAATGGATTCATTAACAACGGCTTCATGCAGTCCTTCGCCGATATTAAAAAATATTGCGCCACCACCAATAGTTGGTGTCTGGGCTAATTCGCCTTTTGAATCAAAATAAATTGCGTTTCGAGTGTCGTACGATTCGTCGGCCAACATAATTGTAAATTCTGGAGTTGCGGTGAATGCGATAAAAACACTTTTGTCTAAATCGACACTAATTTTTGCTTTTTCAGAAATTAACTTTAACCAATTTTCAGAAATTTGCGGAAAGTAACTAAAGCTTTCACTGCCAGCACGGACTGATGTGTAAGCTAAATAATCGCGATTCGGTGGACGATTTACAAGTTCTTGAATACCGTTTTTATAATTAACCCGCATTTTCATTTCGCCAGATTCATCGATAGAAACAATATCTTCCATGCCTGGTAAAATAAGTTCAGTCGGCATTGGTTGGCTTGTGAACGCGTCATAACTAAATAGAGCAAATTGTGTGGCGTTCTTTTGATAATTAAGTTCTTGGTAACTTAAAGCGTTTTCATCAACAACATATAATTGTGAGCCTTTGTTTTTATTATAACTAATATCGAATGCTGAAATTTGGTATGAACCACGGCTTAAACCAGGAATAAAAAAGTATCCGTTCTTAGACGTCGATTGTTTCTCGTTTTGAGGAATCCAAAAATCATCTAAATAAAAAACTTCGATTCCAGGCTGGTCATCAATTGTGACTCGTACATTTTCGACTGGAACTCCGTTATCAACGACGCGGCCTAAGATGACACCAGATTCAGCAGAAAATTGAATTTGTAATTTTTGTGCGGCATACGAAATCGCACCATCAACCCATAATTTAGAAAATAAAATTGTTTCTGTATTGTCTTGGGCGGTTCTTAAAGTCAGTGTGTTGATCAACTTTTGTTTGGGGTCATGAATAAAACCCACCGTAGAGGATTGCCGATCAACAT
>JAYVHE010000155.1:0-12447 GCA_043771495.1 Bdellovibrio sp. | reverse complement strand
GATTAAACGGTGATCGCAAGTCACTGTGTAATTCATTGATTTAATAAAGCCTACGCCACCATCGGGTTTAGGGACTGGTTTATCAGTGATTTTATACATTCCTAAAATGGCCACTTCTGGATGGTTAATGATTGGAGTCGCATATGTGCCGCCAACAGAACCGATGTTAGTGATTGTGATACAAGCGCCTTTCATTTCGTCTGGTTTTAATTTTCCATCACGCGCTCGTTTTGAAAGATCGATAATTTCTTTAGAAATTTCTAAAATTGATTTTTGATCCGCGTGCTTGATGACTGGCACAACTAAACCATTTGGAGTGTCTGCCGCGAAACCAATATTAAAATATTTTTTATAAACGATTTGCGAGGCCGCATCGTCAATAGACGCATTAAACATTGGAAAATCGCGAATTGTTGAAATTAAGGCTTTAATTACAAATGGTAAATAAGTAATTTTTGTCCCATTTTTTTCCGCAAATTCTTTTAGTGTTTCACGAAGGTGAACTAACTGAGTTACGTCCGCTTCATCCATTAAAGTAAAATGTGGAATAATCGATTTTGACATCTGAAGATTTTGTGCAATTTTTTTACGGATACCGATGAGATCAACACGTTCTTCAAGGCTGGCATTAGTCGATGTATATGCTGGTGTTGGACGTTGTAACATTGGTGCGCCTGCAGATGTTGCGCCCGCGCCCATCGCGCCATTTGAACCTTTTGCTGTCATTACGTCATCACGAGTAACTCGGCCAGCTAAGCCAGAACCAGACAATCCGTTGATATCAACACCAACCTCGCGGGCCAAACGCCGAGTGGCTGGAGTTGCTAAAACGCGAAAGTCGGCAACTGGTGGGGAAATGGTTAAGTGCATATCGCTGCCGTTTGGTTTTGGTGCGACCGGCTGAGATGCAGGTGCAGGTTGAGCCGACATGGCGGCTGTTGCAACTGTGGCATGCATTGGTGCGGCCATAGTTGTAGCGCCGCTAGCTCCGGACAATGTTAACATTGTTGATTCAACTTTGATAACTTCGCCTTTTTTAAATTTTAATTCTTTAACAGTTCCCGCAAATGGAGTTGGAACTTCAACAGTGGCTTTATCGGTCATGATTTCTGCAATAGTTTGATCGACTTTAACAGTATCGCCAACATTAACTAACCATTTAACTAATTCACCTTCCGTAACACCTTCACCGAGTTCTGGAAGTTTTACGTCTTTAATACCGCCACCACTTGGTGCAGTTTGGGAAGGTGCAGGGGTTGTCGCCGCTTTCGCTGGAGCTTGAGGGGTTGCAGCTGGAGTTGCTGTCGCGCCAGCCGCTGAAGTTTCTAATTTTAAAAGAGTTGATTCAACTTTAATGATTTGCCCAGGCTTGAACAAAAGTTCTTTGACAACACCAGAGGTTGGAGTTGGAACTTCAACAGTGGCTTTGTCCGTCATGATTTCGGCAACGGTCTGATCGGCTTTAACAGTGTCGCCCACTTTGACGAGCCATTTAACTAATTCGCCTTCAGTAACGCCTTCGCCTAATTCAGGAAGTTTAATATCATTAAGAGCCATGTTGTACCCCATTGTTGTTCTGTTGTTTTTTTATTAATCCATGTAGAAAGAATTCACCAGCGCGGTAGCTGCTTCGAACCAATGGGCCCGAAGCCACGTACAAAAATCCAAGATCTTCAGCGGTTTTTTGCCACCACTTAAATTTGTCCGGAGAAACGTAATCAATAACTTTTAAATGTTTTTCTGTAGGTTGTAAGTACTGTCCAAAAGTCACAACGTCACAACCAACGGCGCGCAAATCATGAAGTGTTTGTAAAACTTCTTCCTCTGTTTCGCTAAGCCCTAACATGATCGAAGATTTTGTGTAGATCTTTGGATCAACTTCTTTAACGGCTTGAAGTACGCGTAGTGATTGACGGTACTTCGCGCGTGGATCACGTACACGTGGAGTTAAGCGCTCGACGGTTTCAATATTGTGAGCAAAAACATGCGGACGAGATTCTGCTAAATGCGCGATCAGATTTTCTTCGCCACGGAAATCAGGTGTTAAAATTTCAACGATCAAATCGGGATCTAATTTTTTTACAGTGGTTACAGTTCGAGCGAAGTGATCGGAACCTTGATCCGGCATATCGTCACGATCAACAGATGTGATCACAACGTATTTTAATTTCATTTGCGAAATTGAGTAAGCCACTTTTTCTGGTTCGAATGGATCAACGGGCGGCAATCCTAATTTTGCGTTACCTGTTTTGACGTGACAGAATTTACAACCACGTGTGCAAGTGTCGCCCATCAACATAAACGTTGCAGTTCCGCCAGACCAACACTCGCCCATGTTTGGACATTTGGCTTCTTGGCAAACAGTCGCTAATTTTAATTCGCCCAGCATTTCTTTAATGCGTGTGTAATTTTCGCCGATCGGGGCTTTGACTTTGAGCCATTCTGGTTTTGGGTACCTTAAGGATTTATTTTTTGATTGAGGTGTTGTTGAGTCCGCAGTTGGAGCAGGATTATTTTGTTCGCTTTTAGAAATAGGGTCAAACACTGGGAGCTCCTTAAGATATCCAACTCACTTAACCCGTAAAAGCACGTGCTTACTTAATAAGCTTTAGTGAGGGAAAAGATTTGGATTTCACAGATAGTTTTAACTCTGAGTTTTATGGGCCGCAAGGGCAAAATGACGGATGTGATGAGCTAATAGGAGCTGGTGATGAGCCAAGGATTAGTAAATCAGCAAACAGCCCTTCGTTGTTAGATTGTCTTTTAATTTTGACGAACTCCAATTACGTTTTTAACCGAAGCTCCTTGGCGCTCGACTATGGCGCGAAAACGCTGGGCGACCGTGTCTTCGCCAAGATCTTTCACATTGTAACCCATCATGACAATTTGCTGATCTGAAAGTACCATTGCGACCGTGTAATTGCGTGCTTGGGAGTCAACAAGATTATCGTAGGCGCCGTTTTCAAATTGCGGTCTATTTGCCGTAGGAATAATAGCCGGTTCCATAAAATCTATAAGAGTCGCCAAAACTGATCTTAAGTTTGGAGATATTTTATTTGCTTTATCTGGCGTAGACAGAGCAGTAATAATTTTTTGAACGTTGGTAAATACAAATGCAAACTGACTAACGACATTGTTCGGACTCCATAACTGGAGGGAATTTGCGTGTAACAATTCGTAGAGGTCACGAGGAACATGTGCATCGGTACTTTTCTTGGCTGTATTACCCCCGACGATCAATTCAGGTTGCCCCTGAGCTTTGTCGTAAGAATTTAATGCGGAAAAAATGGATTCTCTAATCGTTTCGTTGATGATTGTGCGGATTTCTTCAATCGTTTTTGCATTTTCTAATTTTT
The DNA here is from genome assembly GCA_043771495.1 of Bdellovibrio sp. Taxonomy (GTDB): domain Bacteria; phylum Bdellovibrionota; class Bdellovibrionia; order Bdellovibrionales; family Bdellovibrionaceae; genus Pseudobdellovibrio. Next base: position 9,091 of record JAYVHE010000155.1, on the reverse strand, counting down.
GCTGCGGTAGTTCTACCGTTACCGGCATTTTTGGGCGCGGATTGCGGTCGCCGTGAACGTAAAATGTGCTTGTAAATTTGTTTGTAAGCTCGCGAATAAGCTGATTATTTGTAGCCGAAATTTCTTTAGCTGAATAGCGACCACCCAGAATAAGAATTGAATTTCCACCGCGCGCATCACTGGCGTCCTGGAGTTGGTAGGGTGTCAAAAGACCGTCTTGTAAAAACAGATCGATACAGGCATTTGAGGCCATCACAGTCTGAGGTAGTAAGCCCAAGAATAGAATAATTCGAAATAAGCATCTCAATAGCATTTTAATCTCCGTGTTGACACTTTTGACAAGGGCCAAAATAGGGCAAAAACAATAGGTCAAGCGAGCGTAGAGCCGTGCGGATCTACTGTTTCAATAAAATTGCAAGGTTTATACCTGGAATTTACATTCTTTGTGGAACAGGTATTCCTAAAAGTTGTAAGCCATCAGTCAAAGTTTTTAAAGTCATTTGCGTGAGCATAAGCCGAGCTTTCTGCAAGTCAGGAGTTTCGGCTTGGCCGATACTGCAGTCGTGATAAAAGCCATTAAACTTTTTTGCTAATTCGTAAAGGTACGTGCACAGGGTTGAAGGCTTGTAATTTCCAGCGGCGTACTGGATTTCCATCATAAACTGACTGATATGATTCAACAGTTTTAATTCGCTATTGTGCGTAAGCAGTTTTGCAAATTTTAGATCGATGTCTGGTTTGCCAAATTTTTGAATCAGCGAATTAATTCGAGCGGCCGAGTACTGAATGAACGGGCCAGATTCGCCTTCGACTTTAAGCCATTCGGCCATTTCGAATACGATTTTTTTATTAGAATCTTGGCGGATCATTCCGTATTTGATGGCGCCAGAAGCCACTTGATTGGCGACTAAATTAATTTCGTCATCGGACCATTCGTTTTTATATTTTTCTAAAAATTGAGTCTTAATCGTTTGCTTCATCTGATCCACTAATTGCATCAGCGGAATAATGTTGCCTTTGCGTGAGCTCATGGCGCCATCAGGAAGTTCGACAAAATTATATTGGAGGTGAACACAATTTTTGGCTTGTTCAAATCCTAAAATTTCTAAAATGCGAAAGACCTGTTTAAAATGCAGAGCCTGACGTTGATCAACGACGTAGATCGACTGATTGATTCCAAAATCATTAAATTTTCGGCGCGCGAGTTCTAAGTCCTTAGTGGCATAGAGTCCTGTGCCATCAGTTTTAAGTAGCATGCAAAAGCCAAGCTTTTCGTTTTCTAAATCATAACCTATGGCACCTTGGGATTCTTGCAATTTTCCTTCGGCAAAATATTTTTTAACGGTTTTTACAGAATCAGCATCCACTTCAGATTCCCAATACCATCGGTCGAATTCAACATCGGCCCATTTGTAAACCCGCTTCATTAAATCAATGGACCATTCCCGAGTTTCTTTCCATAAATTATAATAATGGCCGCTGTGATTTTCGAGTTCTTTTAATATGGCTGTCAGTTCTGCTTTGTTCTTTTCGAATCGTTCCGTTTTTGCTTCATCTTCTAACAGAGCATTTGCTGTTGAGTACATTTTCCCAAGCCATTCGCCGCGCTCAGGTGTTTTGCTGATGCGTTCAAATTCTTTAGGATCAATGGCCCGATTAATATACCAAAGACATTTCGCCACATGAGTTCCGACGTCTCCAGGAAAAGTTGAACCGATAACTTGGTCAGAGCCATAAAGTTTTTTCTGCAAGCGAACCAGCGCATTTCCCAAACACAGGTTTCGCATGTGACCTACATGCAGTTCTTTGTGCGTATTTGGTTGAGAATATTCGATCATCACTTTATTTTTCTGGCTAGTCAGCGGGGTGGATTCTTTCAGGATATTTTGCATCGTCTGAACTTTTTCAAATAGTAAAGGCGCAGAAAATTTAAAATTAATATAGGGCCCAGCGCATTCGGCAGTGACCTCATTTGCAGAAAGCTCAAGTAAGGCTTTGATTTCTTGGGCGGCCATTGGAGGTGCTTTTTTTAATTTTTTAGCTAAAATAAAACAGCCGAAGGCCACGTGTCCCATGTCTTGGTTCGGTGGTAAAACTAAGCTTGAGTAAATTTCGTCGAACGTAATTTCTGGAGCAAGTTTTTGCACGGCTAAAAATAAATTTTCAGCTAAATGATGGCGAAGAGGATCCTTTGTAAGCATAGGAGCTACTATGCCTGAATCTACTTCAGAAATCATCAGATTTTAAAAATTTTATTTGAGGTGTTCTATGACCAAGGTTTGCGCCCACTTGTCGCCAAGGCGTTGGCGTTTTTCATTCATAAAAATGTAAAGCAACGGAATGGTCAGTGTTAGTTCAAAGTAAACCTTTACAACATCGCGAAAAATCGCTTGTCGCTTAGTAATTGGCGAGCCATCTAAAGAGACTACTTTTATTCGCATCATTTTTTTTCCAACCGTTTGCCCGGACTTAGTCTCCATTGAAATGAAGTAAGTATGAAACGTTATTGAATACGACAAAATAATGAAACAAAATGTGATTAAAATAAACAGTGGATTTGTGGCCAACGAGTCGGAATCAAGACTCATACTTGCAATTTGATCGTTAAACAAAAATGCCACGGCTAAAACGATAATCGAAGCGACCACGGCCCAGATAAATCCGATCAAAAATAAATCAATCATTGAAGCAATAAATCGATGAGGAAGTCGTGCAGGTTTCATAGATCTATTAGATAAAGCCATCCTTGCGAAGACAAGAAATAAAAAAAGGGAAGGCCATTTATGGACCTTCCCTTTTGTAGGACAGAATAATTTAAGTTAAAGCTTACTTAATCGAAATACTCGCTTTAACAACCAATTGAATTGGTTTTGAAACCAAGCTGCCAGCATCACCAGTGCGAGTTACAGCAATGTGTAAACGTAATTGTTTACCTTTGCGTAATGCTGCATTGGCTTTTGAGCCTAACAATTGTGAAAGGTTTAATGTATCTAAGCTCGCACGCAATTGTTCACGTGATACGTCAACTTTAGTTAAAGTTGTACGATCGTCGCCAACAAGTTCGTGGATTGTTACTGCGTAAACTGTTTTAAGATCTGCAAAGTCTTCTGTGTTATCAACTAAAGTCATTGATGCGTTCATACCAGTTGAATTAGCAACGGTTAATTTAACCGCGTTAACATCAGATAAACGTGCAATGTCTTCGTTCTGGACAGATTTTCTGTCGTAAACTGCTGATTTAGAAAAGCTGATTTGTCCACCAGCAACTAAAGCCCCAGTTCGTTGAACTTTAAGGACCATTCTGAATTTAGACGAAGCATCTAAATTAGATTGAACTGTGATTCCACGCTGATTATTTGGTAACGCGCCGACTGTTTGTTCTTCAAGGATTGCACCTGTTGCTAAATCTTGAATAGCAATTGATGCCACAGTGTTTAAGCGACCTGGAACTGTACTATTAGAAATTGAATCTTCAACAACGACTAAAAACTGACGAGTATCCAAAGAGTATTTTGCGCGTAATGAACGGATTGAAGATTCACCAGCGTTAGATAGATCATACTTTGGTGTTAAGCTTAAAGTGACGTTAACAACTTCACCAGAAGCCGATTGATTTTGAATCGCGTAGATATAAATCGCTTGAGATGAATCAATCGAGATTGAAGCGGGCTGTGCCGAATTTAACCGAATAACCAGGCGTTCAACTTCGCCAGCAGCAAGAACTGCGTTTTGTGGGAAAGTCATTTGCACTTGGAATTGTAATTGGCGATCAAAAACTTCGCGCGTCTCTGGACGGCAACAACGTTGTTCGTCACGGTATTTAGTCACTGTACGAGTGCGAGTTTCTTCGCGGTAGCGAGTTTCGTCACGGTATTTTGTGACTTCACGTCGGTAAGGAACGCGTACATTACGGCATTCACGGTCAGTGTATGGAACACTTACGTTACGGCATTCTTGATCGTAGTAAGGAACGCGTTCAGTGCGGCATTCGCGATCTGTGTACGGAACGTTAGAGCATGTTTGACGATTTTCACATCGTTGTTGTGGGCCCGTGCCATTGTCACAAACAGTTCGAGTTTTACAAATTGGCTGACCTTGAGCATTTGTTCCACACTCTTCGACTTGACGACATTGTCCTGGTTCGCCAGGAACTAAATAACAATGTTGTTCGTTGCGACATTCTTGACGGTAACGAGTTACATTTTCGCAGCGTTGTTCGTCTCGATAACGAGTGACGTTTTCGCAGCGATATTCATCGCGGTAACGAGTGACGTTTTCACACTGATACTCATCACGGTAATCCGTTTCGTACTCTGTGTATGGCACGCGAACAGTGTATGGAACTTGTTCTGTGTACGTTTCGGTTTCCTGATACGGAACGCGCTCGGTGTAAGGCACTTGCACAGTTTCTGTGCGGTAAGTGTTCTTAGATAATCGAACTGTTCCTGAGTTTGGTGAGCTGGCCTGACGAGTCAACTGAGCAGAAGTTTGCTCGGCTGGTGCGTTTTGAGCCTGTGCTGTAAGTGATGTGACTAGAATCACCGATGCTGCAATGCCTTTGATTGCGGCAAAATACGATGATTGACGGTCTAACTGGATCATAATGTCCCCCTTTTATTAATTTATTAATAACGAGCGATGAAAAAGCAATACGAGTGCCGAATATTGTCGGAGCCGTTTTGTAAAAGTAGCCTGGCACCCAAAAAAAAAGCCGAGTTTTCGCTCGGCATTTTCGCATTTGATTTTAAGTTGGAACTAATTATTTAGCTGACGCTAAGTGCTTGTCGATGATTTCTTTAAATGCTGGGAATGGGTATGCACCACGTAAAGAAACTCCGTTGATGATGAAACCTGGAGTACCGTTGATGTTAAAGCTTTTTGCTTCCGCCATATCAGCCTCGATTAATTTTTTGATTTTTTCATCTTTTAAAGCGGCATCAAGTTTTTTCATGTCTGCGCCAACTTTTTTAGCTACATCTTTGAAAAGTCCTTCGCCTTTTTCTTTCATGGCTTCTTGGTTTTCAAAAACTTGATCATGGAACATTTCAGCTTTTTTATGATCTTGTTGTGCAATCGCTTCGAAGTACTGAGCTGCGGGCATTGCTAAAGGATGGAAATCAAGTGGCATGTGTTTAAATAAAATACGCACTTTGTCGCCATATTCTTTTTTAACTTGCTCCATGGTCCTATATCCGCGAGTGCAGAATGGACATTGGAAATCAGAGTATTCGACGATTGTAATTGGCGCTGACTTATTCCCGAAAAATACGCGTGATTCATCGACAACTGGTTTTAATGGATTAGCAAACTCAGCGTCGCGGGCTTTAGTTTCATCGTCTTGTTGTTTTTTTCCAGCTTGAGATTGCGCGTCTTGCTGAGCCTTCATCACCACTTCCATGAATTTGTCTGGTGCTTTTTCAATCGCTACAAAGACGATTGATGGATCTTGCTCGATGGCTTTTTTAATTTGTTCTGGAGTAGGAGCACAAGCGCCTAAACCCAAAGCTAATGTCGAAGCAAAAGCTAGTTGAAAGAACTTTTTCGATAGTGATGATTGCATGTTGAAATATCCTCCGTAATGATTTTTGTTAATTAAAACAATGCCCAACTAGTGTGTCATAGGAAATTCATCTGTGCACTTTTTTTTTGGCCGTTTAAATTCATGACATGGCTAGACTATTGTCGGGCTAACCAGACATCCGCGACCATCTAGCACAACTATTGATTTAATTTTTGGGCGATTCACTCTAAAATGTATTCATGACAAAAACACTTCGAACATTTCGTGATTTAGTAATTTTCACTTTTTTATTTTGCGGTTGTGCTTCGACGCCAACGGATTCAAAAACTAAAGCGCCAATTGATGCTGAAAATCTATTTCAGAATGAAGCCTACAAAGAATTTAATTCAAAAATTATGATCATTGAAGGGGCGCGCCAATTAAAAACGATTGATTTAGATCAAATGAACGATAAAATTTCTGAATACATAATAGCCTATCGACGCACACAGGATTCAACATTTTTATACAAAGCTTTGATCTTAACTTTTTCACGTCCCGACAGTGATAGCGCTCGAGATAAATTATTGACGCAAATCCGCGGACCAATTGATGAAAACGGGGATTGGCAATCGGGCCTCGTCAAGATGGCTATGCAAGCGATTCATACGATTAATGATGATACCGCAACGGCCCAAGAGCAAATGACTTCAGGTGTAATTTTAGAGAATATATTAGAAGAAATATTGCCTGATTATCGTCGGCAATCGGAACTTGGTGGATTCGAATCAAATTTGATTTATTCGATCGCGCAAAGTGAAATGGTTTATTCAGAAAAAGCCAAAAAAGAGCGTAAATTGGCGTTAATGAGTGTGGTCAACACACCAAACAAAATCGCCCAGCGGTTGATGGCAGGTCCTCAGTAAATGACCTCTAAACCGTTTGTCGCATTTGTTGATGATGAAACTGAATTAACTGAAGCCTATCAGGAATTATTTGAGTACAAATATCAAATAAAAACTTTTCCAAGTGCCGAGAAATATTTGGCTTTTGTTAGCGAGCAAAAATCTAATCCATTTGCGGTTACAGTGACCGATTTTAAAATGGAAAATTTGAATGGCATCGAAATGATCAACCAGACGTTCGCGCAAAAGCTGCATTGTCCGTTCATTTTATTATCAGGACATGTCGATCACCAGCTGCTTAAAAAATTAGTATCTCATGGGGCCGAAGTTATATTGTTAGAAAAGCCACCAGACCTTAAACAACTCGAGCAAATGATCGAAAAGGTTTTAAGTGGACGAAAGCATTCCGCATAGATGGAATTAATTTTACAGATTGTTTATGTATAATTCAGAAGCATGCTTAGGATATTTACTGTTAATAGTCGTTTCTTTTTTTTCAATATTTATTTTTCTGCTGATTAAAATGAGAAAGAATCTTCTTAACAAGGATTTAAAAATTTCAGCAGAGCAATTGTGGCAAGACTTTAATATGCATTTCGTTGCAAATGAGTTGAAGCGGAACGATTTTATTTATTCAATTTGGCAGGACAAAACTGTCCGTATACCAATGCTTTTAATTAAGAATCAATTTGAAGAAGAAATTGGCCGAGTCGAATTCCCTTTTGGAGCTCGTGGATATCAAATTGTAATTCAAGGGATCATTTATAAAGTAGTCGTTAATCTAACATGGGGCGGAGATAAAATAGTTTTGCTATCACCGGAGGGAAATGAGCTTGCTCGACTCGAAAGAAAGGCTTTTAATCCCAGGAAGCATGTTTTTATTATCGCCAATTTTGGACGGATTGAGTCGAGTCTGCCACACTTTGATCTAAGAATGCCCATTACCTATGTTTTGAATGGAAAACCCACAGCGTTCACACGCTCCATTTCTGCGATGCGGAAAATTGGTCGGGTTGGCCACTTTTCAAGTGAAATAACGTTGCCAGTAAAATTTTTTATCCTGAGTCTAACATTGTCCTAATTGCAATGAATTGGCGACTTGCGTCCAGTTTGTATCAAAATCGATGCATTCAAATCTAACGTCCAGTTAAGTGTTAAGACTTTTTACCGATCAGTACATCACAACAAGGAGTAGTTGTTATGTACATTCAAGGAAATTTACAAGTTGTTTTTGACGCGCTTTACACAATCGGTGCAATCGATCCGGTCTTAAAAGCGGACTGGGAAATTATCAATCGTGAAATGGAAAAAGATCGTCACAAATTAGAAATGATTTGCCATGAAATCAATGGCTGCCGTGGTGACGTAAAAATGATTACGGAATTGTTACGTAATTCAGAATTTAAAACAGTTGAGTTTTTAGCCCTTGAAGTCGCGCGCGAATTCAGTGAATTCCAAGATCGCAAACAACTTCATTAAGTTTAACGTGAACACAAGAGTCGAAATCCTAGATTGGAGACTTTTTATGAAAACAGTACTTTTTACATTTTTCTTTTTTGCACAGGTGACCGCAAAAGCTGGTTGGTCCATCGATTTAACCAGACGACAAGTGGATTTTGATCGCATCACAGACCAGCGTATGCCGGCCAGTGACGTGAAACAAACGGCGACAACGACGACATCAACACTGAGCCCCTCCAATGAAGTGGTGAATGCCATCAAAAATATGGTCAATCCAATTACGCCGACCCAAGAAATTGTTATCGTGCAAAATGAAAATGGTTTTGTTCCGAATGTGATTCAACTTAAAAAAGACGAAGTTTATCAAATTTATATTTTAAATTTGAGCAGCAAAGAAAAGAACACCAGTTTTGTATTAGATTCTTTTGATCAGACGCACAGTACATTTTTTGGAGTGATGAAATCGTTTAAGATTAATCCAAAAATGGAAGGCGTGTTTTCATATCAGAGTCCTGAAACAGGATCTGAAGGTAAAATTGTTGTCGTCGATACAGTACTTCGTAAACCAGCATCGCAGTAAAAAAAAGTAGGTTTCAATGTCGGATAGCCAATCAAATTTTAAAGAAGTAATCGCCCGGGCGTTAGCACCGGTTGATGCTTTTTTAAGTGACCCAACGGTGTCCGAAGTTTTAATTAACGGGCCGAATCAGATTTTTATCGAACGCAAAGGTAAATTAGAATTAACAACCGCAACATTTCCTGATGAAGACACGCTTCAAGCAGCCATCAATACTATTGCGCAGTCAGTGGGTCGTCGTATTAACAAAGATGAACCGCGTTTAGATGCGCGTTTACCGGTTATTCCAGGATCACCGGCCAGCGGATCGCGTATTGCGGCAGTGCTTCCACCCATTTCACGACAAGGAACTGTAATTAGTATTCGTAAGTTTACGGCTAGCAAAATTACTCCTGTGGATTATATAAAAACCGGTGCGATTAGTGCTGATGCGTGGATGTTTATGGATCTTTGCATGTTCTTAGGAAAAAATATTATTGTCAGTGGTGGTACAGGATCCGGTAAAACGACGTTACTGAGTTTATTATGTTCGCGGATTCCAAAAGGTCAGCGGCTCTTAGTCATTGAAGATTCTTCCGAATTGCAAATTGATTACGAACATCTTGTCCGTTTTGAAACTCGTCAAGCGGACATCATGGGTAAAGGCGA
>JAYVHE010000154.1:0-2736 GCA_043771495.1 Bdellovibrio sp. | reverse complement strand
CACGTTGCACTTGAACACCAAGGCCACCGAAGCGGGCCACATCACCAACAAGATCAGCAAACTGCGAGTACGAGGCACCCACTGAAACCGTTAAATTATCGACCATTTGCACGGGAGCTTCAGAGCCCATGATGGTTCCAGTGTTGACCACGCGAGAGGCGTTGACTCGACCGCGGATCGTTTTATCTTTACCTTTTGCTAAAACATCGGGTCCATCCGGAGACATAACGATGTAACCGCTGCCACGCTCTTTTTTACTTTCAGCAATATTTTCTGTTAAGCGATCAAGACCGAGTTCCATTAAACTCGATTGAAAGCGGATCAAGATTCCACGGAGTAAATCGCCTTTTCCCCAAGGTGAATCGCGTAAACCGTGCGAGAATCGGATTGGTGAACCTGTTACAAACTCGCGAGTCACATTTCCATCACGGACTAGATCACCACAATCAAAACGGAATTTAATGGCGCCCACGACTTCTTTACTTAATTCAATATGTGGATTTTCTTGCATTCCCTTAATCGTATTGATGTTAATAATTTTTAATAAATTATTCATGCGGCCAACTAAACCGTTGTACGCCAATTGCTTTAAGCACTGATCAGGATATTGACCAGCACTAATAATTTCAGCCCAGTCTTTAACATTAAGCTTGGCCATGTTACGCATAACCCAACGTAAATCAAAGTGATCGGTATTTCTAAAATCTGAACCAAAGTTGACCTTAATTTTTACGCGGCCATCAAACAACGTCGCAGGCTCTTGTTCAGTCCGATTTAAACTCTCGCCTAAATCACTCACTACAAATGGGGCCGCTAATGAACGATATGTACGGTGGGCGCCGAAGAGCTCAATTTTATCTGGAGTAGCCGGAGTAAGCCCATCGATTAAACTAGGAACACCAGCCGTAAAAACTTCCAGGTAAACTGAACGTAGAATTAAACCCAATTCGCCGTTTTCAATAAGCATTGGTTCAGGCCGGGGGTTTTTATCACTTTTAAACGGGTCAATATTAATACATGTGGGAGTTACTTTATCGTTTTGTCCGCAAAACGCCGAGGTGATGAATTCAGCTTTTCTTTCTTTGTTCGGAAATTGAATTTTTAATTCTTTAAAAAAAATCGGTGAATTTTGGTAAAAACCTAACTTGCGCAACATGGCTGCACGCACAAGGCTTGTGTGAACTTGGGTTCCTAGGGTTAAACCGTAGGCGTCAGATGACCCGCGCATTTTCACCATTAAGGAAAATAAACCGATTTCGCGATTGCCGCCAACACTGCGTTCGTAATCGACGCCACCCGCAGACAAAACTCGGTTTTTGATAACTTCAATATTGGGATCTACAGCTAGGAGTGCTGGATTTGGTTCTTGCCAAAATTTATCTTCAACTGGATTTAATCGCGATATATCTTTATTTTGCAAAAATAAATTCGAAATATCCGCTTGTTGCAAAGGTTTTTTTGCAGCGTCAACTAGATCGACAGGCGGTCGTTGAAAAGTGTTTAAAGGTATTTCAGGGTACTGAGAATTGGCTACGAGGCCAATTGTTGTCAATGCAAACACAATCAGAGACTGGTTTAAAACTCTCATAAAACCTCTTTCGGAAATAAGAAGACTATTCCTGTTAATCTACTTTTTAACTTTGCGAACGATGTGCCGAAATTTATGAATTTTATGGAAGTAAGAAGTGTATCAAAATAGGGCGCGTATTCACAGAATTCTTTATTAACAGTCAAACACCGTACACGTCCCACCTACAGGATTTTGAATACGCGCCCTGAACGAAACACACTGATCATCGACTTTATAATTTTATTTGTATCGATGAATGGCATTGCAAATCGGAAGACCAAAAAAATACAGGTCAAACGCGGTATAAAAGATTAGATCTAAAATAAAAAATAAAAAAGAATCAAAGAATTAGACAGTGTCAGAGGATTTGTCAGTTTTTTGTTAAGCAAATGTAATCAAATGGACTGCGACAGTTTTTTACGAAGTGCAGGTACCCGCAATCGAACCGGTGGGGCCTTTTCAGAAATTTCAATGCCTTCATCGTCTAAAACTTTACGGTGACGACGAACAAACTCAGCAACCGATTCCATACTTCGCGCATAGGTTTTAGGGACTGACTTTAAAAACTCGGGCCAGTAGTCAAAAGGGATACCTAAAACATCTTTACTGCCTTGGACTAAAATGGGTCCGCCGCTATTGCCGTTGTAAACCGAACAATTGTGTTTAAGTTTAACAACTTCTAGTTTGGCTGCCATTTCTAAAATCTGTGGTGGTGTTTCAAGTCGCGCTTTATCAGACTTATCCATTAGTATTTGCTGCTCTTCGGGTGGTAAAAAATAAATACCATCGCGCGCTGTCGATGGCATGACTTCGCAATTTTCTGTGACTGTCGGTCGTCCTCTGCGCGTTGGATCAGTTGGAAAACCAAACATGACAAGTGGCGCTCCTACATCTGCAGTATATGCAGCCAACTTGAAGGCGGGAAACGCCTCTTTGACCGCTGATTCAAGAAACACCGATGCTGCATGTTGTGCGATGATGTTTATTTCCATAATAAATAAATCATCTTTTTCAGACGAGACAATAATTTTATGACAGGTGCCGATAAATTTAAAGTCGGAATCTTTCATGGGAACAATTTTCATTAAATTTTTTCGGCACGCTTCTTCTTCGGTATATTTAAAACAATGGCGTGATGTGGCTATTAAAAATCGATTCTTTTTCTG
>JAYVHE010000153.1:0-8287 GCA_043771495.1 Bdellovibrio sp. | reverse complement strand
ATATTTTGTTCGAAACTCTAAAGCTTCTTTAAATTCAGGGTCGCGGACAAATTCTGTATACGCTTCATCAAAAACTAAAAGTACATCGTCACGATTTCCTAATCGAGATAAAAACTGCTCAACTTCTTTTGCTGTAACACAAGTTCCCGTTGGATTATTCGGGTTAGGAATAAAAATCAGTTTAGTTTTTGCCGCTGGGTTCTGAAAAAAGTCGTCCGCAATCGCCTGCAAATCAATCGTCAAAGGTTCTTTCAGCGGAACCGTACGAACTTTGACTCGTGCCGCTTGCGCACAAACTTGATAAGCGACAAATGCCGCTTGTGACGTCAGTATTGCATCACCCGGTTCACAAAAAATTCGGATTAACAAATCGATGATCTCGTTGGAACCATTACCGATTCCGATATTACTGACAGGTACATTCCATTTTTGCGACAGGCGATGAACAAGATCAAAACTCGAAGGGTCTGGATAAATATGCTGTTCTTTAATCCATTTTTCTAAGGCCTTTATGGCCGCTGGACTTGGGCCTAAAGCATTTTCATTACTGGCTAATTTGATAACTTCCGTTAAATTGTATTCCCGCTGAGTTTCAGCGATGGGCTTACCGGGTTTATACGGCACCAAATTTAAAATCTCTGCGGACACTTTCAAGATTGACCCCTTGGACTGGAATACATAATATGGCCCAACTTATTATGACCCAGACACTGAAACAAGAGATTTCGACACCAGGCCATTCAACAGAAGTGATTTTAACTCTGTTTATCGGCGAAACTTACGTTGAAGTCGGTTTCTTTGATCAAGTTTACATCACTAACTTGCGCCAACAGCCGCAAAGTAAAAAAAGTAATCAACCTGAGTCTACGCCCGTTTTACATTCGCAGTTATTCTACATTCCACATCAATCGTTAAAATCTATTTTTACGCAGATAAAAAAAATAATTGCCGAGAAAAATTATAATCTCAATGAAACTTTTTTTGTCAGCCGCTACCTTGAACGTTTACAAAATTTTCGCCTCGGCGGAAGCGTTGCTCAGCTGATTCCTGCAGGATTTGAAAACAATATTCATTTTGGCAACTCGCTATCGCTATCATTAGCAAACCCATCGTTAATTATTTCTAAAGCTAAGGCCAGCTTAACCGCCGAAGAATTACAACTGGACATCGATCAAATTAAAAAAATAAATCCTGATTGCGATAAAGTCATCGCGTACGATTTTACCGAGAGTTTCGTCAACGAAACTTTGACCAAAAACGGCTTTCAAGTTTTTCATTCGTCTTTGGCGCTAAAATCTCACCAAATTCGCAAAACTTTATTTAATGCCGGCGTCTCCGGAACTTTAAAAGAACTCTTTGCAGAACTTGGTGAATTAGTTCAAAAAAATCCAGCTTCGGTTTGGGTCAATGGCTCTTGGTTTAATTTCGCAGAAATTCAGGCAGCCACTGAGTATCCAAAGGATTTCGCAGTGAACATGTTTATGAGTGGACTCAATTTTCTTTACCACTTTAATCAACGCACTCATCCGGATTCACCCACGCAATTTCATATCGATTTTGATAACTGGGAAACGATTAAATCGACGCCGTCACAAATCTGGAAAAGCCCTTGGGGAGAAGTCGAATGCGTCGCTCCTTTAACTAAAGAACCATTACCAATCAGCCCACGCCAAGAAATTCTGATTGATGATACAGCTCGGCTCCAAATATCAAAGAATTCGACCTCGATAGAGACGGGGCCATTTATTGCGGGTCGCTCCGTAAAATCTGTGGTGATCGATTTATTTAGCGACGAAATTTTAAGTCAAGCCGGGCTATACAAAATGATAGGCTCACCGGATCTCAACTTACTCAATGCCAAAATCAAATCGCAATTCAAGGCTTTAGAAAATGGTCAAAATCAAGAAACTCACATTAGTTGCGCTGAACTAAAAAATTTAATAAATGATTCCATTCAGACACGCATTACATTTGACAGTGCCAACTGCAAAGAAGACTCCTTAATTACGGGAAATTTAGGATTTCTGTTTAACGCTAAAAACTCGAATCAAGAAGGCTTTTTCTGGTCTCAATCCATGATTAAGACGGCCATTATCGGAGCTCAAACTTGAAAAAAAATCATACAACATCTCATCTAGATCGATTGTTGTTAGGAACTTTTTTAAGTGGTTTTGGTAATTCGTCGTTGTTCACTGGAAAAGGCGATTTGTTATTTTCACAGGATCCGGATCCTTTAAAAACCACAACCAGTCGATTGGTTTGTTTTCAGTTGGTTAAAAAGTATTTAAACCTACAGCCTCAATCTGCCGTCATTTGTAATGACCCTCAAAATGGTGGAACTGATTTGCAACGTTTGTTCCTTATTTATTGCATCAACGAAAACCTTTACGTTGTTTGGGATCAAACCTGCCCGTGGCTTGATTTAAAAATTCCACCGACACCTTGGCTTGATAAAGGCCAAGAAAACACAGCCATTCTAAGCGCATTATTTTCTGCAACGAAAAATGGCGACCAGCTAAGGGCATTTTTTAATATTCAATTACTACGTACAATGAACTTTAAAAAAAGTACCGAACTGACCCAGTTGTTTTCATCTGAAAAATTTCAAAAAGACTGGTTTAAAATTTGTAGTCAGCTTTTATCTGACAAATTAAAACTTCGCGCCGAAGGCGAAATACAGAAGTCCGTCAGTTACAAAAATAATACATTTAAAATCCGCACGCTCATTACTGAAAAACAGCAATTGATTCCAATCACCATTGATTTTTCAGGATCATCATTGGCTCAAGATGTTTGTGCCTCAACCCATATTGTCGAAAGCGGCCTACTCGTAGAGCTGATTAAGTTTTACGGTCTCGAAGGCTATTTGTGTCAGCCTCTATTGAACGCGATGAAACTGATTTTACCACCAAAATCTGTGGTTGCTAAGTTTCACCCCGAGGGTCTTTATAATTTTGAATTGCAAAAATTATCGCGACAACTGATCAAACAGTGCTTGGTCGAGATCAATTCGTTTCAGAAAAAAGAACTCAAGAAAAAATCACTTTATTCGACTTATTTTTTCACGTCTAGATTAATTCAGGCAACGACGAATGAAAAAGAAAGTTTTCAGAACAATTATTTTTCAAACTCGCGGGTGCAAATGTCTGATGGACATTTTAAATTTGAAAAAATGCAAAATAAGGACAAAGGCTTCAGTTGTACATTTAAACCTACTCAAGATCTAGAACTGAGCTTCCGTGGCATCACGGCCACCGAAGATCAAGACGTGCGATGTTTTAAACTCAATGATAAAATAATGATGACTGCTAACTTTACATTAACCCCTAAGGACACGATTCAAATCGAGTGGGTCACTTAGCCTAAATGACTTGAGTTACGCTAGAAAATTCAAACAATAAGCCTATTTAAAGATACAGCCCGAATTTTATACTCGCAGCGCCACAAATCAAACCATTTGTCAGAAGCAAATAGAGTAATTAGCCTATTTGCAGTGTCAATATTTTGAGTCACTGGAGGACCAAATGAATTTTAAAAAAATAATTGCTGTAATGATTGCAGCGATCATTCCTGTTTCAAGTTATGCCTGCACGGTATTTACCTTGAACGATAACGGCGGCCGATACATTGCCCGTTCTTTTGATTGGGATTACGGCGATGGCGTGGTTTTAGTTAACCCACGTGGAGCTTCAAAGACATCATTGCTCTTTGAAGAAGGCATTGCTTCGGCTTCGTGGACGTCGCAGTACGGAAGCGTAACGATCAATCAAGCCGCAGACGAATTTCCAATGTCTGGCATGAACGAAGCCGGTCTTACGATTGATGTTTTGATTTTATCAAAATCAAAATTTCCACGCCAGTTTACAAAACCAGTCATGAATGAAGTACAAGTGATCCAATATTTGCTGGACACAGCTGCAACTGTTGATGAAGCCAAAGCGCAAGTCGAAAAAATTCAAATTAAGCCATTCGCAGAGCGCGTCCACTATATGGTTTGCGATGTTAAATCTGAATGTGCAGCGTTTGAATACTTAAATGGCGAGATGGTTGTTTCAAAATATGCGGCTTACAGCAAGCAAATCTTGGCCAATGATCTTTATAGCGAAACTTTGGACCCTCGTAAAATGACAACGCGTCCGAAAGCAGCATACGATTATTTAATGCAAACTCCGCTGGATGGTCGTGATCCTATCGCGTACATGATGACAGGATTACAAAAAGTGAAACTACCAAGCTCTCGTTGGCAAATGGTTTACAATGTAACTGGTCGCCAAATTAGTTTTCGAGATGTTAATGCGAATAAAAACTTGAAAATGATTGATTTAAATAAAGTTGATTTTTCATGTTCAAAAGTTAAAGGCTACATCGATATTAGCAATGCTTTCGAAGGCGAGATCTCAAACAAACTTGCCAACTTCACGCAAGCGCGTAATGAAGTTTTATTAAGCCAAGTGTTACCCGATCCCCAATTAATTCCTTACGTCACTGCATATTACAACCAGTTAAACTGTGCGAGCACACGACTCCACTAAAGATCAATCGGCGCTAGTCTTCGAACTTGGCGCCGACTTTCATTAATTCTTTTTTAATTCGCTCGATATGAGCATGATCGATTGTTTCTAAAACAAAGTTAATTTTAGTTTCTTTGATTGTTAAATTGCGTTCGACGCGGTCGTGATGAACTTCTAATACATTGGCGCGTTCACGTGCTAAAACTTCTGTTAATTTATTTAAGCTGCCTGGAATATCGGGCATAATCACCGATAATTCAGTTAAGCGTCCACGTTGGATTTGTCCGCGCTGAATAATTCCCGAGATGATATTCAAATCGATGTTTCCACCACACACCAATAAGCAGGTCTTTTCACCAAGTGGTAGCACTTTTCTAAAGGCGGCAGCAACCGCTGCAGCCCCAGACCCTTCGGCCACAGTTTTTACTCGTTCTAATAAAAATACAATGGCCTCTGCAATTTGGCCTTCCGAAATCGTGACAATTTCGTCCACACGTTTTGAAATAAAACTATCAAACATGATTTGGCTCGGCGCTTTAACTGCAATACCATCTGCCAAAGTTGTGACATTTTTGGCCGGCATTTGAAATTTTCCGGTCTTAAATAATTCAGACATGGTCGGAACTATTTCAGTTTGCACACCAAAAATTTTTATTTTTGGATTTATCGATTTTGCGGCTGTTGCAATGCCACTGATCAAACCGCCACCGCCAATTGGGACCACGATGCTATCACAATTTTTAACTTGTTCTAAAATTTCTAATCCAATAGTGCCTTGTCCGGCAATGACTTTTTCATCTTCGTAAGGATGCACAAACACGTAATTTTTTTCTGCAGCAAGTTTTAGTGCGAGCTCTTTTGATTCATCAAAATTTTGTCCGTGTAAAATGACTTCTGCACCGTAATTTTTTGTGGCTTCTATTTTTGAAAGTGGCGCCGTATCCGGCATGACAATAATAGATTTGGTATTATTTAACGTCGAACTTAATGCAACACCTTGCGCGTGATTTCCTGCGGAGCAGGCGATGACTCCCCGTTTTTTTTCGGCCTCAGTTAGGCTAGCAATTTTATTTGAGGCCCCACGAATTTTAAAACTACCTGTGCGTTGGGTGTTTTCTAATTTTAAAAAAACTTCAGACTTAACGTGATGGCTTGCCGCCCGTGAATATTCACACGGGGTCGTATTAATTAAATTCTGAATGGTTTTTTGAGCGTCTAATATGTCTTTAAGAGTGACTTGCATGCTACCAATATATAGCAAGTCCGATCAAAGGTGGATAGATGGCATTCTGCACTGGATGAAGGTGCGGCAGGCCGTGGACCTCTGGAGGTTGACTTGCATGCTTATCGAGCTGTTTTTTGACCAGTTCGGGATCTGAAAAAATAAATGGCGCTAAAAATTTACCACATTGACCGCATTTCATCGGCGGCTGTGGTGGGACATTAAAAACAGCATGGGGATCTTCTTCAAAACCATTTTTAGTCGCTTCTAAAGGTAAACCGGCATCTTCATTTAAGGCATCACACACATGACAACGACGAATATAAAGCGAAAATTCTTTGTCCATAGTCCTTTTATTTTAATATGAAATTGGGTGTGCCGCAAATTTTCGACCTAACGCAGTCATGAATGTGAGACTTGTCTCAAATCACTACAACAAAAAAACAGCTTCGAATTTTATGGGATAATCAACCTGAGACAGTAACTAGTCTTGAATCAATTTTCGATAAGAAATTTGCTTATTGGTTTTCATGGAATTAAATTTTTGATCGATCACATCAACAAAGGAATTCATTGTTGAAAATGTGGTCTCCAAAAGATAGGCCTCGTTATTTAGGTCTGTCATTTTCATTCTTACGAAGAGCGCGTCCATATCGTTAACTTTTGTTGTATTCATAGCTAACACCTGCGCAGTTCGCATTCTTGAATTGGCTTGCAACAAAGAATTTGCATCCGAATAACTTAAAAACAATGCGACCTTTTCATTAGCGTAATCCTGAAATGACAAATCAGTTGTGAAATCAACATAGCGATCCATTTTTGACGGGCACGATTTATCGCTTTCTTTTTCTTTATCAAGTCTTTGCTGAAATTTGTATTCAACCAACATAATGGGTTCTTTTTGCTTTAACGTTGCCGTTTCACGAATGATGTAAAAACAAGGAGCTTTTGAAATCAACGTCATTGAAGTCGAAAATTCTGTGACTTTAGAAAAACCTTCTGCCGGAAGACCCAATGTACTTTTGTAGGTATCCATTAAGCGCGCGCTTTGCTGTTGTACTTCTGGAGGTGTTGGTGGTTTAGGATCTTTCAGCGTCAAACCGCTGCCCGTTGTGTTCGTGTTTTGGCACGCAGTCATTACCACAAACGAACAAATAAATAAAATTTTGAACAACTTATTGAGAGATGAATTTAATGTCATGCCTTAAGGCTGGCAAATTTTAAGGAAAGAATCAACCTCTAGAGAGGCTCCCCCGACCAAAAAACCATCCACATGTGGAATACTTAAAAGGTCCTTGGAATTATCTGGCTTAACGCTGCCGCCGTAAAGTATTTGATAATCCGCATAAAGATGACTCGCTAAGAAATTATGAATCATATCATGGGCCTCTTTGACTTGATCAAGAGTGGCCACCTTACCCGTTCCGATCGCCCATACGGGTTCATACGCGACAATAAGCCTTTTGGTTTTGTCGGCCAGCTTTAATCCTTCAGTCAGCTGCTCGGCGCAAATAAATCCGGTCTTTCCTTGTTCTCGCTGTTCCAAGGTTTCGCCAATGCAAAACACGGGAATCAAATCTAAATCTTGAACCTGTTTAACTTTTTTACTCAGTGCTAAGTGATTCTCGGCAAAAAACTGTCGTCGTTCGCTGTGGCCTAACAAAATGTATTTGCAATCCATTTTTTTTGCGACTTCGGCGGAGTTCTCTCCAGTAAATGCGCCTGATTTTTCAAAGTGAATATTTTGTGGACCAAAACCTACGCTCGACATTCGTAAAATCTGCGCTGTTACATCTAAAGAAAAATTTTGCGGAAAAAAGATAAGTTCTTTCGACAGAAAAAACTCAGCATTAACCTTCGGAAGCAAGTTTTCAAAAAACATTTTTGATTCTGAAGGCGTTTTATTTAATTTCCAGTTCGCTGCAAAAATTTTTTTTGCCATAGCCTACACCGTTTCTGACTGTTTACGTGGACGTAACACTTCAATTCCAGGTAGTCGCTCGCCCTGAATATACTCTAAACTTGCACCACCACCCGTCGAAATATGACTCATTTTATTAGCGAAGCCAGACATTTCGGCGGCGGCCGCAGAATCACCACCACCAACGATTTTAAAGGCCGATGTCTCTGCTAAAGCAGCGGCAATGGCAAAAGTACCCTTTGAAAATTCTTTGGTTTCGAAAACGCCCATAGGACCATTCCAAAAAACAGTTTTTGCTTCAAGCAAAGCTGAACGATAGTTTTGAATGGTCTTTGGACCAATATCTAAACCCATTTCATTTTCGCCGATTGATGACGTCGACGTGGTTTTAATATTTTCTAAATCAGTTAGACCCGTGCTGGTCACGTGATCGATTGGCAATAATAAAGTCTTTCCACGAGCTTCCATACGCTCTATCATTTCTTTTGCGTATTTAAGTCGATCGGCCTCAACAAGGGATTTACCAACGGCGATTCCTTTAGCTTTTAAAAATGTATAGGCCATGGCTCCACCAATTATAAAGCCATCTACAACATCCATTAATTTCTCGATGACAGGAATTTTATCTGAAAT
>JAYVHE010000152.1:0-3406 GCA_043771495.1 Bdellovibrio sp. | reverse complement strand
TCAGATGCGGATCTAATGGATACGCCCGACTTACACTTACAGTCTCAGATTTTAGAACCTTATAAAGCCACCGAATTTGCAACTCGATATAATATTGGCTCTGCAAATACTTGTACCAGCTGCCACGGTCGGACTTCCGATATGATACGTGGATTTAATTATTTACAACTTTCTACGCAAAGCAAAACTAAAAATCTCGATTTTATTATCAACAAAGGGTGGCTGACTAGAAACCCAATCCGCTTTGATGAGATTCCCGGGAATTCAACTCATCAACAAGCGATTGGATATATTCAATCAAACTGTGCGACGTGCCACGACGGAAGAGGATCGGGTCCAGGCGACTTCAGACATTTATCGACCTCGATATCTTATACCGATGAACCTCTTTACAGAACACAAGTGCAGAGCGTTGGACTGATAGTTCCTGGTAACGCAGCGACCAGCCGTTTATTCTTAAGGTTCTCAGGCGGCCAAATGCCAAAAATTCCATTATTTAACAAACATGCAACGTCGATTACATTAATCGAATCGTGGATTAATCAATTGCAGTAATATCGTCTAATTAATGTTGTCTCATTCTTAGATTCGTCGCTTTTAGAGCACAGAGTTTTTGAAAGTTTTCCGCAAAATAACGTTTAGATCCACTCTTGAGATTCCGATTATATTAATATGAAAAATGAAAAATGGCTGTTCCGAACATTGATAGTTTTTTCGTTAATTTCGAGCTTATCGATGGTCAGTGCATTTTTATTTAATATTCACAAAAGCAAAGAAGCTTCTCGCGAAACTCAATCGGCTAAAGCCAAAAAAAATTCAAAAAAAATTAAAGACGCGAATCAACAACGTGATTTAGAACTCGGCTCAGTATCGGAAACACGTTCTGAAGTTCCTGATGAACCATCTGCATTATTTAATGATCCAGCTGTTAAACAAGCCTGGGGATTAAAAAAATCAGATGCCGCACGCGCATGGTCCGTCAGCCGAGGTAGCCGCAAAGTCGTAGTGGCCGTAATTGATACAGGAATCGACGAAGATCACGAAGATTTAAAAAACAATATTTGGACAAACCCTGGTGAATCTGGTTTGGATTCCAAAGGTCGCGACAAAGCGACTAACAAAGTCGATGACGACGACAACGGCTTCGTTGACGACGTTCACGGTTGGAACTTTGTTTCTAACAATAATCAATTGAGTGACAATCACGGGCACGGAACCCATATTGCGGGTATTATTGGCGCCGAGGCCGATAATAAAAAAGGAATCATCGGTATTTCACCAGAAGTCAGTCTAATGATTTTAAAGTATTACGATCCTTCTGTAAATGGCACTGACAATTTGAAAAACACCATCCGTTCTATACAATACGCCGTAAAGATGGGTGCCAACATCATTAACTATTCCGGCGGTGGAACCGAGTTTTCGCACGAGGAACAAGATGCGGTCCTGTTGGCAGAGAAAAAAGGAATTTTGTTTGTAGCAGCTGCTGGTAATGAAAAATCTAATTCAGATCAGTTTCACTACTACCCGGCTGATTACAAATTAAAAAATATTATTTCTGTAACG
Organism: Bdellovibrio sp.; assembly: GCA_043771495.1. Lineage (GTDB taxonomy): Bacteria > Bdellovibrionota > Bdellovibrionia > Bdellovibrionales > Bdellovibrionaceae > Pseudobdellovibrio. Next base: position 1,840 of record JAYVHE010000152.1, on the reverse strand, counting down.
GCCATTGATCCAACTACAGAAGTTTTACCGTCCTCGAATTATGGTGTTGAAACTGTTGATATCGCAGCTCCTGGTTATAATATTCTGTCGGCATTGCCAAGAAACTCTTACGGATTAATGACCGGAACATCGCAAGCCACAGCTTTTGTTACTGGTGCGGCCGTGTTAATTATGGCGCATAAAAATCTGTACAATCAGGCCGAAGAAATTAAAAAATATATCTTAGCGACCGGAGAGAGTTCCCTGTCATTAACTAATAAAACAAAGACCTCTCGGCAATTGAATTTATTTAAAGCTTTAACGATTCTAGAAGGCCAAAAAATGGCTTTTTCTGGTAGTGACAGTAGCAGTTTGTCTGATAAAGAACGTTCGTCATTTTCATACGGAAATCCTGCAGGCAAAGATCCCAACTTGCCAACCGCAAAAACTCAGAATTTAAATGATGTCATGGATGTCATGAACGCCTTAAAGAAAGATAAGCCTAAACGCAACAACTTAGCTAAAGACAAGCTACAGCCCGCACCTGATCGCGTTGGCGATAAAAATCCGCCGAACGAAAACTAATTTATAAACTTGGTCTTTTCTTACCTGTGTAAGACAACAGCCACAATCCATAGAACAATACAGTCATGGCAAATACGATTCCCGTTAAATACGGAAAAAATGGATGGATTTTATTTATTAGAAGTAAAATAGTTCCCGTCACAGCTCCTAATAACGATAAAGTCTTTAAGCTGACTCCAATGCGAGTAAATGGTATCTTGATAATTTCGCTTTCTATTTCAGACTTATTCGCTGCAGCACTTTGCTCATAGAACTTTCTGTCCACATGCGATTTTAATCGTAACTTGATTTGTTCTAGGTAGGATTTAACTTTTTCATTTGAACCAATAAGCTCAATCAAACTGGAATACTTTGTCGAAGCAAAATTCAAGGCTTGCTGACTTTGCGCCAAATTAATAAATTCTAAGTGCCGTTTATCGTCTTCAAAATCAAGCAGCACTTTTTTCCAAAGTATATTTAACTGGTAAAGTTTTGGATTCTCTAGTTTTTCTAAATCTCTAAATTTGCTTTCAAACACTCCGCAACTTGGGCATTCATCTGCCTGAGATTTTTTAATAAACGCGCATTTGGGACAATGAGCGGTTTCAATCGGCTTCACAGTTCGAGTTGCGTACAAACCTGATTCATTTTGTGTGTTCATCAACGCAAATGAATTTTCACAATTCGTACATTCAAAATCAGATAATTTTGAATTATCAAACACAGTATGCAAATCGAAATCACTTCGTAATGTGAAATAAAGTTTTTGACAATGAGGACAGCGAAATCGAATTGAATCACCGGCAACCAAATCGGTGTGTTGCTCGTGAGTTTGATCCTTCGGAAATTCCGAAGTGTTTATAGTATTATGCAAATCCATTTTCATATGCTACCTATTAAAGTATGGCCAAGTATTTCTTGTTTTTCAAGCCCCAATTCAAACTAATTTTACTTGCAATTTTGTCTGGAATACTAATCGGAACTTCGTATGTCCCTTTCCCCGCTTGGGCGATTCTATTCTGCTATATTCCTCTTTGGTGGGCAGCAACTCGTGCCGATGAACAAAAATTGTCGCTGAAATTCATTTTTTTCTTAGGCTGGTTAACCCAATTTGTTTTAACCCTTATTGGCTTTAACTGGCTTTACTTTACAGCGCGCGAGTTCGGCGAACTTCCAGTCGTCATCTCGGCGCTGACCCTATTGTTGTTTGCGGCGTTTATGCATATTTACATTCCGATCGCGATCGTCGCTGGCATTGCCATTAAAAGAAAATTCAAAATAGAAAATTCGTTCTTGG
>JAYVHE010000151.1:0-10121 GCA_043771495.1 Bdellovibrio sp. | reverse complement strand
AAAGTTTTGCAAACTGCAGATCTCAAGGATTCAGATATCGCTGCCTACGGCGGAAAATCGGTCCGTTTAGGATTATTAAAACGAAAACTTCCGCAGAATTCTCCGGATTATAGCGTAGCCATTCCACTTCATTATTTTAAAAAGTATATTGATACGACGGTTACCGTATCGGGCAGCCTTTTGAAAGATGTTATCAACGAACATTTACAAGCTATCCAAGCGGGTAGCCTAAATTACGCAGAAATCACGGCGCACTTAGCTGAAATTCGTAAAGCCATGAAGGAAACTAAGGTTCCAGCCGATATCGTTAAAGATATCCATGGTCAGATTTCTAAATTTATTCCAGCAACAGTTGAGCGCGCAAAATTTCGGTCCAGTTCAAACGTTGAAGATGGCCCAGAATTTAATGGTGCAGGACTTTATGATTCAGAAGGCGTTTGGTTAAACAATGCGCCTGCGGACAAGGCTGATGATTTTGCAAAAGGGCTTAATAAAGTTTGGCGCTCGTTTTATTCAGATCGAGGATTCTTAGCTCGCCAGACATTTAAAGTCGATGAATCAAAAGCGGCAATGGGTATTTTAGTTCAAGAAACCTTCAAAAATGAATTAGCAAATGGCGTTTCATTATGGACTCCTGCGACAAGTGAATGGGATGGCAACACAGTTAAGGTTATTGGATTTCCTGGTGAAGAAACAACTGTTACAAATCCAACAACTCCAGATCAACCAGAAATCGTGATTTTACGAAGCATGTTGGATGATTCAGTTAAGCCACCCGTCACGACTTGGAACGCGGATGTCGAACAGCGAACAAATTTACTACCAGTTGGTCAAACAATCATGTCTGAAGGCCTTTATGAAGAGCTGGCAGGTTTAATGGATAAAGTTGCTCGCGAGTGGCCAAATGGAGCGCCAAAATCAGGGTTAGATTTTGAGTGGAAGCTGATTACGAAGAACAATAAAAATCAAATTTTATTAAAGCAAGTTCGACCCTTGGTCAGCACCCAAAAAGAAAATCTGCCAGACGGAGCAAAAATGTTTGTTGTTGGCGGATTCGAAGAAGAACTGGAAATTGGATTTAACGAAGATACTGATGCTTATGGACAACACTTTTGCCCACAAAAAGTTACGGTCAAAATGCCAAGCTTTTCAGAGAAAGATTTTGCGGCCCCCGTTGTTATTCCAGTCGTAAAGATGAATTTGCGAGATAAAGTTTATGAATTTAAGAACGTCAGTGCGCAAGGAAAATGGATCGAAGCCGAGGGTCAAACCAATTTTTCTTTGGATTTTTCAGTTGATACTGACGTCTATAAGGGAATCCGATTTAGTTTTCAGAGTCCCGATTATCAAGGTGCTCAAGGTGTTGTCGATTCTTACTATACCTCTGTGCAAGGCAGTAAAAAAGATTTAGCCCTGGTGAAAAGTTTTTACCCTAATATCGACTATTACAATTGTGGATACAGGTCGCCATTTGATTATGGTGCTTCGGTGAACATAGACCCAAACAATGACAAGATGGTCATGGACGCTGAATTAAAAATCAAAGAAGGTTCCTTTATTTTGCACGGGGAATATAAATTGGTGACTGGTTTTGATAAAACAGCTCATTTCATTTTAACAAACACGATCGTTAAAGGATTTGGTTTAAAGAAAGAAGTTAAAGTAAATACTCCGCGCGCCAGCGTTTACGCTGGAGGCCACCACAACTTTATGTGGGGAGTTTCGATTGATATGGCTGGCTCAGATTTAACAGAAGCCGAGAAGCTTGCCTTTTATAAAAAATTTGGCCGGTACTTGATGATGAATAGTGGGATCCTGGGCGACCCAAGTGGTAAGGGCAGCACGCAAGCTGTTTGGATGAAGCCAGATGGAACGCTCGGAAAGCCGGTTAAAGCCACTTGGGCACCTGTGAAGAAATAATTTTTTTAAGAATTTAAGTGGATTACATGGGTCGAATATTGAAGTTTATTTTGTTAGTCGTTGCACTTGGGCATCAGGCCAAGGCAAATTCGTTTTTTGAAAATCTGATTTCGCAAACTGTTGCTAAACCCATTTTCGAAACGCCAAAAGAATATTTTGTTACACCAGCAATTGGAGTAGGGAGCTACTCCAATTCGTTGTGGGCCCAAACTGTTGATTCTTTAAGTCATACAAACTCAAATTTCTACGTTATTGGTTTAGATATTAACAAGTACTCAACGCATATTTTCATTCCTTACAAAGACAATGACGATAAAATTCAAAAAACCGTTGATTCCGATGCGTTCAGACTGCAAACATCCTTTAAATTTTTTCCACATGTAACGATTGACGCTGGCTTTTCAAAAGTTATCGGTTTTTTTTCAGGAAACCCAGATGATCCAAAATCAACTGTTTTAAAATATAACGATTTAGGCTTTAAAAAATATAGTTTGTTGTTCACTTACATGATGGAGGATGATCACCGCTCATCATTATTTTCGCCGATCAGCTATGGTCCTGTCGAAACGGGAAGTTCGTATTTTTTCGGCGTTGAATTAACTCACAATGAAATAATGGGACTTCGTTTTTTAAATGCAAAATTGCCTGCGCCGGACCAACAAGACGATCCAGTTTACTCGGCACGGGTTTTATCAGCATTAGGGTCTTTTGGTTGGAGCCAAGCAAAAATGTATGACAATTTTTTTTGGAGTTACGCCGTTGGAGTAGGTTTAGGCGGTAGTTATCTGGAAAAAGCTTATGAAAATAAACGATCGGCCGATAGCGCACTTTCAACGACAGTCCCTTTGGGCGCCCAATTTGGATGGAACAAGAACAGCTTTACGACGGGCCTCTTCTTTTTGGTTCGTTCCTCGAGTGTGAACATTGATAATTTAAGATTAAGCAGTTCGAATGGATATTCGGGGATGTATCTGGCGTATTTGTTTTAAGGGCCACTAAACAAGATCTAGAGAGCTTGTAAACCCTTCAATTTACTTTACTTTTCCCTCATAAAAAGCTAAATTTTTCAGCTTCGCATGACACAAAATCCACTCACAGCACTTCGAAAAAATCCGTTTGTTTTGGCTCCCATGGCTGGAATAACCGATTATGTCTTTCGTGGATTTATGCGCAAGCTGGATTCGAGTGTTGTGGTTTCCGAATTAGTTTCAGCGACTGGGATTGAATATGAATCACAGCGCACGTTTGAATTAATGAATTTTGATGATTCACAACGACCTGTTGGGATTCAACTTTTTGGTGAAGACCCAGAAATAGTGGCCCGTGCAGCGCAAGTCGTCGAACAACGAGGCGCAGATTTTGTAGATTTAAATTTTGGCTGTCCGGTTCCTAAGGTTGTAAAAAAAGGTGCGGGCTCTGCGATGTTAAAAGACCCTGTCGCTTTACAAAAAATGCTCTCTAGCGTAGTGAAAGCTGTGAAAATCCCAGTGACGATTAAAATTCGCACCGGATGGGATTCGACGTCTCGAAATGCAGCTGAAGTTTGTAACATTGCCTACAACGAGGGAATTACCTGGGTTGCAATCCATGGTCGCACGCGCGCTCAAGGCTACGAAGGCCTGGCCGATTGGGATTTTATTCGCGATGTAAAATCACAAACCAAAATTCCAGTTCTTGGTAATGGCGATATTTTAACTCCTGAGAGTGCGGTTCAACGATTGCGCGAATCAGGGTGTGATGGTGTTTTGATTGGCCGAGGCGCGCTTAAAAACCCATTTATTTTTGCCGACGCATTAAGCTTATGGCGTGGCGAAGGCCAAAGATCTGACCTCAGACGAAAACTGAGCGAGGTTTATCGCGACTTAAGTCAGGATTTCATTAAGAATTGTAACGAGCATATTGCTCAAATTCAGTTGAAGAAGTTCGCCTCTTGGTTTTCTGCAGGCTACCCCGGTGCGGCAGCTTTTAGAAAACAGCTTTTTCAGCTGAAGACTAATGACGAAGTACTTAAACATGCGATAGACTACTTCGAAAATCTGCAAATCATAGAGAGTAGCGATCAGTCGCACTCAATCAGAGAAGACCAAAGCAAAGAGGGCTTCCTGATGGGTGGACACGGATAGTTTATTGTTTTTTTAATTTGAAGAGTAAAAAAGAAGGATACTGAAATGCAAGACCCAAAGAAAATTAGAAATATCGCCATCATTGCACACGTCGATCATGGTAAAACAACCTTGGTTGATCACTTGATCAGACAAGCTGGAACTTTCCGTGATAACCAAGCCGTCGAAGAACGTTTGATGGATTCAATGGATCTTGAAAAAGAACGCGGTATTACGATCGCCGCGAAAAACGCTTCGTTCACATATAACGATATTAAAATTAATATCGTTGATACTCCGGGACATAGTGACTTCGGTGGAGAAGTCGAACGCGTATTAAATATGGTTGATGGCGCGATTTTACTTTGTGATGCGTCTGAAGGACCTTTGCCACAAACACGTTTCGTTTTGAAAAAAGCTTTAGAGCAAAATATTAAAGTTATTGTTGTTATTAACAAAATTGACCGTTCTGATGCGCGTATTCAAGACGTTCATAACGAATTGTTTGATTTATTTATCGATTTAGAAGCCACTGAAGAACAATGTGATTTCCATACCATTTACGCGATTGCGCGTGAGGGTATGGCAACATTAGATCCAGACGTAAAAACAGATTCATTAAAAGTTCTTTACGATGCAATTGTTGAATTAGTTCCTCCTCCAACGATCATTGAAAACGCGCCATTGCAATTAATGGTTTCAAATGTTGGTTACAATGATTATGTTGGTCGTTTAGCAATGGGCCGTATGCGCGGTGGATCTGTTAAAGTTGGTGACGATATTCTTTGTATTCAAGAACACAAACAGCAAAAAGTAAAAGTTTCGGCGTTGTTTCAGTATTTCGTGAATTCGCAAGTTCCGGTTAACGAAATCGGCGCGGGCGACATGGCGATCATCGCCGGCATCGAAGATTTCACGATTGGTGACACCATTACTTCAGCGACGGATCCACGTCCTCAACCACGTATTAAAGTGGATGAGCCTACAGTTGGAATGTTGTTCTCGGTTAACAACGGACCTTTCGCTGGCCAAGAAGGTAAAAACGTTACTTCACGAAAAATCTTAGAGCGATTAGAGCGCGAATTATTATATAACGTTTCGATCCGCGTTGAAAAAACGGATGCCAATGATTCATTTAAAGTTGTGGGTCGAGGCGAATTACAGTTAGGTGTTTTGATTGAACAAATGCGCCGTGAAGGCTTTGAATTATTAGTTTCTAAACCGACAGTCGTTATTAAAAACGAAGGTGGCCGTAAATTAGAACCATTCGAACACGCTGTGATCGATATCGAAGATCCTTACGTTGGAGCCGTCACTGAAAAGTTAGGTCTACGTAAAGGTGTTATGACGAATATGGTTCAAAAAGGAACTGGTCGTACACGTTTAGAATTTAGAATTCCAGCGCGTGGATTAATCGGTTACCGTTCTGAGTTCTTAACGGACACTCGTGGTACAGGATTATTAAATACAAATTTTGATGGTTGGGATGACTACCGTGGAGACATCCAATCGCGTATTAATGGCGCGATGGTTTCTGATCGTATCGGTGAAGCCAATGCTTACTCAATCTGGAATAAACAAGAGCGTGGAATCATGTACGTGAACCACAATGATAAAGTTTATGAAGGAATGATCGTCGGCGAGCACGCTAAAGATAATGATTTGATCGTTAACATCGTTGAAGCAAAAAGAATGTCAAACGTGCGTGCTTCGGGTTCAGATGAAGCCATTCGTGTTATTCCAGTTCGTCCAATGACTCTAGAAAAAGCCATGGAATGGATTAAGGAATCAGAACTGATCGAAGTGACGCCAAAGAGCATTCGTTTGCGTGTTAAAGAATTAGATCCACACAAACGTCCTAAGTCACCAAGAGACAATAAAGACAATAAATAGTATAAATTTAAAACGTACGCAGTGCGTTTGTCTGACCACATTTCGGTAAGAAATGTGGTCTTTTTTTTGTCCTTATTTTTGTTTCGATAGTTGTTGGCTTTTTGCTTTCCGATCGGGAAATTTCTTAGCTTAGAATGCATATGATTCTGCAGATCTATCCAGTCACCGCACGAATCGACGACAATTTTCATTTTACTGAAGGTCAAAGTAGTCCAATTTACCAGATCTTACATAAACGAGTATTTAAGAACTGATCTTGAAGTTTTTTGTCTAAACTCTATTTCCTGGGCTCAAATTTCATAGAATTAGCTTCGAACGCCGAATTAGCGTCCGTTTCTTGTGGGTGCTTCGAAAAGCGTGGGCACCGCCCGGCGAAACAAGAGCCTAAACGCACTACTTTTTTTATTGGATTCATCGAGTGCTTGTGTCACCTTTATAGGATGTCATTAGCACTATCGTGTAAAGCCGTATCAAAAAGTTTCAAAGGTGTTCCTGCGCTAAAAGAAATTCTTTTAGAAGTTAACACGGGCGAGTGCTTTGGATTGCTGGGACCCAACGGTGCCGGCAAATCAACTTTAATGAAAATGATCTATGGCTTGAACACACCTGATAGTGGTGATGTTTTTGTTCAGGGTCTAAATATTAAAACCAACATGGCCGAAATTAAAGCTCGTATTGGAGTCGTTCCGCAAGATGACGGCATGGACACAGATTTTAATGCGCTCGAAAATTTAAAATTGTTCGGTATGTACATGGGAATGGGATCTGAAGAAACCGCAGCCGCCATCGACATTCTAGTCAGTGAATTAAAATTACAAGATCACCAATTTAAACGCATTGAAGCGCTGTCGGGTGGTTTGCGCCGTCGTGTTGCTATCGCGCGCGCGCTTCTGCATAAGCCGACATTTTTAGTTTTAGACGAACCAACGACAGGCCTAGATCCGCAAGCGCGGATGTGGTTGTGGTCGTTCTTTCGACAATTGAAAAAAAATGATTCAACAATTTTGCTTACAACTCATTACATGGAAGAAGCCGAAGCACTTTGTGATCGTATAGCAATCATTGACCATGGCGTAATATTAGATTGCGATGAAACCGGTAAGCTGATTCGTAAACATGCCGGCGAAGAGGTCATCGAAATCGACATCGATGGCGAGAAAAAATCTGAAAAAAGCTATTGGATTCAAAAAATTCGAGAAATGAATTTGAATTACCAAGATTTTGAAACTAAAATTTTTATTTTTTTCACAAATTTAAAAAGTCGTCAGGAATTTACATCGTTGATTCAAAGTACGCATTACACAACTCGTAAAGCCAATTTGAATGACGTCTTTCTGCGATTAGCCGGTTATCAGATTAGAGCCAATGCATGATAAAGATTTGGTACCGCAATTTTTTATTTTTTAAAAAAACGTTTCTGGTATCTTTTTTTTGGACGATTTTAGAACCGCTGATGTACCTAGCTGGGTTTGGGTTAGGATTCGGTCGCTATGTTCCTCCGGTCGAGCAATTGCCTTATTTAGAATTTTATTTTCCGGGTTTACTTTGCAGCACCATTATGATGGTGGCTTATTTTGAATCAACATATCCTAATTTTTCAAAACTGAATTACCAACGAATATACACAACCATTTTAATGACTCGAATTGATTCTTCAGATATTTGGTTTGGCGAAGCACTATGGGGCACGACTAAAGCCTTGTTGAGCGCAATCGGACTAGTCATCGTGGCTTCTTTTTTTGGTATGTATTCTCACAAACTGTTTTTATTGATTCCCGTTTTATTATTAACGGCTTGGATTTTTAGTTCGTTTGGTTTGATTATGATTTCAATCGCAAAAAGTTATGATTCATTTGTATACTCGACTTCAGGTTTAATAGTTCCATTGTCGCTATTCAGCGGAACTTTTTTCTCGCTCAAAGATGTGCCTGAAACCATTCGTACCATTGCATACTGTTTTCCGTTATCACATGCTGTCGAAATCGCACGAACCGTTTTACATAAAGATTTAAATTCTTCACTCATTTTGCACTTTGCAGTTCTATTGGCTTATGGATTAGGCCTTTCTTTTTTAAGCTTAAAAGTTTTCAACAAACGTTTGTCTCAATAAGAATTAGCTTTTAAAACAAGGTTATACCCTTTGGGTCAGCTGTATTTTGGACGAAGTTATTCAAAGCAAGAACCATTTAGATTCTGAAAAGAGTCTGTGTAATTTTTCGTCTGTTTTTAGATTAATTTGTATTTTTTATTTCTATTTACGGCGTTTTCTTTAGTTCAGGTCAACGCAACAACATCAACTGAAATTTACGAAGACGTTCAAACAGTATCTTACGTGAATTTAAATAAGTATCTTGGTAGTTGGTACGAGATTGCCGCGATCCCCCAAGTATTTCAAAAGAAGTGTGTCAAGAACACTCAGGCTAATTACGAAATCGAAGACAGCACTGGATACGTCATTGTTAATAATACCTGCGAAGAAGCAGATGGTTCTGTGAAAGTAGCGGAAGGTCGCGCGCGCATTGAAAACGAAAAATCTCAAGCCGAACTTAAAGTTACGTTTGTAAAGCTTTTTGACTGGGTTTTTACATTCGGTGGTAACTATTGGGTTATTGGACTTCAGCGCGATTACCAATGGGCGGTGGTTGGACATCCTAGCCGTGAATACGGTTGGATTTTATCACGTGATCCTAACATGTCGAAGCGGTCATTAAGAGCAGCTCATAATGTTTTGCTAAAGAATGGCTATGACACTTGTACATTGATGGTTTCGATTCAAGACGGCGGACGTCAAGTCAATCAGCCGTTGTGCGAAATTTTTGAATAGAAAAAATAATTGACCAAACATCTAAAGCATCTAAAGAAAAATATTTAGATTTTTACTGAGGCTTTATGAAGTTTTATGTAATCATGATCTATTTCAGGACTTAAAATCGGTTTTTATTTAGAGTTCTTAAACTCTTCATATTGAAATGATATTGATTCAGAGACAGCTTGCTATATGTCTAATTGTTATTCTTCATCAAGAGATAGTTCTTTTTCGAACTCTTCTATTTCGTCTTTACTCATTTCAAGATCGTCCAAATTGATTTCTTCAGGCGGCTTTGGCGGTTTTAAAAAATGATCCAACTCAGCCAAGCTGTTTTCGTACTGGGCTCCACTAATGGAACCGGTTTTATTTAAATCTTTTAAAATACGACGTAATCTTTTGCTGGCAAAACGCGATAAATCTTTTTTATAATAAGACATGGAATATTTTTCTGGATTCGGCAATACCATAGCTAAAAACGATGATTCCAAAATTGAAAGCTCTGCAGGAGATTTCTTAAAATAGAACTGCGCCGCTTGTTTGATGCCAAAGATGTTTTTGCCAAACTGAACCACATTGAGGTATTTTTCTAAAATTTCTTTTTTATTTAAGGCGCCTTCGATTTTTACAGTTATGATTGCTTCAGTTCCTTTGCGTACAAAACTTTTTTCTTTTGAAAGAAACATATTTTTTGCCAACTGCTGCGAAATTGTAGATCCACCGCAGACGATACGGTGTTTTTCTTTTAGTTTATCAAAACAATGCTGTATGCCCTCAGTATCAAAGCCTTTGTGAGTATAAAAGTCTGCATCTTCGGTCGCAATAATTGCTTTTTGCATGTATTTTGAAATACGTGCTATGGGAACATAATTTTTTGACGTTGGACACAATTCCACAGAAAACATCGACGTCGTTAAACATCCTTTAATCGTCGATTCGCTTGGAATGTACCAAAGGTATAAACCTAAAATATTAAATACGACTAAAAAAACAATCAGCGCAAAAACTTTCAATTGAGTAATCCATTGTCTTTCATCCAACGAACGCTGTTTTCGATCGCCACGCTTGAAGGCCCAGGCTTAAATCCAAGTTCAGCTTTGGCTTTTGAGGAATCAAACCAATTAAATAGAGTCGCCGCCCAAGCATTTTCTTGGCTGATACCCACTCCGAACTGGTCCCCAATTTTGCCAAGTGTATGCAAGATCCAATTCGGAATCAAAACGTTTGGAGCTTTAACTCCGGCAAATCCAGCGATTTGCTGAAACAATTCTTTGATCAATATATTTTCTGCAGTTAACAAGTAGCGTTCTCCGATTTTTCCTCGTTGGGTAGCTGCTAAAATTCCGTCTAAGACGTCTTCCACCGCAACGACATTGACTCCACCTGAAGTATAAAAAGGA
>JAYVHE010000150.1:0-13600 GCA_043771495.1 Bdellovibrio sp. | reverse complement strand
GTCAATTTACCGAAACTGCAACAGGCCGGCAATGTACGGCCCGACTCAATTTACAAGTGGAACACATTTTACCGCTTGCAAAGGGCGGTCAGAACACAGCCAACAACTTACAATTGCTTTGTGCAAACCATAATAAACTTCGAGCCGTTCAGCACTTTGGAGTTCTCAAAATGAAAACTTTCATGCCGTCGCTAAATTGAATTTACAGACACTAATGAAATATAACTTTAAATGATCAGAATTGCGCTGGATCGGTTCCAAAGAACTATCAAAGGTGGCCAAAGTTGTAACTGATCGCCCCTGCGATGGCGACCCCTAATAAAACGAAGAAAATATTTTTATAACGAGCGCAACCACTGAATCAATGTTTGCACGGGCTGTCCGCTTCCACCTTGCGAGAATGGCCCAGTCGGTCTGTCGTTCCAACAGTACACATCAAGATGCGCCCATTTAATTGGAGCCTTCTTCAATTTCGCATTGTCATCTTTTACATCGGCGAATTTTTCTAAAAATAAAGCTGCCGTAATTGCTCCGCCAAAACCTTCTGCGGAATTTCTAAAATCGGCAAAGGTTGATGATAACGAAGAGAAATATTTGCTCACCAGCGGCATGCGCCAGTTTGGTTCGTTAATCGTTGCACCCGCTTTATGTAGTTGTTCGGCCATTTTATCGTCGTTACAAAATAATCCTGCGACTTCGGCGCCTAAGGCCACTTTGATGGCGCCAGTTAACGTTGCGACGTCGATCAAATGACTTGGACGTTCCTTACGAGTGACCGCCACATTCATGACGTCTGCTAAAACTAAACGTCCTTCGGCATCGGTATTGTCGATTTCAACAAAGTATCCTGCGCGGGATTGGTAAACATCACTTGGACGCATTGATTTTGAATCCACTGAGTTTTCTGCGAGCGCTAAATAAAAATCACAAGGGCGATCATAGCCTGTCGCATCCACCCAATAAGCAAGAGCGGCAACAGAAGCCGACCCACCCATATCTTTTTTCATTAAGCGCATTCCAGCAGACGGTTTAATATCTAATCCGCCCGTATCAAAAGTAATGCCTTTTCCGACGAACGCGATCGGTGCTTGGCCCTTTTTAGCTTTCGCTGGACGATATTTGATGTGCACCATGCAAGCTGTGTTTTCAGAACCGCCACCTACGGCTAATAGTAAATTCATTTTTTCGGTTCGGCATTTTTCCGACGACCAAACCTCAACCGTTGAGTTTTTAGAAAATGGAATTTCTTTTTTAATGATGTCAGCATAGGATTTTGGATTAATATCGTTCGGTGGCAAGTTCACCAGGTGGCGCGCCATAATTAAAGCATGTGCCTGGGCTTGGAATTCTTCGCAGTCAGCTTTTTTAGTCGTTAAAAAAAATTCAGTTTTGGATTCGTTTGCTTTGCCTTTATAAACATTTAAAAAATTGTAACTGGCGTTTTCAAGACCCACCACAAATCCTTCGTCGATGGACTGGCGAGTCGTTCCTTTAAAGGACGCTGTCGTAATCGTTACAGCCGATATACTTTCAGTTTTGCAAAATTGGCAAATGGACCCGCTGATATCACGACTCCAAACGTAAGGAGTCTCTAGATTGCCATTTTCCTGAGGACTTAAATAACAAAGCCATACATAACCGTTGTTGTGACGAAACTTCGAAATTCGTTGCGGGCGGTTCAATAAGTCCTCATTTACGGCCACAAAGGTAAAGTCAGTATTTAGTTTTTTAAAGTGCTTATCAAAGGATTTGAATTCGTTCGCTGGATGAACCACAACGTTCAATGTGTTCTTTTGATTCTTTGGTGGATTATAAACCCAATTGATGGCTGGCGTTAAAAGCTTTTTAAAATTCATATATGTGTTCCTCTAATTATATAATTTAAATGTGAATTTAAAGTTTTGTCTACTGAATGCGGAAAATCTATTTTTGCTATTTGACCAGCCCCTGCCTTCCAATTTTCAAAAAATGGAAGAGAATCAGTGGAACAAATTATCAACTTCGATTTATCCAAACAAAGATCTAAAAAAAACCATCGAGCTGGCTCGAACGGTCAATCATATTGATGCTGATATCGTCATGTTGGCCGAAGTTGGTGGTTTAGAATCGCTTAAAAATTTTAACCGCTTGTTTTTAAGTGGCAAATATTCGGAAATTTTGGTTGAAGGTAATTCTGATCGAAACATCGACGTTGGCTTTTTAATCAAAAAGCCCGTTGAATTCTATTTCGACCTGCTATCTCACAAAAATCGTGACCTTAAATTTTTGTATCCTCATGAAAAAAACTTACAAGACGCCAATATTCAAACACAAGCCATCGTACATCGCTTTTCGCGGGACTGTGCCGAGCTTCGCCTGTTTAAAAGCGACATCAATCACCCGTTTTTAATTATTCTGCTGACTCATTTAAAGTCGCCACTTGATCCTGAAAAAATTGATCCGCATGGAACTGAACGCAGAACAGCCGAACTTAAGGCCTGTATCGAAATTTATAAAGAGTTGCGAGTGGAATTCAAAACCTGTCCTATTATGTTTTGCGGTGATTTCAACGGCAACGCGTCACGAAATGAAACAGACAAAGAGTTCACACCACTTTACCAAGAGACTGACCTGGAAGACGTTTTGGAAATTGCCAAGGTTGAAACCAACAAACGTTCGACCTATTTACAGATTCGACCTTCACAAAGAACCGATTCTCGACAAATTGACTACTGCTTTCTTTCAAAAGAACTCCACTCTTCGGTTGTTGCGAAGTCGGCTCAGGTTTTTTTATACAAAGATGAATTTGGTTCGGATCTGTTAAGGCCGGCAACTCTCGAGCAAAAGATGGCCCTGCCTTCGGACCACTATCCGATCGTATTTGCTCTTGAAAATTTATAAATTCTAATCATAATTAGAATATCGATGAACATAAGTGAAGAGCGTTAACAGATGAACATAAGTGAAGAGCACTAAAAGATGAGTCTTAAGAAGGTTACCACCCTAAATATTCAAATTGATGTTGCTGCGATCTACGTTCCCCAAGAGTCCGAGCCAGACAAGAAAAGTTACTTTTTTGCTTATAAAATTTCAATTAAAAATTTAGGACAACAATCGGCCCAGTTAATGAGTCGTCATTGGATTATCACCGACGCCTTTAATCGCACAGAAGAAGTTCGCGGCCCAGGCGTTGTTGGACTTCAACCAAAAATTTCTCCGCAACAAAGTTTTGAATATGAAAGCGCTTGTCCTCTAACGACGAACACCGGCAGCATGCGCGGCTTTTACCATTTTCAAACTGAAGATGGCGAGACAATCCCTGTAGAAATTCCAGAGTTCTACCTTGTGGCTCCTCAAGCTGTTCACTAAATTATTTAGATTTGGTCTTTTCTGCGAGCCACTTTAATAAATCATGACACGGTCGATAGCTTTCGACCGTCACTTCGGACTCTTCGCACTTACTAAAATCGACGGTCTGCACTTCATCACCTTTAAATTTCACCGTAATGTAATCACAATTTTCTATTCTGGGATCACCCAAAGACTCATAGTCAGTTTTTAAATCTGAAGTCGTCATACCCGAAGATCGCGGATAGGTTTTTGATGGAATTCCCGAGGGAACTATATCCCACTCTTTGGCTTTGGAAACATCTTTCTTAGGACGCCAACCGGCCGGTAACGGACAGTTTTTAGCGACAGCATCACGATCAGCCTTAGCTTCCTTCAATGCTTTCGCCATTTGAGCTTCTTTAGCAAAAGCATCCATAATAGCTTGTCTGCGAATTTTATTTTTATCAGCTAGGCTTTCGCTGGCGCGATCAGTACCATGCATTTCGATTTGCGCAAAGGCTTGAAGTGAGGTGAAGATTAAAATAAATATTATTTTAATCCATCGCATTTTTGACCACCTTACTTAACAATTCAATTTGCTGCTGTAATTCAATCTTTTCATAAGGGGGAATATGAATAAATAATTTTTCGGCCGAAATTTGTTTTTCATTCAGCATCCTGAAATATAAATCATTACAAACATAAGTTCCTGCACTGTACGATACTTCAACCAATTTTCGCTCATTAAAATCAAATTCAGAAATTACTTTTTCAACATTATATGAGCTCATTAAGGCAAGTTCTTGGTTGACCACAATCTTACCCGTCACTGGAGTACTCACACTTGTATCGGCGTTTTTTGATTCAACCCAATTTAGTCCAATACGCTCTAAACAAATCGTAGAGCGAGTTGCGGCAACACCAAACATTAAAATTATGTCTGGTTTTTCTAACAGGGCTTTTTCCTTAAGGACTTCGAAAGATTTTCCAAACACAACTGGTAAAATGATAAAAGGACTCTGAAAATCGCGGGCAAGCTGAGTTACAATGCTTTCGCTTGGATTATCCTTAATATCTAAAAAAGGCCCAAAGCCCGAAAGTAAAACTTTTTTCATCCGTTAAGGATAGCGCATGAATGTGCGCCAAGGCGACTGAATATCTGGGCGGCTAAAAATGTACCGTTCATGTAGACGAGCCGTTTTGCCAAACCAAAACTCGATTTCTAGAGGGAAAATTAGATATCCACCCCAGTTTGGTGGGCGCGGTATTTTTTGATTTTTATATTTATTTTCGAACTCGGCAAAACGTTTTTCAAATTCGGAATACGCTGGCAGTTCTTGTGATTGTAGCGACGCCCAAGCGCCAATTTGGCTACTGCGTGCGCGCGAACTAAAATAACGATCTGATTCTTCTGAAGTTTGTTTTTCAACGTAGCCTGAAATTCGAACTTGCTGGTCCAAATGAGGCCAGAAAAAATTTGCACAAATATTTTTGTTGGATTCTAAATCGTGACCTTTGTGGCCCTGATAATTGGTATAAAAAGAAAACCCTCCGCGAATCAGTCCTTTAAAGTAGACGATTCGGTTGGAGGGTCGATTTTCAGAATTCACCGTCGCAATATTCATAGCGTGGTGCTCAGGAATGCCTTTACGGCTGGCCTCAGCCAAGAGTTCTGAAAATAAATCAAACGGATTAGATTTGTCTGACTTAAAATCAAAACTCACATTCATTTAACCAGTCACCTAATTACTTTTTAGGTTTCGCGGCTGGTTTCGCTGCAGGCGCAGGCGCTGCCGCTGCAGTTCCTTTAACGATCTCTAGTAATTCAACATCAAACATTAAAGCAGAATTTGCAGGAATGCCTGGTCGGCCAGAGGCACCGTAAGCTAACTCAGCAGGGATAAAAAGTTTGTACTTAGCACCAACTTTCATCATTTGTAAGGCTTCAGTCCAACCTGGGATTACGCCGGCAACTGGAAACTCAGCTGGTTGACCACGATCAACCGAAGAGTCAAATTTTTCTCCGTTGATTAATGTACCTGTGTAATGACACTTAACTGTGTCTTCTTTCTTTGGCATTGGTCCGTCACCTTCTTTTTCTACTTTGTATTGTAGACCAGAAGCTGTCACTTTTACGCCGTCAGCTGTTTTATTTTTTTCTAAGAACTCAGCTGATTTCTTTTTGTTTTCTTCAGCAGATTCTGTTTGCTTCTTCATTGCGTTTTCTTGCAACTTCATCATGGCTTTTTGGATTTCGTCGTCTTTCATATCAGACTTACCAGCCATTGCATCTTTCATCGATACAGCCAAAGTCGCTGGATCGATATCGATGTTTTGTGCTTTTAAATTTTTTCCGATTTGTTGCCCGATAGCATAACTCGCTTGGCCTTTATCAGATTTTAAATCAGCTTTTTTCTCACAAGATGTGATTGCTAATACGGCTATTGCAGCAACAGCCAACTTCATACGATTCGATAGATTCATGTTGTCTTCTCCATTTTTGGTTATATAATTTCAGTATTATTTTAATACCTTAAAAGCATGATCGAAAAGCGAAAGATTTCATACAGATAACATGGCGCACATAATTATTTATTTCATGGCCCTTTTAAGTCTTTCGACCTCACCAACCTGGGCAAAATTAAATCAAATGCCTCCCGAAGTTTTAGGTTTTTGGCGACTCTCAATGGCAGCATTGTTGCTTTTTGGCTACCTAACCTTTAAGAATCGGCTCAAAAATCCCTTTAAAATGCCAGTTGGTTCATCAAAAAGCACTCCGACTCAACTAGGACCCTATATAATAAATCGAAATGTATTTTGGATTTTGATCTCGGGATTTTTCTTTTTTCTGCACTTATGGACGTACAAATACGCTTCTAAAAATACGTTGGTTTCCAACACAATGATCCTATTTGCGACGAATCCGATTTTTGCGTCGATCGGAAGTTTATTGTTTTTAAAGGAAAAGTTTAAGCCCCGAGTGGGCGTCGCCTACGTTTTGGCATTATCAGGACTAGCCCTGTTTCTTTACCGAACCTTGAATTTTGCCCCCGAACAAAAATGGGGAAACTGGTCCGCAGTTATTTCTGCACTTTTTTACGCGGTCTATATGATTACCGGAAAAAAAGCTCGCGAAGACTTTGAAAATATTGATTACGCATTTTTGCAATACCTGACGTGTGCCATTTGTTTTGCAATCACCTCGTTATTTACAGGCGGGGTATTTTTCGAAGGTTACACAGCCATTTCCTGGTATTCAGTTATTGCTTTAGTTTTAATCCCAACTTTGATCGGACATTTGGGACTCACCTACTTGGTTAAATTTATGGATTTAAGCGTTCTCAGCTGTGGAAAACTAGTGGAGCCCATCTTGGCCAGCATCATAGCGTATTTTGTTTTTAATGAAGTTGTTATGGATGGGGCGGGCCTTGCGTTTGCGATGACGGCCGCCGGGGTCTTTATCTTGTTTTGGCCTCAAATTAAATCGGCACAATTTCAAAAATAATCACAAACCTCATTGCAGTTTTAATTTTATTCTTCCAAACTCTTCCAGCATTGTAAATCCTTCAGACCATAATACTGCCAGTGTTGAAACTCAATCTTTTCGATTAACATCAACAGCTTGGATTGCCTGCGATTTGTTTCACAGCGGCTTTAAAAAACTTACAAGCTTTTTACAGTTCAAAAACGAAGACCGACGACGATGGCGGCTCTATGGAATATTTGTCATCGCATCCAAATACAGATCATCGAATTAAAAATATTGAATTAGCACAAGCTGGACAGGCATCCTATGATGCCTGTGATGAAATCGAAGACTAATTAAACAAAGGAATACGGTACATGGAAGGATTGCCACCATATTCTGTCGGAGCACTTTGTTGTAAACGCTGTTGTCGTTCGCGATCGGCCGCAACTGCGATTCGTCCAGCGAGCTCAACTAATAATTCACGGCGACGAAATATCCATTCCACAGAACTTGTACCTAAGCTATTAAAATAAACTTCTTTAACGTAAGAACTTGAACTATTTTTACCCTTCTTTGATTGCCATTGAGCTATTTCGACCATCATTTTGCGTCCATCCAATCTAAAATTCTTTTCAAAGTCAGTCATGTTTGGCAGATCAATTAAAAAGCCCGATTGAAGTTCGGCTCCCCGTTCAGCATTGGTTTTGAAAACCACTTCAGCGCTTCGCTCAACTTGCTCTTTTTCCATGGCCGCCATATACATTTGTAGACCAGTAGGTCTTGAATCATCGGAACCACCGGCAAAAATCATTGTTGGGGTTATCAAAATCAAAAATAATATTGTATTCATTTATTCTCCAAAGTTAATGCTAGTGAAGTTACATTTCAAATTGTCAGCCAACTGAGTACAACCTTTCGAAGATTTGCAGTGTCTCACTTTGAGATTCGCCAAAAATTGTTTTTCATACTGATCATTTATATATACACAATTAATTTTGTTCAAAATTAAAATAACCGCGAAAGGCTCTCTGGCACAGGCTTAGCAATACAATCCAAAGTAGAATCGGAGGATTCATGAAATTTTTATTATTTGTCTGTTTGTTACCTTTATCAACTTACGCAATGGATGCACTTATTCCTGAAAGCAGTGGTAACATCGTTTACAACGAGGCCGGATGGGATATCAGCTCATCAAACGCAATGAACCCTTGGACCCGCCAATTCTATATAGGTCAAGATTGCAAAGGCGAGCATTGTCCGGGAATGGCTGCAAAAAATTTGCAATCCAACGCCGCTAAACTTTATGATTTTATCATGGATAGAGGCAGTATGACGGTTTTAGAATTCATATTTAACTTTGGAATTAACCCAGAAACCGACGCTAGCATCAATCGCGGTGCTCAAATGATTATTGGCGAAATCAAAGACTACCAAGCCAAGCGAGTTTCAAAGGAAGGCTACGTGCAAATAGTTATGAATTACGCTCGAAGCTCTAACGACCCTCAAAATAAAAAACTAAAAATCGATATCATTGCGGAAATGGTTCGTCGTATGCCTGTTCAAGCTATTAAATAGAGGAAAAACAATGAAACCAACTATTTACGCGCTCATTTTATCAATTGGATTATCAGCATCAATAACTAAAGCCGAATTTTATGATGAAGGTTCTGGACAAAGTGGCATGGGCTATTCTAGGAATTCAGGCCAGACCGCTAAGGGCACGCTAAACCAATGTGAAACAACCAACCCGTTAGGATGCTCACCGTCGGTTCAGACTTTACAAAATGCTTTCGTCGCTTTGGTTATAAGTAATCGTTTCGACGATGCTATCGGCGAACTTAGTTTTGATCAGACAAGACCCGGTGCAATCTATGGCGCTTACTTTAAAAAAATCAATGACCTTAGAGACGCTGTTTTAGCGGCTCATAAAAAAAAGGCAAACGTTGAAGCTTTGCGTGCGATCGTATCTAGAGTTGATCTTAATAATTTAACTGAAGCCAGCCAGCGTACAAACGCTGTAATCTGGTTTGTCGATAGCGCTTCTAAAAGTATTAAGAATTTTCCTAAGTTTTAGTTTTTTTTAAGAGCTGTTCGCGGGCCCATTCTTTGGACGGGCTCTGTGAATTTTCAAGAATATACTGATCTTCAATTTTAAAAAGAATATCTTGGGCTTTTTTAATATCAGGACCAGACACGCCTAACAATTCAGAAATTTCGTGCCCATCTAAGAGGGGCTTTTTGCTAATGGCCACGAAGCTGCATTTTTTTTGCAAAGCCATGAAGCCTGTCACATCGAAGTCGATAGAAACTCCACTCGCAAAACGCACTAATTCTTCAATCTTTAAATCACAGCTTCGTAAAAAACTGCGCACTTCAACAAAGCTTTGCGAATCCATCAGCAATAGTTTTTCAGTCAGGCTAATAATAGTAACGATTTCCTTTTTAAGAGTATGACTTAGTTTTAATTTCGTTGTTAATACTTCGATTTCAGATTGATTTAAAAAATAAAACAATCCAGACAGTTGATAAGATATTCGTTTCTCAGTCCGCTTTAAAATCTTTTGGATCAGGCTCATAGTGTTTGCATCGAGCAACATTTTTTCAACGGTTTCTGTGAACACAGTGCTCATCATTTTCAACTCTAAAAATAACTCTAACGCATAAGTAAATTTTTCGGACGCAGTGATTTTAGTTAATTCGAGTAAAATTCGTTCGGCCGAAACAATTTTGATGCGCTCGGCTTGGTCTTGCATTGTTTTAAAAAGCGC
This sequence comes from Bdellovibrio sp., assembly GCA_043771495.1. GTDB lineage: Bacteria > Bdellovibrionota > Bdellovibrionia > Bdellovibrionales > Bdellovibrionaceae > Pseudobdellovibrio. The sequence goes on along the minus strand of JAYVHE010000150.1, from coordinate 4,054 downwards.
TTGTTCGATTTTAAAATCATGAGTGCACGCAAATCTTACGGCGCGAATAATGCGGAGTGGGTCATCAGACAAAATTTTAGCAGCGTCGACATTGGGATGTGTTCGCAAGATTTTTTGCTGCAGATCAATCTGGCCACAACCACTTTGATCAATGATTTCATCAGTTGTTAAATTGCGGGCCAACATGTTGACTGTAAAGTCACGGCGTTGAATGTCTTCATTAAAATCACCGTAAGACGTGACTCGCTGCCTTTGATCATTCTTAGGAAACATTTCTTTTTGTGAATCGGCAATATCAATTTTTAAATCTTTGAACTCACCACTTTTGAATTCAAAAGACCAGATCGGATAAACCGCACCCATCTGAATCGGTGTAGTGATTTGATCTTTAAATAAGACCTTAAAATCCTGAGCGAGTTTTTCTGCTCCACCAGGGATCGTCACCATTAAGTCCACATCATGTGATTCGCGGTTAATTAAAAAATCACGTACAAAACCGCCGACTGAAAATAAATTGTTTTCCCAAGCAGTTAGCCTACCGTTGTGAATCCATTCCATAACGGTCAGTTCAAACGTTCGCCCTAACACCGCAAGTAGTCCTTCAGTTGAACACGAGTACCGCGAAATTCGATGCGAGGATTTCTTTTTTGTAAACTGCCTAAATACATGGGGTCATAGTACCAGACTAAAAGCTTTTCGATCCATTTAAAATTCTCAAACTTAAATTCTGTTTGACCCGCTGGACTCACGCAACCGGGAATCAATACCCGACAAGCTTGAATGTCGTTGATAATCTCTTTAGTGCGTTCAATGCCAAGCTTCTTGCTGATAGAGGCCGTGCTTTGAATATATCTACCTAGCGTAACCTCGTGCGGCTCAATGGGCGAATTAACGTAATTATCAAAGATGTGTTCGACCCGAGACTCAAGGGGCTCTTCCAAAAGCAGTATCGAAGAACTCCGGATCATATTGAATACACCGAGGGGAAGGGCCCTTTGGCCAATCAAACGACTTTCATCTTCAATCAAGATACTTTGATCGGTCTTACCCGCTCGCGCCGAGACCGTTAAAAATTCTTTAAGCACTCTATGTTCAAAATCGGCTTGTGATGGCTGCAATCCTAACGAACCGAACGCGGATCCACGGTGATTCGCTTGCTTTTCCAAATCAATGATGTGGATTTTCTGCGGACACTGGCGTAAAAAATGTGTTTTGCCACTTCCCGTAGTGCCAGAAACAACTTTAACCTTAGCGTTTTGGGATTCAATGTCTATTTGCTGGATTGCCCAAGCCCTAAAACCTTTGTAGCCGTTGAGTAATCGCGGAACAACAATGTTGTTTTCAGCCAACCACTGTTGAGTGATCTGACTGCGCAGTCCACCGCGATAACAGGTCAAATAGGCGTGCGGATATTTTTTAAAAAACTGTTTCCAACGTTCTAATTTTTCATTTTTATTTTCGCCACAGACAATTTTTAAGCCCAGGTCAAGTGCGGCTTCTTTACCGTTTTGTTTGTAGCAAATACCAACGACTCGTCGCTCTTCGTCGTTTAAAATTGGAATGTTGACCGAACCGGGAATTGCTCCGTCATTAAATTCAGTTTCGGCACGCACATCCAAAATCGGCACATCCTGCGTAATAATCTGAATATAATTTTCGACGGTATTAGTTGTTGGCATTTAATTGATGATTAACCGTTTAGATTGTGCAAAGACTACGCGACCAACTTGGTTCGCTGACGGAAATTTATTTCGTAGCACTGTCAGTATTCTGGCCGCTGCAGGTTCAGCAACACTCAATAAAAGTCCACCACTGGTTTGCGGATCAAAAAGTTGCTGAAGATCTTCGATCTTTGCACGACCGAGCTGCAAGTCGTTTTGAGTATATTCACGATTTGTGCGGTGGGCCCGTGTTAAACAGCCCTGTTGAATAAATTCAAAAAAATTTCTAAATAATGGGATTGCCTCAATATTTAATTCAAAAGATTTTTCACTGGCCTTGGCCATTTGCATCGCGTGGCCCGCAAATCCAAATCCAGTTAAGTCAGTAGCGGCATGAATGCTTGATAACAAGTCGGCATCAACGTGATCGATAATATTATTGAGTGTGGCCATGCTTTCTAACGCATCGGATATGTCAGATTCTTGGACTAACCCTTTTTTTAACGCGGCCGTGGCCGCACCAGTGCCGATCGGTTTAGTTAAAATCAAGACATCACCAACTTGGGCGTTGGCGTTGGTCCAAATTTTTTCCGGATGAACATAACCTGTCACTGATAAGCCAAATTTTAAAGTTTCATCATCGATCGAATGCCCGCCAATAAAAACAGATTTCGATTCAGTAATAATATCACTAGCCCCTTGTAGAATTTCAATTCCAATTTGATGGCTTAAGGTAACTAGTGGAAAAGCCAAGATAGCCATCGATGTTTGCGGTCGACCGCCCATGGCATACACATCGCTCAGAGCATTTGCGGCCGCAATTTTTCCAAATAAATAGGGCGTGTCAACAATCGGAGTAAAGAAATCTAAGGTCTGAACTAAGGCCAACTGATCATTCACTTTAAAAATTCCAGCGTCATCCATAGTTTGACCATCGACCAAAACGTTTTTATGAGTTGGTGGAAATTGAACTTGAGATAAAATTTGGCGCAGCTCAGTCGCAGCTATCTTTGCGGCGCAACCGCCTTTTTGCACGGTTTGCGTCAGCCGAATTTTGTTTTCATTCATTAAAAGTTCCCTAGTAGTAAGAAAGAAATAATCACTACCACTGTGGGAGCTAGAGCCGCAATTAGTAATTTCCCTGCGTGTAATGTGTTCCCAGGAAATTTTGACGATAAAATTGTAAATCCTGCAGGATTTGGAGCGTTGGCTAAAATGGACAATCCTCCACCGGAAATAGCGCCAGAAACCAGGGCCCACTTCATGGGTTCAGTTAAAGAAGGCACTTGTGAACCCAAATACGTTAAGGCCGCGTTGTCGGTAATTCCCGTCAAAAAAGTCGTCACAAAATACAAGGTCATTTGATCGACAGAGGATAAAATCGGTTCCAACCACCACGTTTGTAATGTACCAAATACAATAAGTCCGGCTAAGAAAAATCCAACCAGAGCTCCTTGACGAAATTTTAACTCGTCTTGGAATTTTTTAGTTACAACTGTAAAAGCGACAAAGATAATGAACAGGCCGAAAAATATATTCAAATAATGTGAATTTAACACTAATAAAAATAAAAATAAAATGTGTATCCCGACCATCCAAAGTGGCGAATGAAAGTGCTCATTAGAAATTTGATCCATTTGGGAAATAATCTTTTTCTTAAATAATAGTGTAAAAATAACGGTATTAGCGAAAACAGCCAACAGAACCGATTCTCCAAGATTTACAAATACGTCCTTAATTCCCCAATTCCAGGTTTTTGCGACGATCAATATCGGTGGCGCTGCAAAATGCGTTAATCCACCACCGATAGAAATGTTCACAAATAATAAGGCCAATGTTCCGTAGAGTAATTTTTCATCTGCGGCACGCAGCATCCGATAAAGTAAAAGACTCACCAATGTAATGGCTGCCGGCTCAGTGATTAAAGATCCTAATAGAGGACCAAACGTCATTAAAATAAAAAATTGCACCAGCTTGATATCGACCTTAGAAATTTTAGCGGCCCAATCACTCAGTGATAACAACGCGGTCATGGAAAAACTAACTAAAGGCCGTGTTGAAGCCAAAACCATGATACAGAAAATAAAGATGGGCTCGGTCATATTTAATGTTCTTAAGTACTGCCAAGGCGCTTTGAGGCCCTCTAGACAAGTCCATAGTCCCAAAAAGATAATGGCCCAGAACCCAAAAACAATTTCAACTTCAGATAAAAGATGAAAACATTTCTCAGCGAGTGAGCCTTTAGCGTAACGATTCGCCTTCTGTGCAAACAAGGGAACACAGAAGGAATGAATGAGAGCGACTACAAATAAAAAAGTCGCTAGTTTTTCGATGGAATCAAACATAGCGACTTAGCGTAAGTTATTGCTTACAGAAGTTCAAATTCTTTTGGA
>JAYVHE010000149.1:0-5630 GCA_043771495.1 Bdellovibrio sp. | reverse complement strand
GTTTCAGCATTCCATGCACTTTGTTCTGGCGATTCAAAAGTTCTTACGGCCATTGCGTTTATACTGAAAATTAATGTTGCTGTGCAAAGCCCAAAGATCAAAATGTTTGAATTTGTTTTTTTCAAATTATCTCCTCTGTTAAAATGGTTAACATACAAATGTAAATTGCAACCTATGCCAATTTGATTTTTTGTTTTATTTCGGAGCGATTTAAATCTAAAGTGATTCAGAAAGTTTTGCCGGTGTAAATGTATTAGACAATTGATCTGACCAAGTAACAATTTTTTCACATCTAAAAAAATAATATTTGAATATCATTGTCACGTGGACGTCTTATATTGAGACAGTGTCTAAAAATTTCGTTGCGGCTGCGCTTGATGCGAATTTACCTGGCGGTAATAAAAAAATTGAAGTGGCATTTTATAAACCGTACGGTTGTTCCGTAAAATACTAAGAAACTGAAATCACGAGCTTTAGTCCAACTAAAGCTCGAACAGTGATTGTAATTTTTCTTGTGATTTACGCGTTTTTTTGTCGTAAGAATATTCGTCTGGTAGTTCTAAAAATAGCGAACAAAACCACTTCATTAATGTCTGATTTTTTTGCGTGGATTAGCTTCTTACGATTGATTTTACCGACAGATTTCAGTCCGGTTTGTTTCATTGGGTGGCCCTTCTTTTTTGATGCTTCAACTTGTCTTGATAACTTATTGAAAACACTTTTGGTTGAGCCACTCAACCTTTAAATTTCAACTAACACTGGGACATGGCCGAAAAATAGCGGGCCGAATGGCTTTGAATAAATGCTGTGAACCTTGAATTGATTCAGAGTGTCCAATAAAAAGAAATCCATCTGGCTTTAATGATCGATACAGCTTTTCCATCAATCGACCTATCGTCTTTGGCTCAAAATAAATAAGAACATTTCGACAAAAAATAAGGTCAAAGACCTCTTCACCTGGGTACGAGTTCTCAATTAAGTTGTGCTGTTTAAATTGAATTCTTGAATGCAACTTATCTGCAATCTTAAAATAGCCATTGGTTTTATCGCTACCGAAAACTAAATAATCGCGATGAAATTCTTCTGGAATCTCGTTTGCTTTTGAAACCGGGTAGACCCCATTTCTAGCTTTTTTTAAAACATTTGTGTCGATATCACTTGCAAGTATTTTATATTCAGCATGGCCATTGAGGTGCTGATCTAATGTCATGGCAATTGTGTACGGCTCTTCGCCGGTGGATGCAGCACAACACCAAACGTTAATTTTCTCTCTATCAACAAACTTAGGCAGTATCTGTTCAGTTAAATAATCAAAATGCGTGGGTTCTCGAAAGAAGTCAGTTTTATTTGTTGTGAGTAAATTTATAAAACTTTGCACAACTTCTGACTGTCGATCAGAAGTCTGTATCAGTTTTCGAAATTCAGAAACAGAATTAACAGAACTTTTTCTTAAAAATGATTGTACCCGAGACCGGACAAGATCCATTTTTTTATCTGTTAAATGAATTCCAGCTAAATCGAATATTTTTTTTTTAAAAAAGAGAAAATCTTCGTGATTAAATTCTTCGGAATGATCCATTTTATAAATCGACTATACGTCTTTAAAGCCGTCATCATCTCTGCTTGGAAAACTTGAATCATCTCCAGAGGCTTTTTTCACAAATGTAGGCCCGTTCGAACCGGGCTTTGTAGGTCGCGCAGACTTTAAGTGAACAAGGTTAGATTGCTTTTTAAAACTATTTTGAGGTCGGGCCATCTTTGGTGGTGCTGAAGATGAAGGTGTATGGCGTCCGCCGGAACCAGTGATGACATGCATTAGTTCATCAACTGAAGATTTTAAAGAATCAGCTTGTGCTGAAAGTTCTTCTGCGGCACTTGCAGCTTCTTCACTAGTGGCCGCATTTTGCTGAGTCACTGTGTCTAACTGTGACATGGCTTTATTAATTTCAGAAACACCTCGTGCTTGTTCTGTAGTGGCCTGAGAAATTTCTTGCGACAAGCCCGTGACCCTAGAAACATTTTGAACAATTTCATTTAAGACTTGAGAGCATCTTTTTGCAATTGTAACACCTGAGTCGACTTTTTCTTTACCGCTTGTAACAAGGCTTTCTACTTTGGTTTGTGTGTCGCGCACAATGCCTTCTACTTTTGAAATACTAGCATCAAGCATATCTGTGATTTCTTTTGCTGCATTTCCTGACATTTGCGCTAGCTTACCGACTTCTTCAGCAACAACCGCAAAACCTTTACCGTGCTCACCAGCTCGAGCGGCTTCAACAGAGGCATTGAAAGATAATAGCTTTGTTTGAAAAACGATTTCATTAATCACTTTAGTTCGATTTCCGATATCTTGAATCACTTTTACGATATCAGTCATTTCACGATTGCTCTCGTTGATTTGCGTTAATATCGCTTCGTTACTTTGGCTGATTTCATCCATCGAAGTTAACATTTGATCAACAGCTTCGCGACCTTCTTCAGCTTTTTTCTGAGATTCTGTTGAAGTGTCCGCAGTTGATTGCGCATTTTCCGTAGCTTTTGAAATCATCGAAGTGATTTCTTCTAATGATGCCGCAGTTTCTTCGAGCGAAGATGCTTGTTCTGTAGAGGCTTGGGATAAATCTTGTGACGAGGTCGCAATTTGTGACGAGGCAGCAGAAACTTGAGAAGTCGATTCGTTAATAAGTCCTGTTACCTTGACTAAACTGGACGTCAGTGCTTTTGTGAACCAAAATCCTAATAGCAAATAAACCAGGGCTGAAACGCAGCTTAAAATAATTTGCATCATCAAAGTATTTTTTGAAATTGCTGCCGCACTGTCGCGCCACGTTTTTGCTTGGCTACCTTGAAAAACAACTAGTGTAGAAAGCGTCTTGTCGAACGATTCTGACAATTCAAATAATTTAGCCAGTTCAGTCGATGCATCCTTAGGATCGGATTTCTTTTTTGATAACATTAACTCCACTTGGGTTCTGAATAATTTCCAACCATTAGCAACTGGTTGGTACAGGGCATCTTCGCCTTCAACAAAAGGAATGTCTTGATACCATTTATCGCTTTTTTCATAATGAGATATACTGTCGTTTATTCCCTTAACCACTTTTTCCAACTCAGGGCTATTTTCAGGCAACGATACAAATCGTTGCATCAAGCCCATTATATCTTTTTGGTCATTCAGCATTCCACTTAAGGATTCTGAATTTGGCAGATTAATCGTGGCTACGTGATCGTACGTTGAACCAACCTTAGTAAGGCCATTAATGCCGAAAACTGAGATACCCGCGTTGATAGAAATAAAGCCCAAGATGCCGCACATTAATTTCCCTTGAATTCCCAAATGACTAAACCAATTCATAAAATCTCCTATGTGTTTTATTTTTAAAATTTGAAAATTTAAGCAACTTTTTGTACCTGAGAACGAACGGCCTTCATGTCGTCAGTGTTTAGTGCTTTTTTTATATCAATGATCAGGACGAGATCTTTTTCGCGTTTTGCAACACCAACAATAAAATCTATTTTAGCAGATGAGTCATGTGATGGAGGCGCACTAATTTCGTCGGCTTCAAATGAGGCGACAGAATCGACAGAGTCCACGATTGCACCAAGTGAATGTTCGCCGATATCTAAAATGACAATAGTCGTTTCTGGAGTTGATTCGGCCTTTCCGATTTTTAGCTTACTTCTCAAATCCAGAACGGAAATAACTTGGCCACGAAGATTTATGATACCGCGAAAATACGGCGGAGCTTGTGGTATATTCGTTGTTTCCGCGTTAGCGATAACCTCTTTTACTTGTAAAAGTGGCATAGCAAACTTTTCTTTTCCAAGAGAGAAGCATAAATAGCTTCCCTCAGATTTATCACTTAGGTTGGGTGTGTGCTGATGTTTCATTTTTCCTCTTCGATTATTTTATCGGATATTTGTTTGAGGTTCTTAATAGGCCATTGGTCTGGGTTTCGTGGTTCAAAACTGGAGTACTCGTTTGTGTACGTCTCGAGTCCCGTCGTCTACTTTCGTGGAGTTGCACGATTGCCTTATTTCACGGTCCCGTATTTTATTGAGACTCATGCAGCGTCTTCGCCTCCCTGGCTGGACTTCCATGATATCATTTTAACTGCGCAATTCAAATTTTCCAATATTGATTCGGGTTGATGAATCAAAACGTATTTCTTTGCATTCTCCAACAGGTAGTCGAACTAGAAATTAAATTAGTTGCTAAGCTTAACTAGTTCTTGCGGCACACATAAAAGTTTCCAAAAAAACCGAGCGTTAGCTTAATAAAAATAATTCTAACTATTTGATAGCCGTTTGCAGTCTTGAGCGGCGTATTCTTGTTCGGTTGCAAATTTCTCATTTCGTCTTCTTGGGGTCGGTGGCAACGGTGCCCCAATGAGTTTGCGATTAAAAAGGCGTTGTTAATCAGTTCGTTCATTTCTTTATCCTTTGTTAAATTTTGTTTTTCCCAGATAAACTAGGTTTTTTTGATAAAACAGGACCTCGAACAAAATTGAGTTCAATCAATTCGCGATTAGGAATGATTAAAAACACCAAGAGTTTCATTCATAGAAAAAGCACGATGAAACAATTTCTAGCGGAGCAACAGAATAGAGATCTCGGACCTGAATTACTTAAATCTAAAGGTCTTTTTAACAGTCTAAAATATGATGGTTAAAATTCGCACCAGGGTTGGTGCTCAATCATTTAGAATTTCAGTTTTTTCAATCGGTTACGATAGAGGTTGTCAGGCACCAACGCCACCTTATCTTGAGTACTTGCAAGCACTCCATAAGCCAAATCAAAATCCATAGTTACGACGAAGGGAATGAGAAGCATCCAGCAGATTGAGAATCATCGCATCTTGACTACCAAGCGCGGTTTGTTCACAAAGTCGATACATTTCTTCCCAGCGAAGTTCTTTGCGAAAAAAATCTTTAGCGTCCTCTGCACGCATATCAACGTAATTAAGAGGAAGATTATCCACGAGAAATTGCCAAGACTCTGCAAGTTTGCCGTCAAGATACTCCTTACAGAACTTCATCCAACCAATATGACCCGAATGATTCTGAGGCAAAAAAGTTTGTTTGCATATTTTAATCCGGGCATCCGTAAGATACGGGTCGTTTTCATTTTTTTTCTTGGCCGTCAATCCATGATTTTTGTGTACTTAAAATCTCGCGTACTGCGGATGAAATTTTCCATTTTGAAGTCGATGGCAGCATACCCATTAGATTTTCAGTCGTGATCACTCTTCTCTGGTAGTCGATATATTCTGCGCGCGCCGAGACACTTGCCATAATAGCAATAGAATGCTCGACAAGCTTTTCATGAAGAAACCGAGCATCGCTATGAAGCGAGTGCTCCTTGTCGCTCAAAGCTATCAAAAAATTTGTATCAACAAGGCACGCACTATGGCCCGAAACTTCTTTAAGATAAATATCAATTTCTGAAAAGGGTCGGCAGTTTCCCAAATTTATATCTCCACATCTTTCGCCGCACGGTCATCCTTTGCAGGCTTCTTCTCAGGAGCAGGAGCGGAAAATTTCAGGATAGTTGTCGTGTTTGATCAACACGCTTGTTGAAGTTTTATATATGTATTCGACTTTTCTTTTTCTTTCAAGGGATTTAATTTG
>JAYVHE010000148.1:0-2123 GCA_043771495.1 Bdellovibrio sp. | reverse complement strand
ATTGGCAAAAAATATTACCTCACTTAGACGAGGTGGACTGTGTATTAGTTGATACGGCCGGTTTATCATTAGCAAACGATTCAGAGCGTAGTTACTTAGAAGAAATCATTACATCAACAGGACATACAACAACGAATCATTTGGTTTTGTCGACGCTAACGGATCCAAAATTGATGGAAGATTACTTAACGAATTACTTAGACTTACGGATTTCAGATGTTTGCTTTACGGGACTAGATCAAGTCACAAAGCCTGGATTAATATTTAACATTAATCATAAATATAAAATCCCACTTTATGGATTTGGCTTGGGCTCGAAAATTCCAGAAGATTTCGAGTACGCAACTCCTGAACGAATTGTAGATCTTATTTTAGACATTACCAAAAAACAAACTGTGGAGAGTGAAAATGCGCTCAATTAGTATTACATCTGGAAAAGGTGGCGTCGGCAAAACGACGATTGTTGCGAACCTAGCACTCTCGTTAGCTGAAATGAATCAGCGAGTTCTCATACTTGATGGCGATTTAGGAATGTCGAATATCGATATCGTTTTTGGTGTTAAAACCAAAAAATCCCTGTTCGATGTCGTCAATGGCGAAGTTATGGAAAACTGCATAACCACAGTCGCAAAGAACGTCGATATTCTGTCTGGCGGAAATGGCATTAGCGAATTAACAAAAATTAATGCCTTCCAACGCCGAGATATTTTTGATCAAGTTCAAAAATTACAATTTAAGTACGATTTCATGTTAGTCGATAATTCGCCAGGCTTACATGATTACGTTTTACATTTGAATGCCACCACGGATGATGTGTTCATCGTATTAACGAACGACCCAAGCTCATTTGCCGATGCCTATTCATTACTTAAAGTGCTTCATTCAAAATACAAAAAGAATGAATTTAAAATCATCACGAATCAGCTCTCAAAAATCGAAGGAACTAAGCTTTATGCGCGCTTTTGTGACGTCGTCGAGAAGTTTATGCCGGTGCGGTTAAGGCTGCTAGAATCGATACCAAGCGATGATAATCTCAAAAAGATACAACAACGGATCAACATGAGACAAAACTTTTCCACGTCGATCTTTCGGTCAATCGCGAACACGTTAGTCATCGAAAACAATCTAAATCAAAATAAATCCACTTTGGGTCATACAGAGTCGGGTCTAGTTAGCTTGTTTAGACCAATTTCAGGCCATGCCTAAGGTGTGGTTTTAAAATTGGTCTTTAAAATATTTCAAATTGATTTAAAATATATGAATAGGGCGGGATCTTAATGTCAAAGAATTCAAATCTAATTAAGAAGTATAAAGATGATCCTAAAAAGGTTATCAAGCGCGAACACAAAGAAGAGCTTATTCGTGAATATGCTCCGCTGATTAAGTTCGTAGCGCAAAAGATCGCGGCCCGTTTACCACCGAGCATCGAGATCGATGATTTAATCTCGGCAGGTTCAATTGGCTTAATGGATGCCATCGATAAATGGGATCCAACACGCGACAATAAATTTAAAACCTATGCGGAGTTCCGTATTCGCGGAGCTATACTTGATGAGCTTCGTAGCCAAGACTGGGTGCCGCGGTCCGTGCGCGATAAAGCAAAGGCACTCGATAAAGCCATTTCAAATTTGGAATTATCAATGGGTCGCACACCAACGGACGAAGAAATTTCTGCAAAGTTAAATATGCCGATTGGTGAATTTTATGATTTGATCAATCAAGTGCGCCCAGTCAGTTTATTATCAATCGATGATCAACCAACGTTCAGTGATTCAGACAAAAAATCAATCGCTAATCTATTAGAAGGTGCAAAGTCACATAATCCATTTAACCAACTGAACACAAAAGCGGTTAAAGATGTTGTAGCTCGCGCCATCGAAGAATTACCCGAGCGCCAACGTTTAGTTTTATCTTTATATTATTTCGAAGATCTAAATCTAAAAGAGATCGGCCAAGTTTTAAGAGTAACTGAATCGCGAGTTTCGCAATTACACGCGCAAGCCGTAGTGCGCTTACGAGCAAAACTTCAAGCCTCAATCCAAGCCGGCGAACTAGAAGCTATCTAAATTAGGTGCCAGGCTACTTTTCCGGACACGACGCGTCCGGAAAAGTAGCCTGGCACC
>JAYVHE010000147.1:0-31590 GCA_043771495.1 Bdellovibrio sp. | reverse complement strand
AATAAACTGAGTTGTTGAATCACTTCGTATTAACTGCAACACTATTAAGTTTGACCCTTTTGTTAGATTTATAAACTTCGAAAAACTTAAATCCGGATTAGTTGGCACCAGCTCACCATTAATTAAAAGTTTAGCGCCAACAGCAGAAAGTCTGCCATTTAATTGATACGCCGAATTCTTAGTAATCTCGGTTTCGTTGACATTTTCTAATGTAACCGTTTGCTCAGTTGGCTGTTCGATTTTTGCCGCTAAACTTATTATATTTTCAAAATTTGTAGTTGTTTCGCCATTAGAGACTAGGGATTGAATTTGATCTTTAATATTTAGGTCTATAGAATTGTTTTGACTCACCGAAATTTTTTGGATTTCATTATTTTGAGTTTTTACTGTTATTAAGGCGGTCCCCTGATCAACTTTGACTTTAAACTTTTCATTTTTAATTTGAACTTGGGCCTTTGCTAACTTTAGTTTTCCAGCAGAGATTTGCACCAACCCGGCATCTGTCAAAATCCAAAGTTCGGTACTTGTTTTACCAAGCAGATCACCCGTTTTTAATATGACTCTGTCAATTTTTCTTTTTTTCGATCCGGGATCTTCATCAAAGACTAACAGTGATTTTTCTTTCACTTCTATTTCACTTCTACTTTGATAGCGCACAAGAGCCGTAGATTGTTGATGCGTCTGTAACGAATCATATTTAAAAAAATTCATATCGACTGTGACAGCCTGCCAAATTGATTCAGATTTTGATTTGAAATCGACCCGATTACTGCTTGATTTCAGAGTTGCGATCCAAAATTGATCTGCCGCAAGTGCAGTTTTTTGAACTGATTTTGTAACTGACTCCGGACTATTTTCCGGTGCTTTGCCCGCCTCAACGACTGTAATAGAAGGTTTTTGCTGTGGCTGGTTCTGAACTAGCGCTGTTGTTTGACCGACTTGCTCAGATTCTTTTGGTGTACATCCAAAAAACCAGTAGAAAAGTAAACTTAACACTAAAAATGGCGTAACCCGGTGGTATCGAATCATTCTTAGTTCTTCGGTAGATGCGGAATCTAGTTTGAAGTTCTGGCAAATAATCCAGACTAGTCTAATGTGTAGATTATATAACGTCCAATTTACGGGGCGGTACCGGCTTAAGTCACCTAGCAACTAAACCGAAATTAAAGACTATGAGAATATTAATTGTCGACGATGAAGCGGGTATCCGAAATAGCTTAAATGAATTTTTAAAAGATCGCTTTGAAACTTTTATCGCCGAAGACGGTGAACAGGCTTTCAAACTATTTTCAGAAAAATCATTTGATATTGTGATTTCAGATTTTAAGATGCCAAAAATGTCCGGGTTGGAACTACTGGCAAAAATCAGAGAAGTTTCGCCACTAACTGCTTTTATACTAATGACTGCGTACGGCAGCATCGATGGCGCCGTTAAAGCCATTCAAGCAGGAGTAGATGATTATATTTCAAAGCCTATTGAATTCACGGAATTGAATCACAAAATCGAACAGATTCAAAATTTGTATGCGTGGAAACAACAGAAAAATCTAAAAGAAAACTATTCTAAAAAAACGCAGCTCATTGGTAGTTCACAGTTCATAATCAATTTAAAAGATTTTATTACCAAAGTTGCACCTGTTCAATCGCCCGTATTACTGCTTGGCCCAAGCGGAACCGGCAAAGAAGTCGTTTCAAAATCAATCCACGAAAGCGGTCCTTTCGCACAGCAAAGCTTCGTTGCTATTAATTGTGCTAGCCTCAGTGAAAATCTAATTGAGTCAGAATTATTTGGTCATGAGAAAGGCTCTTTCACGGGAGCAAGTCAAACAAAGATCGGTAAATTTGAATTGGCTGCAGGTGGAACTATTTTCTTAGATGAAATTGGCGAATTACCAATGCCACTGCAAGCTAAATTACTGCGCGTACTACAAGAAAAAGAATTCTGCCGCATCGGTGGAACACGGCAAATTAAAAGTTCGGCGCGCGTCATCGCGGCCACTCACCAAAATTTGAAAGACTGGGTCAGCCGGGGATTATTTCGCGAAGATCTCTATTTTCGCTTGAACGTGATTCAATATGAAATGCTTTCTTTAAAAGACCGACAGCAAGATGTGACCGAATTGATTCAACACTACTGGGCAACAATTAGTGAAGATCTTGGCATGCGTTCACTCTTAACCCCTGCAGCACGTGTGTGCCTAGAAAATTATTCTTATCCGGGAAATGTGCGCGAGCTTAAAAACATCATTGAACGCCTGATCGTACTAACGCCAGACAACGGTCGAGTTGATGTATTTCACTTACCCAAAGAAATTACTCAATCGACGACGGATGTTAAAGACAATGCCATCCTACTACGTCCGCCCGTGCAAAATCAAAGTGCTGACGTTATTCAGCCACCGGTATGGAAACCCGGCTTACATTTAGATTCGTACATGGAACAAATTGAAGAAACCGTTGTTTCAAGAGCTTTTGAAATCTGCAATCAAAATCAAGTGCAAACGGCAGAGTTATTAGGAATAAATCGCGGAACGCTACAGTATAAAATTAAAAAATTTGAACTCGGTAAAAAAAAGGTCGCGTAAGTGTATGCTGATTCGACCTTATGGATTTTAATTTTTATTGGACTGGGCACCACCAACGCCTATGCTGAAGACATTGACCTAAGCCCGTTCGTCGAAAAAAAGCAGTTCATTTTGGCGGGAACCATTAACCCGCCTTCCATTAGTTTAAATGGTCAACAGCTGAATACTCCGAACGGTTCGTTCAAAAACCTATATGTTAATAGCAAATTAGTTCCTTTAACCATCACTGATAATTTAAAAACCTTCTATCATTCTGTTGAATCGGATTCGATTAGCCTGGATTGGGAAAAACCAAATGGCGAAAAGAAGAACTTTCTAAATCTACAATTTCCAAGTTTAACTCAAGTAACAACTAATGGTTACGAGCTTCGCTGGAGCTTTTCCGAATCCGTTACCAAAGCCAAATTAGATACCGAAGATATTTCGCTGGAAAAACCTGTTACGCCAATTCAAAATATTAAAAAGTGGGTCAAAAAACCTCACGTCTTGGAATTGTCTTCGCCAAACAATATGAGTCAAATCTATCAACTCGATTTTAGCTCCTATCAACGTGAACTTTTTAGACGTTACAGTGCCAATTATAGTTTAGGAGAACCTTCATTTAATGTTTTTTGGGAGTCCGTGTCTTCCGGTTTTGGAGCGGCGATCCATTACGAAGATGACCGGTATTTGGATATTAATTACTTTTATAGCGAAAAAGATCGAACGTTTGAATTTGGTTCAACCAGTCGGCCCATATCGCAAAAACTTTATGAGCTAAAATCTAGGTATGGCTATCAATTATTTAATACGAACTGGAACGATTTCGACATTCTTCGCTTAACCCTCGGGCTTCAGGGCCAGGTTGCGCGCTACGTTCGAACCTCAACCACGGTGGATTCATTCGATGGGTACATGACAGACAATGTTGATGCATCTTTTGCGGTTTTGGGATTTTTTTCTAGATGGGAACCAATCCAATATAGGAACTTTGGCTTATCAATGACTCTAGATTTTCCGTTATTTGCAACGAATGGAACTTCAAAAATTTCGACGGTTGCATACTTTTCTTTGAATTACTATTTCAAATCAAAGTAAATACACTCACCAAGAAAAATCATAAACAACGGCGAACTTTTGTTCGATTTTCCAAGCTGCTAATCGATCTGTATACCATTGCACTCCATATTCCAAATTCAGATGAGGCTGAATATTATAAAATCGAGCTTCGCCATTTAGAACAGTCGTGGACTGCCCATCCAAAACATTTTTTAAATTTTTAATACTCAGCTGCATCTGGCTCCAGCCCGGAAGGTTAAACTGCATAAAAGTATTGGGGCCCAGCCAGAGCCGAAAATCGTTTTGAAAATGATTAGAGTGCTGCGCCAAGGAATCAGCTAAAAATCCCCAGCGCCAATTTTTATTTAAATCTATTGTTGCTCCGATTTGGTAATCAAATGAATGAACGCTACACTCAACGCATTGGCCGAGTAATCGATCGCTCCATTGCCATTTCAGCTGCCAAGTCCACTGCGGAAAAAACCAAGTAAACTCTGGCGTCAGTGCAATATCAAATAATGTAACACGATTAATTTGCCAAGTCTTACTCGCGTACTTTGAAAATTCCGTCACTAAAAAATCTAACGACGAACGCGGCAAGTACCCGATTGAGTTTTCTAATTGCTGATGCACACCCGGTCGAAATTCAAGGCCTCCAAAGCCGCTGCTTTGCCCATCGCTACCTGCAAAGCCACTGATGCGAAATGGGCCATGTCCCAACAAAACATCAGGTGGTGGTTCAACCGCAAACGGCGGCTTAGAAATTAATTTTGAGCGCGCAATTAATAATTCTGTTTCGTAATCCTTCCAATCCTTTGGAAGCTCGCCGTTGTATTTAATTCTTAAAAAATTGACGTAATCCATTTGAGCTTCGACCAAAATGACATCGTCGGATAGTTTTATTTTTTTTTCTGCTACGGATTGATAAAATGATTTTTTTTGAAGTTCACTTAATTGAACTAATCGCTCATTTAGTATTTTTTGTTGAGACGGACGATAGCGCGTGGATTCGATTAAGCCCTGTTGATTTAAAATTTTCACAGTTTCTACGGGTAAAACGTAAAAATGCATTTGCTCCAGCAAATTTTTATCAGGTCGCACCGCCTGTAAAGCGGCTAGCAGTACATAGGCACAATTTCTACCGGCAAAGAAATAACTAATTTCTGTACTGGTTTGAAGTTCGTAAATATAGTTTATCAGAAAGTCTCTTTGTTCTGATGTTAATTTTAGTTGGTATTCCCAGATATCGCGGTTTTCGATATTATTGTATTCAAATACTTTCTCGTAATAGGGTCCAACGACAAAATAGCCTTTAAAACCACCGAAAACGCCTTTATAGGAATACTCAAATCCAGTAACTGATTCAGGGACATCTGCCATATAGCCAAAAGTGTAATTTAAATAATCTTCTCGTGATCCATCAACAAATTTTAAAAGTGTGTGCCCCATAATTGATCCCGGACTATTTCCATATTGGCCCGCGAATACAATTTGAACATGTTGATGCGAATAAACTTGACTAAATTTTTCACTGACAGGGCACTTAGGGTTTTGCACCGGCAAATTAAATTGTTTCTGCAGAAGCTTGTATCGTGCCGGCAGGCTACAAATAATTTGTTCATTTTTTTCAATTGAAGCAGAAAATACGTCAAGACTGGATTTTAACTCGTTCAGCGCATCCGTATTTCCGTTAGGAGTTAAAAAAAATTTAGATCCTTTATCGATTCGGCTATGATCAGATGGATAATATTGTAAATAACTCAGCCATTCTTTGGATTTGGCATAGGCTTCAATAGATTGTGGTGAAATAACCTGCGACTTGGCCTGGACCAAAGTTAACGGCAACAACACTAAACATGAAAATAGATACAAAACTAAAGACATCCTCTATAGACTGATAAAAATATTTCGACAAAGCAATCGTGAAACGAGGATTTATGAAACCAATTATGATGTTTATTTTACTATTTCAAGTTCAAGCTTTCGCCTGGAATGCAAATAACTGCACTAAGCTTGTCAATAATGGCTGGTTTCGTAAATATCAATATCAAGGTTATGATCAGCCGCTGACTAAAGGCACTAAAAGAGATGGCTCGATCATGGCCTCATCAGCCGCATCAACGGAATCTTCGACGGCAGCACTTGATCCAAAACATTGGGCCGTTGTCAGCACGAGCGGCTCACAAGGGACTAGTTCTTGGGGCGAATGTAGTTTATTCGGCCTTCAACAGATCAAGGAAAATCGCGAAAAATACATTTCTCAAAATAGATCTGAAGTTTTACGTGCCATTGCGGTTGGGTCTGGCGAGCACTTGGATGTATTGGCCAGTTTTAGTCTTTGCGAGAAATCAGCCTACAAAACATTTGCTGTTAGCTTGCAGAAAAAAACTCCGCAACTTGTGGAAAGCACTCAACTGGGCCCAATGATAGATACTGTGATCGCTGGAAATGACTCGTTGAAAGAATCATGTTTTAATTTCTCTAAATTGTAATCTTGCTTCGATTCACGACCGCTGCAGAATTTTAATCATCGCTGAATTTTCAGCACCCGAAAAAATTTAATAATCCAGATCTTCTAGACACTTGCTGTCGTTAAAAAAAATTAAAAACATCGGCCTTCGAAGGTCACTCGTTTAACCGTGGTATTTGAAGCGCCATCAAAACGTGATTGCGCCGTACCCGCGGAACTGAACGAATCAAATCCCAGTTCTTTATTAGTTGTTTCCTCAAAGTATTCAATATCGCGCCAGCCGGTTTTAGGTACGTTTTGAATCGTACATCCGTTTTGATCACAGACCGGTTCATACGCCGTGTACTGACATGTTTCCCGACCATTTTTTAAATCAGAACGTGTGATTTCAGTTTGCACAGTTCCTTCAACATCAAATGGTTGCCCCGATTGTTCAGAACTAATTACAAATGGACCATTTTCTGGAAGCGAAACATTGTCTGGTAATAAGATGACAACTTTAATGTCTTTGCCATTTACATCAATAGTGGCCGTAATTTTTTCACGTTCGAAATCTAACTTAGTGTTATGTCCGCCCATTGGAATTTCCTTCGATTTTCCCTTAACTAGAACCGAAAACTTTTCTGAAACACTTAATATTCCAGACATATCTTCGCAACCTGAAACCAATAATAATGCCGTAAATGCAATAGCTAACTTCTTCATAAATCACCTCTAGAGCCATTAGCGCAATTTATTTAATTTTAGACAATTATTTTTTTTCTTTTTTTTAAGAGACGGCTTTTTTTATTTCAATTTTAACAGTGTGCAATAGGCGCGGGCCTCGGCCTTGTCGTTCTCGGGGATGCGGTTCCACATTCTATTCTGGAGAGCACCAATTAATGCGTAAGCATATAGCGAATGGCGGTGTTTAGGGTTGGCATCGATATTAATTATTATATGTTTGGATAAATCTCATCAATTTTTTTCAGCCATTCTTCACCGACGGCTTCAACCTTTAGTTCTGACGCCTGCTTGCGCTCGTCTTCAGCTAATAACGTCGACAAATAGCGCTCGGTATAGCTTGGAATAATAACAACAATCTTTTTATTTTTGTTTTCTGGTCGCGCGGCGACTTTTAAAGCTACGGCCACAGCTGCACCCGAAGAAATCCCAACTGGAATGCCTTCTTTTTTGATGATTTCTTTGGCCATCTTCAATGATTCGTCTGAATTGACCTGTACGATTTCATCGATCATTTTTTTATCTAAAGTTTGGGGAATGAAACCGGCACCAATGCCTTGGATTTTGTGGGGGCCAGGTTTTCCACCAGAAATAACTGGCGACTCAACAGGTTCTATCGCAATCATTTTGATTGAAGGTTTCTTTTGCTTAAGGACTTCACCAATTCCAGTAAGTGTTCCACCAGTACCAACACCCGATACGATGATATCGACAAGGCCATCGGTGTCGTTCCAAATTTCTAGAGCCGTTGTTTTTCGATGAATTTCTGGATTAGCTGGATTTGTAAATTGTGAAGGACAAAAATAATTTTTATCTTTGGCTAGCATTTCTAAGGATTTCGCAACAGCACCACGCATACCGTTTGGACCTGGGGTTAAAACAATTTTTGCGCCAAGCAATAATAATAACGTCCGTCGCTCTTGCGACATGGTTTCTGGCATAATTAAAGTAATGTCATAACCTTTTGCCGCCGCCACAAAAGCCAGCGCGATGCCCGTGTTCCCTGAAGTCGGTTCTAATAAGTGCATACCTTTTTTTAACTGACCGCTTTGCTCAGCGGCTTCAATCATATTTAATCCAATACGGTCCTTTACCGAACCTAGTGGATTGAAAAATTCTAATTTTAAATAAATTTCTGCGGGAAGTCCGGCCCCTAAGCGCTGCATTTTAATTAACGGAGTATTACCCACCGTTTTTGTAATATCTGAAAAAATTTTCATTTTTATAAACCTAATCTATGGAGGGCAAGTTGTAATTGATGGGTCTGCCAACTTAGCTTTTACACATTTTCCGACTTGATCGTTTGAACCATCGGTTCCAGAAACTGCCAAGGATAAATCTGCGCAAAACTTTTGGGTTTCATCAGAAGAATTAGATAAGTCACTGCATGATGATGCATAGGTAGCATTGACGATGGCACCGACAGCCGCCTGTGGCATGGCTTGAGCCGCCGCATCTAAATTTGTACCTGTCGGTGGTAAGCCTCCAAGTGCAATTTTTAATTGAGTTCCAATGCCGAACATCGTACTCATAGTCGCATAGGCTACAACATTGGATTTTGTACAGTAGCTGATAGCTTCATCTGCCGAAGCAACATCACTCCCAAAATTCATTACATTCATGGCATTTAATGATCCAGCGCAATCACTACCAGTACATCCGCCACCAGAAGGATTGGTAATTTCCTGAATTGCGGAAGCAAAACTAGAAACTGAGCCGAAGCCTTTCGAAATAAAAACCGAAGCGCACATTAATTTGAATGCGGCTGGAGTTCCCTTAGAAGCAATTCCGGCAACACAAGCTCGTGCTTCGCTATCAGGAGCTTTGTTCAAGCAATACTGTGCTTCTTGCATTTCATCGAGGTCATTTTTTTTACATGATAAAAATGATAACGAGATTAAAGTTACTGTTGCGATCGAAATAATTTTCTTAAACGTTGTTTGCATGGTTTCTCCTATTAGACCGGCTTCTCATCGGATATTTGACATCAAATTAAAGTCCTGAAACTCATTTGCAGAAGAACCTAAACTCGACCAATCCTCGACTTAAAAAGACATAACTCTAGACTCAACTAGACTACTGCTGTTTTATCTAATTCCGAAAAGAAATCAAACGAATTTTAGTTAAGGAGGAGCACTTGATACGAAAAGGATTTAAACTTAATTTCAAAAAATCTGCAGATCAGCAAATGAATCTGATGGATCAAATTCCCGCAGTGGTTTTTCAGTTTAGAAAAACCAGTGCTGGTGATTTGAAGTTTGATTTTATTAGTTCAAAAATCGAAGAGCTCACTAGCTTAAGTCCAGAACAATTCCTAGAATTAAAAGATCCTATTCAAACCTATACACACCCCGAAGATCTAGACAGTGCTTTGACGCAGTTAATGGCGTCGGCGGCGTACTTGATGCCATTTGAATGGCAAGGCCGAATCAGCATTAAAAATAAAACCAAATGGATTCACGTCAAAGGCAATCCAACAAAAAATGCTGCTGGCGATGTAACCTGGGCCGGACTATTTATTGATATTACTTTACAGCGATTTTTAATGGAACAGTTTCTTCAGCATAAAAGCCGTCAAATCAGCGGTGACAAAATCAGTTCCCTAAACCAGATGGCTTCTGGAATTGCACATGAGATTAATACTCCGTTAACAACGGCGATAATGAATATGGAAATGATTCAGTCGCGTCTAACAAAAACTGGAAGCACGGATGAACTTTTAACTAAATATATTCAGCGCTTTGAACAAGCCACCGAAAAAATTTCTAACGTCATTGATCGTCTTAGACAAATCAGTAAAAATAGAACCGGTGAGGATTCAAAACAGCCGACTGATTTGAACGCGATCGTAAAAAATTGTATCGAACACGTTTCGGATTACTATGCCCATCAACATGAAATCAAAGTTGAGACTCAGATTTGCTCCGAAGCCCTACCTATTTTAGCCAACGAAAGCAAAATTTTTCAGGCGATTTTAAATTTGGTCACAAATGCAAAAGATGCCGTTTCTGAACAAACTGATAAACGCATTGAAATAACCACATACTCGACCCCGGTTTACGGCTATTTAAAAATTAAAGACAATGGAGTCGGGATTCCTAAAACAATGCTCAGCAAAGTCTTTGAACCCTTTTACACCACCAAGCATAAATATATGAATTCTGGATTAGGATTATCTATTTCGGGAACCATCTTTAGTGAACATGATGCCATCATAGATATTTCAAGCATTCATATTCAAGATAGCCCAAACGTGCATGGGACTGAAATTACCATAAAATTTCCAATTGCCGAGTCCGTCCAACTGCCTAAATCTGCTTAAAGCGGGAAAACTTTATTTGCTAATTCAGCAAAATCTCCCGGATGACATGAATCCATTTCTGATTTAAAAAAAGTCGACATCCCGAAATAACGATGCAACAAGCACCACGCTAATAATTTTTCGGAAAATTTTTGATCCAGATGATTATATCCGACTTCGTTTAAAAACAATCGCAAGCTCGATCTATCACCTTTAAATACAAAAACACAAGGCGCCGCAAGTTCATACTCAGGATGCCCACACTGCACATCGGCCAAGTCAATAATCCCCGATAATCGACCTTGGTCAATAAAGAAATGGTCGTAAGATAAATCGCAGTGTAAAAAAACCGGATTTTCCGTCGTGAATTCAGAAAGACTAAAATTTTGTAAAAACGGTTTTACCTGGCTCAGCCAAGGCTCGGGCATCTTTTTTTTGGTTTGTTGAATATAACAGTTTTGATATTGCCCTGTTATAAATTCGTTCCAATCGAATCGCTGTTTTATAACATCATCTGGCGAACAACGTGATAATTCTATTATTGTTTTTGCCATCCCGCTCAGAACCGAATGTTGCTGAATTTGGTTCATTTGCGACCAGCCACTCTTAATTGCAACGCCGGGAACATCCGTTAAGATGACATACGGCCACGCTTGTATTGAATCTTGAGC
This sequence comes from Bdellovibrio sp., assembly GCA_043771495.1. Classification (GTDB taxonomy): domain Bacteria; phylum Bdellovibrionota; class Bdellovibrionia; order Bdellovibrionales; family Bdellovibrionaceae; genus Pseudobdellovibrio. Next base: position 20,802 of record JAYVHE010000147.1, on the reverse strand, counting down.
AATAATTTCTGGAGTTTTAACAGAAAGTCGACCCGATACCGATTTCAGTCCGGCTACTTCGAAGACCATTTCTTTTTGATAAATGGGAGCCATTAATTTAATCCAAAAATCCCCAGCTCTATAAACGATATGACTGCCCGATTCGCTTCTTAAAACCCTGTGATTTAACTGGTGTTTTTGGCAAATCCATTGAATCGCAGGTTCCCAAATTGAATTGTTTTTAAAAAGCTCCCGATAGTGTTCGGGACTATTTATGATTGGCAAAATTGATGTCTGATCCACCACTAGACTTTAAGCGAGATCAATGAAACTGCGCAACACAAATCTAGGCAATAGACGTGGTTTCAACTAGACTTATCTCATGAACTTTAACATCGAGAATCACAGCATGAAAAATGAAATTACTTCTGATAATAAATCAAGTCGGCAAGCAATCCCTGAGCACGAAAAAATCTTTAACGAGATTTGCGACAAGCTAAGTGAACTGACGCAGTCTGAGGAAAACAAAGTTTCTAAGGATCGCGTTGGCCAGCTGGAAAAGATGCACAATCAACTTAAGAACTTTCAAGTTGATTTAATGAACAATCACGAAGATATGAAGTTAAAGATTGAAGCGTTACAAAAAATGACGACTTCGAACTCTGATCTAACAATTCGAGTTCAAGAATTAACTGAGATGCTTAACCAAGAACGTGGGCACAATTCGAAGTTATCAACAGACTTAGCCAGATCTTTGGATTTGTCTTTGAAATTGCAGTTAGAAATCCAAGAAATTAAGTCTAAAGCCATGCAAGTACAAATCGATGATCGCAAACAGTACATGGATAATTTTGAGAATGTACAATTTGAATTTCAAAAACAAAAAAATGCGTTGTTAGACACTAATGATGATTTGTTACAGGATTTAAAAGCTAAAGAAGCACAAATCCAAGATTTGAATAATAAGATTAATGAACTAGAAAAAAGCGTAACCGAAGTTGAAACAACAACTCATGAGCAAGCGGAAACTATCAATCATTTAATGACAGTCGCCGAAGGAAAAATCATCGATTTAAAATTGTCTTTGGACCGCGCCTACGCGGACATCGAAAACAACAGGGGCCAAAACAGCCAATTCGTTGCTCAATTAGAAATTCTGAAAAAAGAAAACTTTATGTTGAAAGATTACATTAATAAGATGTCCCAATTCCAACAGGCGCAACAACAACAGATTTTGAAATCGCAGACGAAATCGCTTTAGCTTTAGTGGCAAAGGGTGGCGTCAAAGCAATTCATCTTATTGTTATTGGTTTCATCCTAGTCATACTCGGTTTAATTTTTTCATTTCTACTTGTAAGAGAATTCGAGTACGATCGGCAAATTAGAAGCCAAGGCCGAATGGGATTTTTTCAGTTTATCCAAGAAGAAAAAGCGAACACAACGATGAATCGTAAACGCATCTCCACGTGCCAATATAAAGTTGTAGATCGTGAAACTCAAGAAATTCAAATTAGAGCCGGCGAATGTAGGCTGAATGAAGATCGACAAATATTCGAAGCCAAATTCTTGCCGCAAGAAGCAGGGTTCCGGTTAACGCGATTCTCTTCTTTATGGTTTAGAACAGTCATTTTGATTGTCGGCCTTCCATTTTTATTGGGTCTAATAAGTTTTATTGTTCAAATGTGGGCTTTCAACAAAACTAAAAGCAGATCACTTCCCTTAAAGAATTAATTCAAACGAATACTTTTTTCGACAATCATTACGCCCTTTTTGGCGTTTTTTTCTTGGTTGATATGCGATGAGCTGCAAGGCTTCGAGCGTATTCTGGACTAGGTAACCGCTGACAGTTGTAAACTCTTTTCCCCAACTGATTAATCGCGTGTAGGTGAGCAGATCCCAAAACTTGCGTTGATTCTTTTTGCACGATGTTTTGACTTGAGATGCCTTCGGCTGAGTGGAATCGTTCTGCTCCGATCGCCGTATTGGGGTTTTCTCGAGGAATTGCGCTTCGAATTTGGGGGCACCGCCCGCCTTGAAAAGAACTTTGCTTCTTTCGATTTCTGTAATGGGGGCGGTGCCCAGTATTTGCTGCGCGATGTGCCCTGCGAAAACACGAAAAAAGTTTTGTAACCCCACGCGAGTTGTTCCACGTATCAGCAAATGCAGATGATTTCCACAGATGGCCTGACGATAGATTCGAACTCCGAACCGGCGCGCAAACTTTTTGCCAATGTGATTGATCAACGCTTGGTGTTTCAATAACGACCTTGCCCCGTAGGCGAAATCGGATCTTAGCGTGAAGTGCACCGGATGCTTTGTTGAAAGTGGTCTCCGAGACCGCCGTGAGTTTAGCGACAAAATGCCGCCGTGTTCTTTGCGATTTGGTTTAAAAAAGCTAGTTTGTTTCATGTGAAACTAACTCGGTTCAATTTCGGGGGCGGTGCCCGGCACTACCCTGAACCGAAAACGAAGTTGAACTTAAATTGAAACTCGGATTGCGCGAAAACTCAAACACAAGTGATTAAATTTTATTTAAGAATGAAATGCGAAGTCTTCAAGGGCTGTCGCCACTTATGCGGTGTGATGAACGACCATCTTTAAATAGTCGCCCTCAGGAAAGTTCACGCTTTGCGGGTGATCCGTACCTTGGGTACCGTAACCGATGATTTGTGCGCGTTTTCCAGAACGCAATAAACTTTTTCTAAGTGCCGATTTGAAATCTGACATTTCGACTAATCCTGAGCACGTACACGACACCACAAAACTATCACGTCCCGCCCACTTAAAAGCGAGTTCATTCAATTTCATATATCCGTGTAAACCCGTTTCTAAAACTTTTTTATTTTTAACAAACGCCGGTGGATCTGAAATCACAACGTCAAAAGAATTTTCTGGGAGTTGAGCCTTAGTTTCGTCAGAAATTTTTAAAACATCTAATTTAAATGCCTTAACTTCTAGGTTTTTTTCTTTTCCCATGGCTTTTGCAATGGCCTTAATATTTGACTCAGCTTTTGTCAAAGCCAGCTCCGAAACATCAGCTAAATATATTTCGACCTGATGATCTGCAGCCAGTAAAGTTTCCGCAAGATAAGCCGACCACTGGCCCATGTAACAGCATAAATCTAGAATTTTATATTTAGTTTTTTCAGTAAACTTTTTCTGACGTTTTAACTGTTGTAAAACTAAATTTATATTTCCAGATTGATCTAAGAACAAACCGGTTTTTTGCCCCTGCAAAATATCGCAATATAAACATAATTGAAAATTTTTATTTTCATTTTCTAAAATAATTTGAGCATCGTTAAGATTAATTTGAGTTGGATTGTGTACGACCCGAGCCTCTTCTAAAGGTAGGCCTTCCATTTTTCGCGCCGAAGAACTGTTTTTGAAAACTAAAATCGTCGACGACCAGTCTTGCGTTATTAATTTTTCTAAAAATAATTGCGCAACGACCAGTTTAATAATGGTTTCGCCATTTTGAAATATTTTATCCATACCGGCCGTTGTTGTTTGCACCGACAAACACTGCACCTGACCACCACTATCGGCAATTAAGTACCGATCAATGACCAAACCTGGTAAAAGGTCCGCTTCCGAAAAACAAACTCGGTAACTGAATTCGCTGCCGCGCAGGAGTCGCATCTTCCAAGCACTTATGATTTGTTCAGCAATTTTTTCTACTGAATGTGGGGCCGCGTTTTTTAAATCAAAAGACAGCGCACGAAACGCAATCAATGAATTAGGATTTCCAAACCCGCGTGCCAAGAAATTGCCTTTGATATCCTGAATTTCAATCGGATCACCCGGTAAAATTCCCTTTGGACTTACCATAAGCTCGTTCGAAAACACCCATGGATGACGGCTTCGGAGTCGTTGATCAGAGCCTTTTTTTAAACGCCAAATATTCATTGTTCAAATTCCTTAACAAGGTATAGACCAACTTTTAAAAAGTTCAATTAAAAAGACCCAGGCAACCTAGAAACAACGGTAGTCTGCGTGCTCGGCGAATTAACGCTTGCATGGTGTTTGTGACTCGCTGAAGGAATGACATCAGCGAAGGGTGCCGCTGGGCTGACCGGTATCAAATTCTTTAAAGACGATTTTGAAGTTTTGCCTGAATCAAAGTATTCTTCATTAGAACAGCAATTGTTAAAGGACCGACGCCGCCTGGTACTGGCGTGTAAGCTTTCAATTGATGGTTACAGTTAAAATCAACATCACCAGTTAAACCAGATGGTAAGCGGTGAATTCCAACATCAACAACAACAGCCCCGCTTGCAAATTGATCCGCTTTAAATAAATGCGGCTTTCCTGCAGCCACGAAAACAAAATCGTAATCTTTTAGCAGGCCCGCTACATTTTCGGTTTGCGAATGAGCGACCGTCACTGTGGAGTTTTCTTTATTCAATAAGTGAAAAAGCGGCATTCCTACAATTAAGCTCCGACCAATAACCAAAGATTTTTTCTGAGCGACTGAAAGATTATAGAATTTTAAGGTTTCAATAATTCCCGCTGGCGTACAAGAAGCGATTGCGCTGCGGCCCGAAACTAATCCCCCAATATTATAATCCGTTAATCCATCAACATCTTTTAATGGATCAATGTGATTTACAACAACTCTGGAATCCAGATGTTGAGGCAGCGGCAACTGCACTAAAATTCCGTTGCAGTGCGGATCTTGATTAAGGCTCTTAATTTTTTCGATAACCTCAGCTTGAGTAGCGTCTTTACTGAATCGCACGAGCTCAGAATCAAATCCAATTTCCTGACACTTTTTAATTTTATGTGACACATAAACTTCGCTCGCGGGATCAGCTCCGACCAAAACCACAACCAATTTGATTTTTAACTGTTTGCTCTGTGCAAGACGATCAGATTCAGCTTTAACCTCAGCTATGATTTTGGCCGCAACTGGTTGACCTTTTAGAAGTTGAACTGGAGGTTGAACTGGATGTTGAACATTGGGGTTTAATGCATCTGACTTTTGCATATTAGGGCCTTCACGTAGGGTTATTTTTGATTTTTAGCTTATAGACTATTTGATTTCTTGACCACTCTAATTTTATCGCTTAGCTTTTGGCGCCTACTAAAGGTGGCGCTCGACTTAAGAGCTATAAAATTAATCATGGCTTTTACCCTTAAGGAGCACAAATGGCTGAAAAAGTTAAACTTTCTAAAGATGGAAACACAATTGATTTCGTTCAAACAGATCAAATTCCTGCAACTTTAAAAAAGTTCCGCCAAAGCACTGAAATCGAAGGTTTCTACCGTTTTATTTTTGAAAATGATCTGCAAAAAGAATCTTTTGAAATATTGAGTCAAATTATTGCTGAACGTAAGGCCGCTAAAAAAGCGATTAAAACTGAAGAGCAACAAATTAAAAAAGATGCCGCTAAAGAACAAAAAGAAATCGCCAAAGCAGCCGCTAAAGAAGTCGCGCAAAAAGAAGCTCAAGCCGCTAAGAAAACGATTGAAGTTAAGGCCGCTCCAAAAGCAGCTCCTAAAGTTATCGTTAAAACCAAAGAAGTTGCAAAACCAGCTGTTAAAGCAAAACCAGCTGCCAAACCAGCTGCCAAAGCCAAGGCTGCTGCTCCGGCAAAGAAAAAGAAAAAATAATTTCAGTTTCCGGATCTCTACTGGTTTTTAATTAATTCTCGGTCGAAAAATCATTTTGCCTTCAGAACTGTAAACAAATCTGTGGAGGCAAAATGAAAATTTCTAAAACACCAAACAATAATAAATTTTTAAAAAATAATCGTGGCCAAGGTCTTATGGAGTACTTGATCCTGGTTGCATTGATCGCTGTTGTTTCTATTGGTGCCGTCAAAGTCGTTGGTAAAAATCTTTATAAGCAATATGATCACATCAATCGCGCACTGGGCGCACAAACCCAAGGTTCGTTAACGATCGAAAACGCACAAGGGGTCAATACTCAAAAAGATCTTTCAAACTTTTTTGAAAATGCACGCACGAATTAGCACCATTAACAACGAGCAGGGCCAGTCGACTATTGAGTCCGCTTTGATTCTTTGTGTGTTTATCACGACGTTAATTTTTACATTAAAACTGGCCCTCAAATTTATTTTACTTTTGTCGGTTGACGATTTTTTGGAATCTTATTTGTTGTGTAATGCGTATCAGCCGGCCGCATTTTGTAAGTCGGAACTCAGGCAAAAAACGGCGCGCGTTCACCTCAATTTAGAATCAGTTCAGCTGATCGAAGATTCCGACAAAATCGTAGCTTATCTGCAGGTTAGCAATGGATTATTTGAAACCATACAACGCTCACGCGAATATCATAAAAGACACTAATGGCTTTGGATCGCCGCTGTTACTGACGTTTTTAGCGTTACTCTCGTCGTTATTAATTGTTGCCGCGTTCGTTCGGTTTAGCGTAGATTCACGATCTGATTTTAGGTTCTTTTGTTATAACGACTTACACGCGGTTCAAAAAATTTTAATTAATCATGAACAGCAGTTAATGGCACTAAACCCCGTAGCTCAGGCTCTTCGTGTACGCATTAGATTACTCTATATTCAACTGGCCCTAGCAATTGCGGCCGAAAACTTACCTTTGGTCGCACAAATTACAAAGTGGATTCTGCAGGCTAAGGAACAACAACGCGCTTTGCGGCTGCAGCAGCAAATGCTGATTTCATTTGGTACAACATATGCCCGATTAGAATTAACAAGAACCTACAAAGACCTCCTGGTAAAAAATCGCACACGTAGCCAAGCCTGGTCGCAAATTTTACAGATCCAAGACTCAATTTCAATGAACACATTTTTACCGGTAATGGCGGTTTCTCCGGATAACAGAGCCGATATTGCTCCTGTTTACAAATACAATCCGGGATTTGAAAATCAGCAGCGAATCCAGGCCACTTGGATGTTTTGGTTTTTTGCAAAACCAAGTTTTCAGACGTTAATTCCGGCTGATTATAATTGGAGACTACAATGTTCGATAGAACCAAAAAACCAACCGCAAGGACTTTTGCCAACAGTGAAAGCGGACAAGCTTTAATTGAGCTGACTATCACCGTCGTGTTTTTTCTAGTGATATTACTTTCATTGGAACAAATGGTTCGCAGTTACAAAACAGCCCAGAGCCAGCACAAAAGGATGACCTATGATATTTCTAGAGCGAATTAAAAAATCAGTCTTAGAAAACAAAATACTTTTTGTGGCCTTAGTCATTTTAATATTGTTTAATTGTTATTTGGGATTAAATTCAAAAAAACCAGCAGAGCCGACGGCACCAATTCAGGCCGACACGATCATTCCAGCGGGCCATGTTTTAATGCCGATTCAATTGATGAACATAGAATCGATCAAGGGCCTAATTGTGCAATTCGGGGTTATTGACCTTTATGTTGCTGGAACTCCGAGTTCGTCCGGAAAAAAATTAGCTAGTCGAATTAAAATATTACGTGCACCACTTAATCCCAATGAATTTGCAGTTTTGGTTCCTGAAGCTCTTGCCGAGACGATTATGAAAGCCAACGGCTATTTTACGGGGGTGGTTCAAAATCGATTTGTCGCCGAAGGTAAAAACCAAACTGTAACCAAAAAAGAATCCACAGTGCAGATTGACTACAATCAGGAGAATAATTTATGAGCTTAATTTTTTGGATGATCTTACAACTAGTTTTACTTTTTGGTTCTCAGCAGTTAGTTGCAGCGGTTGTTTTGTTACCCGCGGCCGAACAATCATTTGAACTGTACTCTGCGGACTGCTCAAAAGAGAATTATCTTTGCACCCAAACGGTCGTGAAAGATAAAATAATAAGCTTAGCAACACCGAAATACGACCAACTGATTTTAGATTTGGATCTGCAATCAACGCGATTTACTGCTTCGTTGACTGAAAGAATCAAAGACATAGCAGAGTCTGAGATGATCTCGATGGAGCAGTTGGAATCTTTAGTAAATATTTTACAACGTGCCGAAGAAATTAATTCAAATAAACTTCACAAAATTTTGCGAGTTGAATTAACGCAACTTCAAGAAATGATTACTCGTGCTCCCGCTGCTGAAAATTTTAATTATTTTATTTTTAAGAAGCCCCTTAACACTGTTTCAATCGAGCGCTTGAAATCTTATTCGTTCAAACCATTAATTAGAAAAATCAACTTTCAAAAGGAAACTTTGGATCAGCACGTTTTGAATTTTAAAAACGGAACTTGCACCAAAAGCCAACTGAGCGAAACAGGACAGACTTACTTTTCAGGGATGGGCTACATTTTTAATGAAGAAAAAGACTGCTCATGGACCGATTCTGTTTCCGAAGTTTTTAAAACTACTGGAATTGGAAGCGAATCTAAATACAAAATGACTTCGAAGCAAAAAGACATTCTGCTCTGGTCGGCGGTTGCTATCGGTGCGGGATTACTATTGAGTCAGTATGAACTGACGATAGAATATTAATTTTATAGACTAATTTTCAAAAACGGTTTTGCCGTCGAAAATCACTTGCTTGATTCTTTCAGAATTAAAAATGGTTTTTGAATGTGTCCACTTCGAATCAGGATGCGCATGGAAAGTTGTGGCTAACTCAGAGAGCTCTGTAATTCCAGAAGCTGCGGAATCGGTTAATGCCTGAAAATTTCTGAGTAATGACGTGGGTTCGATCGGACTATCGCTGCCAAATTGCACGGAGATTTTATTTTTGCGTAACCGTTCCCATTGAAACAACTGGGAATAGGTGGATTTTCCAAGTGTTTTTTTCAGCCATGATTTATCACTGAGCCAGTGACACGGCTGCATATGGCAAGTCACATGTAAGGGTTTCATCAATTGTAACGTTTCAGGTTTTAAGAGTTGAACGTGTTCCAAATTAATTCGTCCCATTAATCCATCGGCCGAAACTTTGCGAGCCGTTTTAACAACTAAATCAATGGCACGATCGCCGATGGTGTGGACAGAAACCTCGGCATTGAGTTCCCAACACTTTGTAATCACAGTCGTAATATCTTGCTCGTTCCAATACAAAGAGCCATTGTGGTTTTCACCTAGGTAGTTTTCAAATAGCGCTGCAGTTTTAGAACCCAGTGAACCATCAACAAAAATTTTTAACCCTTTCATCCTTAAATAGGGATTTGGGCTGTTCTTGGTTTGATGATACTCTTGAATTCCACGATCTAGGTCCTGGATATTTTCAATTGTAATGTTTCCTTCGACGCACAGTGAAAAGTCGCCTGAACTTTGCAGTTCACTCAGTTGATTCCAAAGCTGTGAACTTGAAGACAAGTCACGAATGTGAGTAAAGCCGCCTTGAATAAACAGTTGTGAAGCCTTTTTTAAAAACAGCTTTTCTTGAGTTTCACTAAATGGTGGTAACAACATCATCGCATCGATGTGGGCCTGATCTAACAAAATTCCTGAGGGCTCACTTTCGATCCAAATTATTTGCGAAATATATTTTGGATTTTTAAAATCAAAACCCAATTCAACAAGTTTTTTATGCGCGATGGAATTAAACCAACCGGTGTGTCCGTCGACTCTAGAAAAATACACGGGTTCGTTTTTAAAGATTTTATCTAAGTTGAATTTATTGGGCCATTGCTGCGGAAGGCCCCATTGATGTTGATCCCAACCGAATCCAACGAGCCAATCGCCGCGTAAGAATTCAGGATTTTTTTTAATAAACTGCAAATCATCTAGGGATTTTACAAAATTTAGATTTAAGCCACTTGCAACCTGGCCGGTTGCAAGTAAGTGCACATGACTATCGAAACAATTTTGAATGATTTGATCCTGCATAAGCAGGATTATACACTATCTTCCGCGGCTTGGTACTGTTGTCGCTGTGCCAGTTGCAGGAAGTGTGGTCGTGGCTGGGAATCCAGTGCTTGTTGCCGCACCATAATTGTAATATCCAGCTCCACCGAAATTATATAAACCGGCTCCGCCGCCAATTCCAGGACTTGGTGCTGCGAATCCAAAACTAACGGCGCCACCAATTCCAATCCCGGCCCCGCCGTAGATTCCACCTGCGCCACCAATTCCAGTCGCTCCGCCACCTAATGAAGCACCTTGCATCAACATTTGTAATCGCATTTGTAATTCGGCAATTTGCTGTCCGACTTGCATGGCTTGTTGCTGAACTTGAGCTTGTCGTTGAGCGGCCTGCATCTGAGCTTGAACTTGAGCTTGGTAATATTGCTGTTGCATTTGGGCTTGCTGCTGTTGCATTTGCACTTGAGCTTGCATTTGCTGCTGCTGCTGTTGCAACAACTGCATTTGATATTGTGGATTCTGAGCGTACGAACCAATTCCACCGTTTAAGGCTCCATTTATCGCAAGACCACCGTTAACTGCAAAACCTGGAATTTGTAGACCTGTTTGCAATCCGTTTGCGGCTAATCCGCCGTTGATTGCAATTCCACCGTTGATCGCGAGTCCACCATTGATAGCATAGCCAGGCATCTGGAATCCAGGCATTTGAAAACCCGGCATCTGAAAACCGTTGGCCGCTAAACCACCATTTGCGGCAAGTCCACCGTTAACAGCCCAACCATTGATTGGCGTTCCGATTCCTAATTGACCGTTGAATCCGTAAGGCCAGCCACCATTTGGACCTGCCATGATTCCACCTGGACCATAACCCGGAGCATAAGCTCCGCCACCCCAAGGTGCACCGAACATATTTTGAGGATAACCTAACGCCCCACCAAGTGCGGCATGAGGACCGTAAACTCCACCCGGTCCACCGAATGGTCCATTCATTCCCATGCCACCGTATGGGTATCCGGATCCGTTCATTCCGGCTGCGCAGCCAAAGGCTCCAAAACCAGAACCACCGTTAATCGCACCGTAAAGTCCACTTTGAATAAATGGATAACCCATTGAAACGCCCGTTGGGTAACCTTGTTGCGGAGGGTAACCCATTTGCGCTTGCGTTTCCATGTTAGCGGTATCGTAACGTTTTCCAACATTATATAATCCGATTCCTAAACCCAATGAAGCAACGATTGAAAACCAATCACGTTTTGGTTTTTCGAATTCGTACTCACGACCAAAACAATCACCGCTGGTACAGCCCGCTTCTAATTGGCGCTCCATCCGACGTTGACGTTCGCTGGCGTGACGCTCACGTTCGTCTAAGATTTCTTCTTCTAATTGATCAATCGAAGTTTCGGCGTCGGTAAATTCAGTTTGTGCGACATCGTAATCAACAACTGCAAAACGATATTTAGACAAAGCTTCCTGACACTTTTGAACCTGTGAAGAGCTACGCGCTGTTGATTTGTACTTTGCCGTTTTACCTAAATCTTTATCTTCACATATAGCGGACTTAACAGATCCGCGATCTTTATCGTTGTTGGCGTTACAGTAACTTTTTCCAGTGCGCCAATTTGCAAATATATCTTCGTGAACATCGGCTGCGCTTGAACATTCGCTGCGAGTTTGTGTGACAACTTGGCCACCCGTTGTTTTAACTGAATAGAACCAGTAGGTTTCTTGGTCGGCTTTTGAAATGTCTGCCGGAACAGTGATACCTGGATCATCGCCACCGGCATCTTTATGCTCGCCTGGCTTTTTATCGAAGTTTTTCTTTAGATCACATTTGTTATCAAGCTTGTAGTCACTACACTTTTGTTTTCCACCGATGTGGGTTTTAATTAAGAAATCAGCTACTCCAGAACTAAAATAATCACGAATTACTTTTTCGTGACGTTCTTTGGCTTTGTCGGCTTTTTCACGAGCGCGATCGGCTTTGTCGTAACGTTTTTGTGCGGCTTCTAATTCACGTTTTGCGCGTTTTTCATCCTTTGAACTTGAAGCATATTTTCCGCGTGATTGTTGCATGTTACAACCTTGCAAACCACCGTAAGCTCCTGCGCCCCACATTGGATTTACACCGGCACCGCCGTATATTCCACCATTCCATCCACCCGCCGCAGCTCCGGTGATTCCACCACCAGTGATTTGCGCTTGTGTTTGAAATGAAAGCGAAAAAATAAATGCACTCAGCATCAATAATTTTGGAACACGCATAGAATATATAGACATATTTTTTCTCCGTATCATCTTCTACTTTAGCACTGATCGTCCTGGTGATGAGTTCATTAAAGGAAAACGTACTAAAAATGGTCTTAGGGCCGGCGACTTTGCAGGCTTTGAATTGAATATTACTCGCTTCGAATTGGAAAATGCTCGCTTCGCTCGACTGCTTCTACCTGGCCTAGACTAGACATGTGAGCGTGGCTCCGCTAACGTAGTGTTGTGAGTTTAGATGCGGTGGCCGTTAAGCCAAAAATTATTTGTGTTGATGATGAAGTAGATAATCTTGATGCCTTAGAGCGAATCTTTCGTAAAAACTATCAGGTCTTTAAAGCGATTTCGGCTAAAGATGCCACTGTTATTCTAAAAAGTCATCCTGAAGTGAGTGTTATTATTTCGGATCAACGGATGCCCGGAATTTCTGGTGTGGAATTTTTAGAAGCCACGGTTGAGACTCACCCCGAATCAACTCGTATTTTATTAACTGGTTATACCGATATTGAGTCCGTGATTACCGCCATTAATAAGGGACAGATTTTTCGCTACATTACCAAACCTTGGGATACCGCGGATTTAACCAATACGGTGGATCGTGCTTACGAGAAGTTTCAATTACGCCAAGAACTTCGTAAAAAAAATGAAGATTTACAGGACGCTTTGCAAGAACTTCAAACCTTAGATAAGACTAAGTCGCAATTTATGATTTTAATTAATCATGAGCTGAAAACGCCATTAACTGCGATTATTAGTTTTGCCGCCCTACTCAAAGAAACTATGTTGTCCGAAGAACAAAGATTGTTTGTTGATCGCATCAATAAATCGTCTGAAAAATTAAAATCCATTGTTGATGATGTCCTTTTGGTGGTTAAAGGCGAAATGTCCCTGATCAAAGTAACTAAAGAGAGAATTACATCGGCGTATTTCTTTAGAAACTGGACACCCGATTTTATTGCTTCGACTAATAGTAAAAACCAACATTTTAATTGTGACTTAAAACTAGATGTTTTCAATTCAGACACGACGTTATTAAAGACTGTTATAAACCGTGCTTTACATAACGCCACTAAATTTGGAACGGCTGGTTCTGAAATTAAAATGACTGTATTTGAAAACGTGCAGAACCAAGTACAGATCGACATTTTTAATGAAGGCCCGCATATTAACGAATCACTGATTGAAAAAATCTACAAACCTTTTACATTAGACGAAAACGTGATGAATCATTCCGTCGGAATGGGACTAGGGCTTACGATTTGCCAAACGTTGACTCGCGCCATGCAAGGGCAAATGACCATTAAAAACGAAGCCAATGGCGTCATGATTACGTTCATTCTGTAAATAAACAATCCGCCGCTAGAATTTTAAAAATCCGAACCTAGTTTTTAATTTTAAATATAGACCAGTTGCAGCCCTATTTGGATTTGCAAAATCATTGGCTATGAAAACATTAGTCCTAATACTTTTTGTGGTTTTTTCTGTTTTAGAATCAAAAGCCGGATTCGATTCAAAATCGTTAATCATTTTAGAGATGGGTGATCAGCATCGGCCGCCGGCCGGAACAATTCGCGTTTGGATTCAGAATTCAAAGGTCATCGCTGCTAAAAAAGACAACGGCGTCGTCCAAATTAAATCAGTCGCTTTAGGCGAAAGCCTGGTTAAATTTAATAATAACACTTTTAAAATCATGGTCGTGCCGTTTGGATTTAAGAACTCTTTTGAAAAGTGGAAAACACTAAAATATCAATTCCCTAACATCAAACCAGAATTATGTTCTATTTCGGTTTGCTTAACGGGAAGAATATTTTCGCTGAATGAATACAAAAAAATTGTAAATCTAATGAGCGACAAATCGGTGCCCTTGTATATCGGTGCTGAAGTCAGCGAATCTGTACAATCCGAAATCAGACTCTGGATCAATAAATACTTTCGCGAAAACAATATGACGCCATTGAAAATTTCGTTCAGTAAGCCTTGGCGCGTTTATTCGTCCAGCAAAGACGAAATTTTTCAAAAGCGCGAAGTATTACAAAATATTGGGATTCAATGGATTGAGTCGCAACAAAAATTAGAACTGGCCGATAACATTAAGGTTGAAATTAAAATTATTGAAATTAAAAAGGAATTCAGTCATACAATGGGCATCAAATGGCCTTCTGAACTTTCGGCGCAGTACGTGGATGGAGCTATAATATCGCCACAAACGTTTGATATGAAGCTACAGGCCTATGAGCGAGAGGGCGACATGAAAATATTAGCCTCACCAAACTTACTATGCCGTAGCGGAAAATCCGCCGAATTTTTTGCCGGCGGCGAGTTTCCGATTAAATCGGCCAGCTTTCGCCATAGCGATGTAATTTGGAAAAAGTACGGTATCGAGATGAAGATTAAACCCGTAATTGATTCGATTGGATAAATGAGTGTTGAGCTAGAAACGAATGTGTCGTCGATTGATAAAAGTAAAACCGTTGAAGGCGTCCCGGCACTTCATACTCATAAATTAATTAGTCATTTTGATTTGGCCGAATCAAAAACCATAGCGCTTTCGGGATTAATTAAAAATGAATCTGGTGAATCCTCCGAAGGACTCCCCTATTTGGCGCAGCTACCGATTTTAGGGTCGTTATTTTCGAGCAAAGATTTTTTAGAAAATCGGACCGAGCTGGTTATTTTGGTGACTCCAAAATTGATGGAGGATTAATGAAAGCCGCTCTTAATCAATTTTACGAAAATGTGCAGAATGAAAAAGCAAAAAGTTTTGCAGCCGAAAATAGTGATTTACTGGCGCCGGCATTAATTACGCCAAGCTTAAAAGACATCGCTCAACGTGAAATGGCTCAGCTTGTAAACATTAACGATGAAGAAAAAAAACGAATTTGGTCAGAGCTTTTTGGATTCGGCCCCATCGAACAACTGCTTTACGATGACGAAGTCACTGAAATACTATGTAACCAATTCGATCAAGTATTTTTCGAAAAAAAAGGCCAGTTAATTAGGTCTGAAGATCATTTTAAATCTGCAGACAGTTACAAAGACTTTATCGAGCGTTTGTGTCAGAAATGCCAAACTTTTATAAACCGAGAAAAGCCTTTTGTAGAATGCCAAATTGAAAACTTGCGTGTGACCATCATTTTCCAAGATTTAGCTCGTGGTTTTCCCTTGGTCGCGATTCGTAAAAAAAGAAACTCGATCTGGCCGCTTCAGGATCTTAAAAATTTAGGCTGGTGCAATGATCAACAATTTAACTACTTGCAAAAAGTTATTTCCGAAAAACAAAATTTTTTAGTTATCGGCGGCACCGGTTCAGGAAAAACAACTGTCTTGCAAAGCTTAATGACTTTGATCGCGGAAACAGAACGCGTCGTCATTATTGAAGATACTCAAGAGCTCACTCCAACAAATGCCGCAACGACGTCGCTACTCACTCACACCAACACTATGGATCCTCGTTTGAACGTATCAATGGATGATTTGCTCAAGCGGACTTTGCGACTCCGACCTGATCGAATTGGCGTTGGTGAAATTCGCGGATCAGAGGCTAAAACGTTAATGATGGCGTTATCTACGGGACATGACGGAAGCTTTGGATCGATGCATGCACGAACGGCTCACGAAGCGTTACTGAGATTAGAAATGTTGGTGCAAATGGGTGCGCCTGAGTGGTCGTTGCACTCGATCCGCAGACTCATCGGAATTACATTAAATACAATATTAGTCGTTGAACGTCGTGGATCGCAGCGCTGTCTTGAGGGTATTTATGAAATCGCCAGTGTCGAAGAGAACGGCTTGACCCTGCATAAATGCTGTTAAAAAATACGAGCCGCTAAATTCTATTTTTGTCCAAAAAGCAGCCGTTGCATTTGCGGCGTCATTTCCATTTTTTCGTAAGGAATAAGTTGGCTTTCAGTGGGTGATTGCGGAGTGCACGCGCCCGTTTTGCTAGCTTTATAACTTAAAAGCAACTGAGCCAACTGGAAATTATTTCTTTTAATCGCGATACAAAGTCCGGTATTACCCAAATG
The DNA here is from genome assembly GCA_043771495.1 of Bdellovibrio sp. GTDB lineage: Bacteria > Bdellovibrionota > Bdellovibrionia > Bdellovibrionales > Bdellovibrionaceae > Pseudobdellovibrio. The sequence continues at coordinate 4,798 of JAYVHE010000147.1, read as the reverse complement.
ATTCGCTTCTGGATCTGCACCCAGTCTAAGGATTTGCTGAGCGGTCTTTAGATTTCCGGACTCGTAAACATTTAGAATTATTTGTGGCGAAATTGGCGGACCCGTTTTAAGGGTTAATCGCTCTAGACGCCTAAATTCTGGTTCAGAAATGACCACTTCTTTTTTTGAAATATACCCGGCCATAACTGAGGCCGATATTTTCCAACTCAACCCCTCGATAAATTTTAATTTATCTTCTGAAGACAACTCTGATTCTAAAAAAAATTTGTCGAGTTGGTCGGCATCAATGGGTGGAAGTCGTTTTGCAAACGCATCGAATTTTTGGATGTTGCTTGCATTGAAAAACAAATTCAATCGTTCAAAATTTTTATCAATTGAAATACCAGGTGTTTTTTCGATCAAGCTGAGCATTAAATTTTTTCGATATTCAAACCACTTCAGCGCCCAAAGTTTATCGTGCAGGGCTGAAACTGGAGCATTATGATCAACCAGAATTTCCAAAAGGTCCCAACGATCTTCGGCTAAAAAACTTTTAACTAATGGCTCAGTTTTTTCTCGGCGTCCAAATTCAGATTCAATGTTTTTCTCAAAGACCTCGAACAGATCTGTTGTTTTTTTGGAATTGACCAAGCTGACATACATTTTAATAAGTGGGTCCAAGTTCTGAGAATACGGAATAAGTTCACCTTCATTTTTAATTGGGTACACCTCAAAAATTAATGTCGGACTATGAATTCCGTTTCCCAGTTTTAATTCATCGGGTTTTGCTTGAGATAATACTTTCTCAAAATCGGCGATGTTTTTTGCTTTAATTGCTACCGCTAACTGATCTTCCGTAGATATTTGACCACCCGCAGTTTGCAAAATAGTCTTTATTTCTTCATTTGATGCTGTTGAAAAAATTGAAGGCCTTCCAAATGACTGATCGTTTGGATTGGCACCTGATGCCAGTAACATCTTAACAACGTCTATGGCCGACCCTTTAAAACGTGAAGTGGGTTTAGCGACAGATTTTTCTGCGCTTTCTGGGGCCGAAACTGCTGCGCGCAAAGCTTCGTTGTGTTTTTCTTTACCACGTCCTTTAAGGTCGTTGATATGAGTCTTTACCATCATCATATTTCCCTGGTAAGCCGCTTCAACGAATGAATCTTTGTATTTATCGGCCCACAGAGATTGAGAAAAAATTAAACCGGCGAATATAAAAATAAATTGTTTCATATAGGTAAGTATTCATAGATCAGAAGCCATATACAAATTTTTATTAAATAAGACTAGACTAAGGCCGTTTTTCAAATGCACCGCGAGTTTGAATTCGCGGTGCATTTAGGTTTATGACTGTGGTTTAACTGGTTTAATTTAAGCCTGCGGCTTTTCAGCTAAAATCTTTTCAGATTGTGGGGAAAGTTTAATTCCCAACTCATTCAACTGATCACGGTTCACAGGGCTTGGGCATTCCGACATTAAGCATGACGCCTGCGCCGTTTTTGGAAACGCAATAACTTCACGAATAGCTTCCGTTTGCGTCAGTAACATCACTAAACGATCCATACCCCAAGCAATACCGCCATGAGGAGGCGTTCCGTATTTTAAGGCTTCTAAGAAAAATCCAAATTTGGCTTTGGTTTCTTCTTCACTCATTCCCAACAATCTAAATACAGCTTGCTGGATTTCGTTTCTGTAAATACGAATTGATCCGCCACCCATTTCATAACCGTTACATATTAGATCGTAAGCTTTGGCTAACATTTTTGGATAGGATTGCTCAACGTTGTTCATAAGGTCATCGGCAAATTCATCTTTGGGTGAAGTAAACGGATGATGACGAGACACCCAACGTTTTTGCTCTGGCGAATATTCTAACATCGGGAAATCAACAACCCATAAAAAGTTGTACTTGCTGAAATCGATCAAATTTAATTCGCGCCCTAAACTATTTCGCAACGCCGATAGCGCCGAACACGCTGGATCGTAATCGTCAGAAATAATTAATCCGCAGTCTTTTGGTCCACAACCGAGTTTGGCAAACATTTCTTTTAATTTTTCAGGTGTGAAAAATTTTGAAACTGGCGAGTTGATTGACCCGTCAGCTTCTGGTTTTAACCAAACTAATCCCTTCGCACCGTTTTTCTTGGCGAGGTCTGTTAGTTTATCAAATTGCCCACGCGTAAATGTCGCGCCACCTGGAACCGAGATGCCGCGTACGATTCCACCGCGCGAAAGCACGTCATCAAAAACTTTAAATCCTGATTTATCTAAAACTTTTGATAAATCTGTGATTTCCATTGCAAAACGCGTGTCGGGTTTATCGTTGCCGTAACGGTCCATAGCTTCGAAGTAACTCATGCGTTGTAGTTTTGGCACGTCCATGCCTTTAATTTCTTTCCAAATTAATCGCACCATGCGTTCGTTAAGATCTAAAATATCTTCGATATCGATGAACGACATCTCCATATCGATTTGTGAAAATTCTGGTTGACGATCTGCCCGTAAATCTTCGTCGCGGAAACAGCGTGCGATTTGAAAATAACGATCGTAGCCACCCACCATCAGCAACTGTTTTAAAATTTGTGGAGACTGCGGAAGTGCATAGAATTGACCAGGGTTCACGCGTGATGGAACTAAATAATCGCGAGCGCCTTCTGGAGTCGACTTAAACATGATTGGTGTCTCAACTTCTAGGAAACCTTCGTTACTTAAAAATTGGCGGACTAACTGCGCCACTTTGTGACGAGTCATCATATGCTTTTGCAAACGCGGCGAACGTAAATCTAAATAGCGGTACTTTAAACGTAGAACTTCATTGACGTTTTTATCAGAAGCTTGAAACGGTGGAGTCGCGGCAACGTTAACTATTTCGCAACGTTCAGCCACGATTTCAACTTCACCCGTTGGAATTTTAGTATTCTTCATACCATCTGGGCGAAGTTTAACATGGCCTTCGATCGCAACAACGTATTCACCACGGAAATCTTTTGATGTTTGTGTTTCCGCTTTGTTGGGATCAAGCACGACTTGTACGATGCCTTCACGGTCACGTAAATCGATGAAAACTAAATTACCATGATCGCGACGAGTATCGACCCATCCCATAAGAACGACTTTCTGATCTGCGTTCTTGCTAGATAAATGACCACAGTAGTGAGTTCGCTTTAATTCAGTTACAAATTTTTGTGCCATAGTACTTATATCCCTTTAGTTATCTCTTCTTAGCCGCTTATTGATTAGAATAGAATCGCATATTTGACAAGCCACAGTCAAAAGCGAGCTAGACTTGGCTTAGGGTGACAATCTTATGGAAACTATAATACAATCATTGCATAATTGTTTGGAGCAAAAGTGGCAAAATTAAACTTTACAATACCTTCACCTTTAGACCAGGACGAGACGTTTGAAAGAATTAAGAACTTTTTAAGCGCGGATAATGATTTTAAAAAATTCGACGCTTCTGTGACCTGCGAATTTAAGCCAGCTGATAAACAATGTAAAATTAATGGCAGTCAGTTTAATGCTGAATTAAAAGTCAAGAACGATACCAAAGATAAAGCCAAAGTCGAAATCAATGTCGAAGTTGGTATGACGCTGGCTTTGTTCAAAGGTAAGATCCAAGAAGTTTTAGAGAAGACTTTTAATAAAGTATTAAAAAGTTAATCTATGGCTGTTCGTACCCCTAAAAAAGCTACTTCTAAAAAGTCGACTCCGCTGAAAGAGTCCTCTAAAAAAGCTGGGGCCGTTAAGGTAAAATCTAAATCCGACGTTAAAATGGTTCATGCTGAAATTGTTGATGATTCCGTCGACATGAAGACCCGCGAGGATTTAGAATTACATCCTACCGAAATTGAAGAGGTTGTTGACGACGAAAGTCTAGATATCGTCGAAGCCAAGTTGCCGGTATTAGTTCCTAAAGGTTCTAGAAGTGTTGCAACGTTAGATCCGTTAACGTTGTACCTCCGGGAAATTCAAAAGTATCCAGTCCTTAGTCGAGAACAGGAAAAAGAAGTCGCCACAAAGTATTTTGAAACCAAAGATGCAACGTCCGCCGAAATTTTGGTGCGTTCGAATTTGCGGTTTGTCGTAAAAGTTGCAGCCGAGTACGCCAAGTTTTCCGCCAAGATGATTGATTTGATTCAAGAAGGCAACGTGGGCCTAATGCACGCGGTGAAAGAATATAATCCGTATAAAGGCAATCGTTTGATTACTTATGCGGTGTGGTGGATTCGTGGTTATATTCAAGAATACTTAATGCGGCAATTTTCTTTAGTACGGATTGGGACAACGGCCAATCAAAGAAAATTATTCTATCAATTACGTAAACAAAAAGAAGAACTCGAAAAAATGAATTCGCCCGAGAAGATTCGGCAAATGTCGCAGCAACTGGGAATTCCAGAAGACGAAGTTCGCGAGATGGCCCAACGTATGACGTTTCGAGACGTCAGCTTAGATAAGCCAGTTGATAGCGATGACGATTCGTCAGTGAGCCTTGGTAGTTTACTGAAAAAAACAGATGGGACCATTCCCATTGATGATCAGTTAGCTTTAGCCGAACAAATTGAGAATTTAAAAGATGCTATTGATAAAGTTCGGCCTGAATTAACCGAAAAAGAAAAAATTATTTTAGAAGAGCGTGTTTTGAATGACGAACCATTAACGCTGCAAGAAATTGGCGAAAAATATAAAATTACTCGCGAAGCGGTTCGCCAAAATGAAGTGCGTTTGATTAATAAAATTAAAAAAGCTTTGGGCGTTGAAGTTACTAAATAATCAGCTACCGCTAAAAAAAGGTGCCAGGCTACTTTTCCGG
>JAYVHE010000146.1:0-12133 GCA_043771495.1 Bdellovibrio sp. | reverse complement strand
TGCACTTCCAATGACAGGTGTCGATGCCGAACGAATTTTTCAAATTGCGAAAAATTTATTTGAAGAAAATGGCTTCAACATTTCGGCCTGCTTCACTATGATGAATAAACGAACGCTTTTTTTTCTTCTGGGTGTTTTCTTCGATCGAAAAAATTCCGATGAAGTTGGGCGTGCTGAATTGCTATTTCGACTTTTGCAGCTTGAAATTAGAAAAGCCGGATACGAGTCTTACCGAAGTGGTGTGCCAAATTGGTCGACAAATGTTTCTCCGAAAACGTCAGAGGATGTTTTGCTGGCCCAAATTAAACAAACATTGGACCCGAAAAACATTTTAGCACCAGGAAAGTATTATATCGGAAAATGTTAAGGAGCAAAGCTAATAATTAATCTTTGCTGCTTTTGCAGTGAAGATTTTGTTCAATGTCATTTTCGTCAGTGATTTTAATGTCCATAACTTTAGCTTCAGCATACTGAATTTCAGACGTTCCATTTCCCTTTTCCATTTCGATTTCAAAGACCGGGCGTAATATTTCGCGAGTCGTTGTTTCAATCTTTTTAAAAAATGTGTATGTTACTAATTCTTTTCCGTTTTCCCCGTCAGTTTTAGTATCAGTAACGACTTTTAAGTTTGTCATTTTGCGAACGCGGTCTTGTAAGGTATCTTTGTCGTCGCCATCAGGAATATAAGCACTAATAATACCCGTAGTTCGATTTGCTACGTAAGTTAAATGTGAATAAGAGTTTTTACATACATAACTATCATCCTTCTCGTTCACACTACTTGGTTTACGGGGCGTTTTTGCTGGCTTCGCTACAACCGAAAAAGAAAATAAAGATAAGATCACTATACTAAAAATAGATTTCATAAAACGTTCCTTCGCTTGAAATAGTTATAAACTTATTTTGAGTTGATCTTGGGTTTTTTGAAAGTCTAGATTCTTCGCTAACCGGTCAGGATTTGGTTAGGCTCTGTATTCGCGCAGGCGGTCGTTTTCAGATTCTAAAACCTTGATTAAAGTCTTAAGGTCCGAATTCTCTTCGCGCAAATCAGAAATCACCTGTTCTTTTTCTTGTAGAACTTGGGTGTAGGCTTTTTTTAAATCAGTTAACAAACGATTAGCCGCTGTTAACACGGACTCACCTGCTTCATTATGGTTAAGTCCTGGGGGTGGGGACGATGGCGCTGGTGGGAAAACCGTCGGAGTCGTGCGCACCTGAGTTGCCGGTGGCGGAGTCATTGGTTTTTTCGATTCGGCCTTGTGGGCTGCGAACTTATCATTACGTTGTTCGTAACTTCGAACGATATTCTCGACACGAAATTGCTCAGGAGATTCTAAATTGTAAGTTACGCTAACTGCAGAAGATGAGTTTCCCGGGGAGGGGCCTGGATTAAATCCAGATTGGAAAGTTTCAAACTGATCTTCAACAGTTTCGCTTCTTACTAAATTTTCCTGACTATCTAATATAAGGTACTTACCATCCTCTAACTTAAATTGGATATCCTCCGCCTTAATTCGGCGTCGCAAAGTGGAGATACTCACTTTGTGTTTCATTGAGTATTCAGCTAGTGATAACCATTCCATTGATATCCAAACCTTGTTAGTTGACTACTCAAGCCTAGCCACGCTGAAAGTGGCTGTCAACATGCCTATGCAATTTAGACCAAGGCCTTGGATAATCATACTTTCTATGGTTGAATACCCGCATGGATATCCATAAGAAAAAGAAAATATCCTTGGTCCTTAGCGGTGGCGGCATCAAAGCAGCCGCTTTTCATATTGGCGCTTGCTTGGCATTGCGTGAAAAAGGCTTTGCCTTCAGCGGTGGAAGCAAAGATCACGTGACTACTCAGGTTGGTCACATAGGTGACCAACGGTCTCAAGTTCGCCAAACCAATGGCCAGCGGCCTCAAGCGACTACTCACGCCAAATCCAATAAATTAGCCATTAACCTTTATGTTGGGTCTAGTGCCGGAGCCTTTGTCAGCGCGGTTTTAGCTTCAGGCCATAGTCTAGAAGCGTTAATCAACGCCTTTCAAGTCGGGGTTGGATCAGATCCTTATTATAAAGTTAAGGCCGAAGACAAACTTTATCCGATTGGTTATCGCCATCTTTTTAACTTAAACAGCAAACGTTTGATGAGCTTTTTGCCGCAAACTTTTTTAGAAAAATCGCTAATTACTGGCGGCCTTGAAGCGCTATTAAAAGGTGGCTTTAAACTCAATGGATTTTTTAACACCAACGGAATTGAACGGTACGCTCGAAAATATATTTTACCCGAAAATGAATTTTCGCGTCTGGGCGCTGAACTTTATATTGTTTCCACCCAATTAAATCATTCACGCAAAACAATTTTTGGTCCTTACTTAGAAACTTTTAAAAACTCTGAAGTTTTGCATATCGGTCACGCCAAAATTTCTGAAGCCATCGCAGCATCAGTTTCATTGCCGCCAATTTTTGCACCGTACCCAATTGTGACGCCGGATGGAAAAGAGATTTACCATTACGACGGAGAAATTCGCGATACTTTAAGTACCCATGTTGCCGTTGATCACGGTTCCGACATGGTGATCGCGTCGTACTCTATGCAGCCTTATCATTACTCTAAAGAAATGGGTTCGTTACATAAGTATGGAATTCCAGCCATCATTAACCAGGCTTTGTACCAGGTGCTGGAACAAAAAGTGAATCGACACATTCAGTGGCAAGAACAGAAGCGCGACACCTACAGCACATTAAAAAAAATCTGCGCCGAAGAAAATCTGGGCTCGGCAGTAACTAAAAAAATCTTAGCCAAAGTTGAAGAAACCATGGCCTTTAGTCCAAACGTTGATTACTTGTACATCTCGCCACTGCCGGAAGATTACCGAATGTTTTTTGCAGATCACTTTTCATTGAATCCAAAAATTTTGGAAAAAATTGTGTGGTGCGGCTTCAAGGCCGGCATCAGTAAATTGCGCCGAGTTGTTTAGGTGCCAGGCCTTTTTTTCCCGTTGGTGCCAGGCTTAATTCTCGGAATATATCGTTTTCGTCTTTTTTATTTTACATAAGTATCTGAAACCAGGTGATTGTGCCTATTCGGGCGAAAAAAAGGCCTGGCACCAATTAGCTTAAGCTTTTCTCAACCAACTCATAAAGCGGTCCAGAGAAAATTCCCATCACCAAAACAAACAACGCAGATACAAACACTGTGACCATGGTGGCATGTAACGAGTGGTCTGCAACATCGGCATCGCCTGGTTTCATATACATCATGACGATTGGACGCAAATAATAATACACGCTAATCACAGAGTTAATGACGCCCCATAAAGCTAACCATAGTAATTTTTCGCTAACCGCCGCAGAGAATAAATAGAATTTACCAAAAAATCCCAGTGTTGGTGGTAGGCCCGCTAATGACAACATAAACACTGTTAAGCATAATGCTAACAGCGGTCGATTTTTTGCAAAACCCGCTAATGAATCATTTGTTACAAAAGTATTTTCATTACGCTCCATAAGGCTAACGACTGCAAACGCACCCAAAGTCATTACTGAATACGTTAATAAATAAAACACCACACTCGTCGCAGCGTCCGCAGAGTTTTGGCTGACGCCCACAGCAATCAATCCAATTAACAAATATCCAGAGTGTGCAATCGACGAATACGCTAAAACTCGTTTCAAGTTATTTTGCATAATTGCACCAACGTTACCCACCACCATTGTAATGACAGCCAACCATTGTAATACGTCGACTAAGTTTTGCGAACCCGCCATTGAATTTGTGGCCGCTAAACGCAAGAACGCGGCAAAAGACGCGGTTTTAACGGCTGTAGCCATAAAAGATGCGACAGGAGTTGGAGCCCCCTGATAAACATCTGGAGTCCACGCATGAAAAGGCACAATGGAAACTTTGAAGCAAAACCCTAAAAACACAAAGCAAATACCAAATAGAAATAATTTGTTAGTCGCAACAAGTGTTTCTGCGTTTTGCATAAAATCGGTTATGGTAATTGTGTTTACGCTTCCGAAAATAAAAGATACTCCGTACAAAAATAGCGCTGAAGCAAAAGATCCAAGTACAAAATATTTAATAGCGGCTTCTTTAGAAAGCTTTTGCTCGTGCGACATCGCTACTAATAAATAAAGCGAAAGCGACATTAATTCTAAACCAATAAATACCGTCAATAAATTAACTGCAGAAACTAAGATCAGCATCCCGACGATTGAATTCATGGCCAAAAAATTTATTTCAGAAAATTGCGCCCCTCGAGTCGCTGGGTTTTCATACATTAAGATCAAGGCGCCCGCAGCAGCAATAATTGCAATCAAGCCGGTCCATTTTGTTAGGCCGTCGAATAAGAGTTGGTTGTTGAAAACCACCTTATCAGACCCGCCAAAAACAATTAATAATCCGGCCGCTAACGACAAACCAATTAAAGAAATAATTACGGTGGCTGCCGGGCTTTGTTCGATATTGCCGCGCAAAACTTTAATCGTTAATGGCAATAAGCTAAATAAAAACAGCACAATCATCGGAGAGATTAACAAGATGTCTGTTAGTCCTACAGTTATTTCAACAGGGTTATTCATATATAGTCCTTAATTACTGCTTAATAGCTAACGAGTAATTGGTTTTGTTTTGTAATAAATGATCCAAACTTGCTTTTGAATAATTCAAAAATTGATTTGGAAATAGTCCCATCCAAAAAATCATTACTAGTAGTGGCGCCATGACTAAAAGTTCGCGCCAGCTCATGTCGTGTAAGTGATGTGTTGGGTCTTTCTCGGATTCCAAAACGATTTCGCCTTTTGGTCCAAAGAATACCTTTTTAACCATCCATAACATGTACGCCGCGCCTAACACCACACCACTCACTGCAACGGCAGCAACACCAATGTGATATTGGAACGAGCCCAATAAAATTAAAAATTCACCAACAAAGCCGTTGGTCATTGGTACCGCAATTGATGACATCGTCACGATGACAAAAACAATTGTGTAAATTGGTAGTGCCGAAGCCAGTCCACCGTATTTAGAAATTTCACGAGAATGTGTACGCTCGTAAATCATACCAATAAGTAAGAATAGCGCACCGGTTGAAATACCGTGATTCAACATTTGGTATAAAGCACCACTTACGCCGTACGAATTCATGACGAATAAACCGATGATAATGTAACCCATGTGCGACACAGAAGAATACGCGACCAATTTTTTAACGTCGGGCTGAATCATTGCGACTAAGGCGCCGTAAACAATTCCGATTAAACCGAGTGAAATGAATAGCCAGGCAAAATGGGCTGTTGCATCTGGAAACAATGGAATAACCCATCGCAAGAAACAGTACGTTCCCATTTTTAACATGACACCCGCTAACACTACCGAACCCGGAGTTGGCGCTTCAACATGGGCATCAGGCAACCAAGTATGAAGTGGAAACAGCGGAACTTTAATTGCAAATGCTATAGCAAACGCAAAAAATAGCAGCGTTTGCGGCGTGAAAAATTCGCCTGCAATAAATGGAATTTCTAATTTATAGAAATCAAGCAAGCTGGCACTCATCATTCCGCCTGTAACTTCTGGAGTTAAGTGCATCATAAAGATAATTGCTAATAACATTAATAGCGAGCCGGCCATTGTATAAATAAAGAATTTGAGCGTTGCATAGATGCGGCGACTTCCGCCCCAGATGCCCACAATAAAATACATAGGGACCAGCGATAATTCCCAGAATACATAAAACAAAATCGCATCCATGGCTAAGAACGATCCCAACATCGCTGATTGCAAAACAAAAAGTGCCACGTGAAATCCGCGAACGCGATCTTCAATTGATTTCCATGCCCCTAAAATCATAATCGGCATTAAAAAATTTGTTAGCATCACAAGCATCACAGAAATTCCGTCCATACCTAAAAAGTAGGTAATTCCGAAACGTTCAATCCATGGATACTGCTCAACAAATTGGAGCGCCGTCGAAGATTTATCGAAGTCTCTAAGAATAACCAGAGAGCCCACAAAATAAATGATCGACAAACCCAATGATAACGGACGAACCGTGGAATTTTGCGGCCACAGTCCAATCATCAAAGCGAAAAACAGAGGTGCTAATACTAATATACTTAAAATCATGGCTTACCCCATTAAAATAAATGAAAGTGTGATCACGACACCAATAGCGATATACATGGCATACTGTTGCATATTTCCATTTTGTAACGAACGCACTAACCCACCCGCTCCGCGAGTAACATCAGCCGCCCAGTACGTGCACTTATCAATAAAGTTAACATCAATGTAGAACCAAAGTTTTTTGCTCTGTTCCACTAGTGGGTTAACTAAAAATTTAAAATACGCTTCATCAACTAAGAATTTGTTATCCACAAATTTATAGACAGGGCCGAAAAACTTTTTAACTTTTTCCGATGTTCCCGGTTTAACTATATAGAAATAATAAGCAAGACTTGCAGACATTAGGACCAGAATCACAGACGTACTCATTAAGCCCCACTCAAGTGGTTCGTGATTTGCGCCGGCCATTTCAGTCATTTCATTTGCTGGAATTGCGCGAATCAAGGGCTCTAACCAGTGTTCAAAAAAGTTCGGCATGTGTCCTAGATATTGTCCGATAACGTGTGGAACTCCTACAAAACCGCCAACAACAGATAAAATCGCTAACACAATGAGTGGAATCGTCATAAGCGCTGGGCTTTCATGCGGATGTATGGATTTATCGACTCTAGATTTTCCCCAGAATGTTAACGCCATCAAACGAGTCATGTAAAAAGCAGTTAACAGCGCGCCGATGACACCCACCACCCAAAGCGCCGGAGCGCCACGTGGTGAAGAAAATGCTTTCCATAAAATTTCATCTTTAGAAAAGAATCCCGAGAATAATGGAAATCCAATAATCGCAAGCCAGCCCATTAAAAAGGTAAAGTGCGTGATTGGTAAATATTTTTTTAATCCACCCATTTTACGAATGTCTTGTTCTTCGCTCATGGCGTGGATTACAGATCCTGATCCTAAGAACATCAAGGCTTTGAAAAAGGCGTGAGTCATTAAGTGAAAAATTCCCGCGCCAAAAGCACCAACACCAACTGCTAAAAACATGTAACCCAATTGTGAAACTGTTGAATACGCTAAAACTTTTTTGATGTCATATTGAGTAAGACCAATTAAAGCGGCCATAATTGCTGTTGAAGCGCCAATGATCGCAACGACCATCATTGTATTAGGAGCTGCAATAAACATTGGGTTCAAACGCACGATCATATACACGCCAGCTGTGACCATCGTTGCCGCATGGATCAACGCCGAAACTGGAGTTGGACCCGCCATGGCATCTGGTAGCCAAACATAAAGTGGAATTTGCGCCGATTTTCCCGTCGCACCGATGAACAAAAACAAAGTTGCTAAAGTAACTGCGCCCAACCAGCTGGCCTCAACTGTTGTGGGGGCCAATGCATTTAATTCATAGAAGTTTAAGGTTCCAAATGTTGTAAACAAAAGAAACATTCCCATTAAAAACGCGGCGTCTCCGATACGATTAACGATAAACGCTTTCATTCCGGCTGCGGCCTTAGCTGCGTCTGTGAACCAAAATCCGATTAATAAATAACTGCAAAGCCCAACGCCTTCCCAGCCAACAAACATTGTTAGCAAAGAATCCCCTAGAACTAGAATCAACATATTAAAAATAAATAGATTTAAATACGCAAAATACTTTGTAACGCCCTTGTCGTGGTGCATGTAACCAATAGAGAATAAATGAATCAGTGATCCAATTCCCGTAATAATTAATAGCATAATTGCACTTAATTGATCGACGACAAAGCCGGCGTTAACCGAAAAATCTCCAACTGTGATCCAGTTAAAAAAGCTGACGGCTAGTTTTCTTTGATCTGCAGGCAGATCAGTTAATTGCACAAACAACATCACTGAACAAATAAATGAAATAAACACCGCAACAGTTGCTATTGATCCAGCAACAACATAGTTGCTGGATCGAAATCGCAAACCGTTAATTAAGAATCCGACAACAGGTGATAAAAGTAATATCGCTATTAGTATTTCGTGATTCATATGCTCTAGCCTCTTAAGTGTTCAAAGAAACGAATGTTAACTTCTTTAAATCTTTTAAAAATTGAAACTGCTAATGCTAATCCAACCGCAGCTTCGGCCGCCGCAATTGTCATGACGAAAAACACCATAACTTGGCCTTCCAAGTTGTTGTTGTATTTAGAAAAGGCCACAAAACTAATGTTCACAGCGTTCAGCATTAATTCGATCGACATTAATAGAACGATCAAATTGCGGCGTAATAATACTCCGGCCATGCCCATTGAAAATAAAACGGCTGATAAAACTAAGTAATGCTCTAGGCCTATTTCAGTTAAAATTTGAAATGGAATGCTAGTCTCTGTCATGTGTGCCTCCGCGACTGCGAGACAACGCCACCGTGCCCACAGCAATTACTAAAAGTAAAACTCCTAGTGCTTCAAATCCAAAAACGTTTTTTAAAAATAAATTTTCTGCCAATACTTTTGTCGTGTCGACTTTCATTAACGCTGTTTCAGTATCGACTGTACTTACTGCCGCTGTAGCCGCATCGGCATCCGCAGGATTCTTCGTCATTTTAATTCCCATGGTAACTGCACCAACAATTAACCCCGCAAGCACGCCAACAGAAGCAATTTTTAATGCGCCTGTTACTTTTCCGCGCGCAAAAGCTTGCAGCTCGTGTTTTAAATCGAAGAGCATCAACACCATCACAAATAAAACCATGACCGCGCCGGCGTAAACAATCAATTGAACCCCAGCCAGAAAATACGCGTTTAATGTGACAAACAAAGCCGCCACTCCACACATCGTTAAAGCCAACGATAGAGCCGAGTAAATGGGATTTGCCATCAAAATCACTGACAGGCCTGAGGCCACAATCACCAGTGATAAAAACCAAAATAAAAATGCATCAGTACTCATTGTATGACCTTCCTTTAAAGCACAAATGTCGACGCCGCGTAAATAATCGCGGCAGTCACAATTGTGTTTCCGAGTGCCCATGGCAACATTGTTTTCCAACCTAAATCCATTAACTGATCGTATCTGAAACGTGGCAAAGTCCAGCGCACGTGGATAAAAATCCATAAAAAGACCGCGAATTTTAAATTGTAAGTTAAAAAGTGAATAACTGTATTAAAAATATTTGCTGCTGTTTCGGCACCGAATATGTTCATCCCCATTTGTTGAACTTCGGCCGGAGTTAATCCTGGGATTCCGTAACCACCAAAGAAAAACGTAACCATTAACCCAGATGCAATCATCATGTGACCATATTCGCCAATGAAGAACATCAACATTTTGAATCCACCGTACTCAGTATGGAATCCGGCAACCAGCTCAGCTTCGCCTTCGGCCAGGTCAAACGGCAGACGATTTGATTCTGCAAAAGATGCTGCAAAGAAAATAATGGCACCAAGTGGTTGGTAGAAAATTCCCCAATTTGGTAAAAACCGCAATTGATCAACTTGATGACCAAAGAAGTTAAAAACCAATGGTCCCTGTTGCGCCTGAATCATTTCTGTTAAATTAAATGTTCCATACAACAGGATTACGCCAACGATAGATAAGCCGAGCGCTAATTCATAAGAAATAATTTGCGCTGCCGCTCGCATGGCGCCCATTAAAGAAAATTTACTGGCTGATCCCCAGCCCGCCATCAAAATTGTGTACGCCGCTAAAGACGAAATTCCCAAAATGAATACGATACCAACGTTGATCTCGTAACCTTGAATTAAAAATCTGTAATCGCCGATGATCAGCGGAGTCGCCATGGGAATTGCCATGTAAGCTACTGCCGCAGGAATTAACGCAAACACAGGGGCTGCATAAAATAATAATCGGTTGGCTTTATCTGGAACGAAGTCTTCTTTTTGTAAGAATTTAACGGCGTCGGCCAACAATTGCATGAGTCCAAGTGGACCAACACGATTGGGACCAAAACGATTTTGAATAAACGCAGATCCGCGACGCTCAAGCCAAACTAAAATTGGCACGGCCTGAACCATCATTAAAAAAACCAAAACGGTTTTAACTAAGTTGACTGTAATTTCAAATCCAGTCGTTCCCATTGAATTCATAGTTAGTCCCACTCCAACGCTTTAGATTTTATTTCCCACCATAAGCCGTAGATGAAAATCGCCAAAAACACCATCATGCTGACAAAAACAAAAGTTCCTGCTCCGCTGGCGATAAATTCGCGAAAGTTCACAGCCCACGGGTACATAAAAATAATTTCTATATCGAATAAAATAAATAAAATGGCCGTTAGATAAAATTTAACAGAGATTTTGGTATCTTTTTTTTCAATTTCTTCGATACCACATTCGTAAATTTCCATTTTTGCTTTACTTGTACGTTTGGCCACTCCGCCGGTCCATCTTGCAAGGTAAATGAGACCAGTTCCGAACACTGCGATGAACACAATAATAAATATGACACCACCCAAAGGCATAGCGAATCCTCCGTTAGAAAAAATTGAATACAGGAATTTTCTTAAATTACCGAAAGTATACAAGGACTTAACTTAAAGTCCAAAGAAGAATTAACAGCGCACAAATAAACGACTTTTCCTCAGAAATTTTCGCGCACAAAAACGCGGCATAATTAATTTTCAAAAATTAAAGGTGCTGAAGATGCGGCCTTTAAGACCGTTCGCGATGGGGAAACAAAGACTAGTGCCAAGCCCCGATCGCAAATTCCACATTTAAACTTTTTTTCGACCAATGTACGTGTTGGAAGAATCCTCTTAAGAAATTAAGTCTAAAATTCGCCGGACAATCTCTAGAATTAGTAAAACTAGACCTAGGATATATTTAGCTGTTTTATTGAACTTCCGAAACCTCTTATGGGTGTAAGTGGTATTCGTCATTCGGACCTCCTTTTTTAAAAGTTGGTTCAAATGCATCAAAAAGCAGGCGGGGCCTGGCTCGGGAAAACAGGAACATATATGAAAATCATTACTGTCTTGTCTATTTTAATTCTAACTTCAATGGCGCAGGCTACGCCAGTTGAAGAGATCTCTCGCAACTGGATTACCGCACGATTTGAACGCTGTGGAAAAGTAAATTCCGCTGCCAACGTCATTCACGCAAAAAATCCAATGACGATGACAGAAATTTCAAAAAGTTCCGAATGTGCTGAAACTAATTCGACAACTTGTCTGGCCTTAATGGATCGAAACATGAAAGCTTTTGTAAAAAACAATTATAAAAATTTGGCCATTCAGTGCGATCTGTCTGGTGTCGATATTAATTTCGCTTATTTAAAAATGTATAAGGAATCCCTTTACCCTAAAGGATCTCAGGAAGCACTTGAAGTTGAGAAAGCCACTGCCAAAGGAAAAAGTTACGACGCCAACATTGCTTGTAAGTATAAAAAAATGAAATACGCTCGCGATAAAAAGACCGATGAGCACAGTTGCTGGGAAGTTTTTGATTGTAGTAATGTCAAAAAATTTAATTTCGGCGGTCACGCTTTGGACGGCGGAGAATATCTTTTTCGCTGCGACGCTACTGCAAAAGACAAACAGGGCTGCAACGATGTTTCTTTATCACAGTGCAATCCGATTTCTTATCAAAGCCAATCCACTTTCGAACAAATTGGCAAAGGCTTAACTGGCTATCAACCGCCAATAATTGATGTCCGCAACCGTAGATAATTAGTTGCTAAGCCGTTAACAACCGCGATATAAAATAAATCTTTACCGATCGGTTTTATGTTGAATAATTCAAAGCCTTTTTACTACCAACAATTGTCCCGCCTGGGTCGCTTTTTAGTGCGTGCACTTGCGTCCGATAGCCGAAAACATGGGCACACAATTAACGTTGTTGGAACACACTCAAATTTAGCAGTTTCATTAAATTTTGCTTTAAATAATTCTAGTCAATTCAATAAATTAAACTCTTTGATCATTGTTCCTAGTTTAGAAGACGCGAAACGAATTAAATCATCTTTGGTGTTTTTTTCATCACAAATTCGTTGCCATATTTTAGATGGTTTTGATGTCTCGCCGTACATGGGTCTTTATCCAAGTCCGCAGGTCGTTAAAGATCGTTGTGGATTTTATTATTGGGCTGATCTT
>JAYVHE010000145.1:0-2556 GCA_043771495.1 Bdellovibrio sp. | reverse complement strand
GGCCAAGGTCAAATTTTTAATCCCATGTTGGGCTCTTCGTCGAATCCATTAGAGCAATTCATCGTATTTTTAGGAACAATTTTTTACCTAATGATTAATGGTCACCATTATCTTATTCAGGCTTTAGTTGATAGTTTTACAACAGCTTCAATTATAAAAACGTCGATCGCACCAGAGGCTATCATGGCGATTGTCGCCATGACTCAGAAATTTTTAGTTATCGGGATACAAATTTCAGCTCCGGTTTTAGTCTCAATGCTGGTTATTCAATTAGGAACAGGGTTATTAAGCCGAGCTGTTCCGCAAATTAATTTCTTAACCACATCTGTGGCTATATCTATTGGTTTAGGTTTTTTTATTTTAATGATAAGTCTTCCACTTATGTTTAGCTCTATGAATGGTTTGATGCACACAACAGTAAATGACCTTTTTTTGTTTATTAGAAAAATTTAAGAAAGACATAGATGGCAAACGACGAACAAGGCGAACGAACAGAACAGGCTACTGACGCAAAACGCGAAGAATTTCGTCGTCGCGGTCAAGTTGCGTCGACGCGAGAGCTCGCGACTGCTTTAGTTTTTCTTTTTGCAGCCATGTTTTTGTATATGTTTGGCCGGTACTACTTTCAAAATATTGTAAATACTTTCGAACATTTTTTTGGTTCCAGTTTAGTCGCGTATATTAGATCGTCGGATGTCGGCGGCGCACTGGCCTTTGTTGGATTAAAAATGGTGTACCTTTTGGGGCCATTATTTTTAGTAGCAATTGTAATCGGAGTAGGTTCTCAAGTCCTACAAACTGGATTTCTAAATGTCGAAGATGCTCTTAGTCCTGACCTGAATAAAATGAATCCATTAACGGCGCTTGGTCGCATTTTCTCAATACGTGGAATCGTTGATTTGTTAAAGTCACTCATGAAAATGGCTGTGATTTCAATTGTGGTTTATTTTCTACTTCGCGGCGAGGTCAAACAGATTCCTTACTTAACCGGTTATTCGGTTGAACAATTAATGACTTATGTTGGCGCTATCGTATTTAAATTATTATTGGGTGCCGGGTTTTTTATGTTGGCTATTGCAATGGTCGATTACCTTTATCAACGGTGGCAAACTGAACGCGACATGATGATGACTTTGCAAGAAGTCAAAGAAGAAATGAAATCCCGCGAAGGGGATCCCATGATTAAAGCCCGCGTTCGAAAAATTCAGCGCGAAATGGCCATGAAAAGAATGATGACCGAAGTTCCTAAAGGTGACGTTGTTATTACTAATCCAACGCATATAGCAGTTGTTCTTAAGTATGGGGAAGGGTTACCGGCGCCGCAATTAGTTGCTAAGGGCGCTGATCTTGTGGCCGAAAAAATCAAAGAAATTGCCCGCGAAAGAAATATTCCAATTATTGAAAATAAGCCATTGGCTCGAACGATCTTCAAAACCATGAAAATCGGTCAAGTTATTCCCAAAGATTTATTCGTCGCAGTGGCCGAAGTACTTTCGTATGTTTACCGATTAAAAAAGAAAAAGTTTGCTCGAAATAATACACCAAGAAAAACGACGACAACACGTCGACCGGAACAGGGAGTTTAGTAAAGCATGGATCAAATTTTTCAATTTGTTAAAAAGTTTGAACGATTAACGAAAAATACCGACATATTCATTGCTGTCGCCATTTTAACTATTCTAGGAGTTATGATCATTCCACTACCTCCAATTGCGTTGGATGTAATGTTAACTTTTTCCTTGGCACTTAGTGTCCTTATTTTATTAACTTCAATTTACATTAAGCGAACATTAGAATTTACTTCATTTCCATCATTGCTATTAATGACCACTTTGTTTCGATTAGGCCTAAACGTTGCGACAACTCGATTAATTTTAACAAACGGGCATGAAGGTCCATCCGCAGCCGGTTCGGTCATAGAAGCATTCGGTAATTTCGTTGTTGGAAACAATTATGTCATTGGGTTTATTGTATTCGTGATCCTCGTTGTTATTAATTTTATCGTTATCACAAAAGGTTCGGGACGTGTGGCGGAAGTCGCAGCTCGATTTACATTGGATGCCATGCCAGGCAAACAAATGGCTATCGATGCCGAATTAAACGCCGGGATCATCAATGAATCAGAAGCTCGCAAACGCCGAAAAGAAATTGAGCAAGAGGCTGATTTTTACGGAGCGATGGATGGTGCCAGCAAGTTTGTTCGTGGTGATGCAATTGCCGGTATTATTATTACAGTTGTTAACATCGTCGGTGGGTTATTGATTGGGGTTTTACAAAAAGATTTAGATATCGCAACTGCCGCAAAATTTTATACCATGTTAACCATCGGGGATGGATTACTAACTCAAATTCCTGCATTAATTATTTCAACGGCAGCCGGTACCATTGTTACTCGTAGCGGTAGCGGCGAAAACATGGGAACTGAAGTCAGCAGTCAGCTTTTAGCAAATCCACGCGCCATTTATATTTCTGCATGCGTTATGCTAATCTTAGGAATCATTCCCGGGTTACCAACAGTCCCATTCTTTGCAATGGCGGCAATCTTAGGTGGAACTG
>JAYVHE010000144.1:0-5232 GCA_043771495.1 Bdellovibrio sp. | reverse complement strand
GTATCGATCAGGGCGCCTCGACCGGTATTAATGATGATTAAACTTTTTTTCATCAGATCGATGGCAGTGGCATCAATAATATGGCGCGTTTCTGGCGTCAGCGGAATATGCAAAGAAAGAATATCACTGTCTTTAAACAGCTGGTCTCGATTAAAATAAAATACTCCGAATTGCGTAGCCCATGGCGTGTCGGGAGTTGTGTCGTAGGCGATCACCTTGCAACCGAAGCCGCGCATGATTTGACAGAACACTTTTCCGATTCGACCTGTACCGATCACCCCAACGGTTTTTCCATGCAGATCAAATCCGACCAGTCCATCTAATGAAAAATTCATTTCGTGAACGCGATTATGGGCTTTATGAATTTTTCGATTCAATGACAGAAGCAGCCCGACTGCATGCTCTGCAACGGCATAGGGCGAATACTCTGGAACTCGCACCACAGTGAGCCCAAGTTGAATCGCGCTTTTTATATCAACATGATTATAACCGGCTGATCTTAGCGCGATTAATTTGACTCCAAGTTCTTTTAAGATTCTTAATGCCTGTGCGTCCGCACGGTCATTTGCAAATAAACAAACAGCCCCACAACCAAGCGCTAGTGGAGCTGTTTGCTCAGTTAAACGCAATTCTAGAAAGTACAGCTCATGTTTAGAAATATTTGCCGCCTCAAGAGCTTCTCGATCAAATTTATGGGTATCAAAAACGGCAACTTTCATATCATGCAGCTATCTAAGCAAGGCTTTCTAATGCGTTAACTTCAAGTGATTTTCTACCTTCAATACTCCTGGGGCGTTCCAAGCAGCCAGTTCAGCGTCGCCAATTTCTGAATACGAATGTACGTTGCCAGAAAGTGTGACGCCACTGCCATTCACAGCCACATTTATTTTTCGACCTTCGCGTTCGGCAGAGCGTTTTAAAGCTTCTTCGATGCGAATCTTTACGTCAGACGGTTGAACTTGTTCTTTTAATATGATTTCGTTAGTGACACCACGAACACCGATCATTTGGTTGACGGCGTTTGTTGCAGCGGTTTTTTGGTAAGCCCAATTTGTTTCACCACGCAAAGTAATCCATCCATTATCGACTGAAACTTTGACGTCATCTGGAACTTGAAAATTCCACGTCAACGCATTCAGAGCTGCCTCTGCAATTTTCTCATCAGATTTCTTCTCTGTGCCGAAGACATTGACTTCGATTTCATCAGCAACGGCGCGAACTCCACCGACTCGTTGAGCCGCTTTTTCGGCCGTGTGTTTTTCAAAATAATGTGGAACAGTTCCACGCAAAGTAACAATACCATTATTTGCAGTCACGGTAATCTGAGTGTCTGCAACGCTGGGATCCCATTTGAGTTCGTTCTTCACGTCTTTTTGAATTTGTGAATCTGTTTTTTCAAATAAATGAAACATCTTGTTCTCCTTGTGCTTTTATTATTGAAAGTACTGATGCAGATTCAAAGCCACCTGGCTAAGAGCCAGGTGGCTGCTACGCCTGAATAAAAAATTTTGCGGGTATTTTGTCTGTTCGTAGGGGAAAATGGCCCCGTTTAATTTACTCGAAGCACAATGATCAGCACCCGTTTTTTACTTTGTTTAATCTTTCTCTAGTTGATCACTTTCCCAAATGCCTAATACGCTTCGCAAATAACGTTTCCAACGCGGCCCTCTTGGAATTCAAGAATGGCACATTCCATAAAATATTTTTATTTTTAACGAATTTTTTCACAAGTTGATCAAGCATTTTTTCCGTGCTGATTTTAGGGACTCCATAACGCTCGCCGAAGTCTGCTAAAAGCTTTCTTTTCCAGTTATCTTTTTTTCCATCCAAGGCCAGTGCCATTTGCTGATCGCCGTAAACATATGTGCAAACCATATCATAAACCGGGGACAGTTCGCTGAAAGATTTTTTTAATAAGCTGACATTTTTCCCATGCAAATCCCCGTTTCCCAAAAGATAAGAAAAGGCCGCGAGCTTAAGGAGTTTTAAAATTTCTATATGTGGGCCTTCACAAAATTCTTGAAGACCTTCAGCGACTTCCTGCATTGCTAAATAGTATTTATCAGCGGGGTAGCGATCTAAAAACTGACAGGCATCCTCCTGGTGAAATCTGATAAATTTGTTTTTTTCTGAAATCCATTCACGATCAAAACGTGTGACGAGCAAAGCCTTTTCGCCTTTTGAATCCTTGATGATTGTCGCTTGATTGGTCTTAAGACCACAGGCTTTGGCTAGTTTTAAAGAGCACCACTCATTTTCCACTAAATCTGGAGTATCAATGGAGTCAAATTTCAAAATGAATTGTTTGTTCTTACTTTTGACTCCCAGTTTCAATGGCAGAGTTAAGCGTGACCCGGAAATTTTATTTTGCACTCCAGACACAGGATTATTTAAACTTTCCCCCGACCGAAGAATTTCTTTCTTAAACACTGAAAAATCATTAATAGAAAATTGATCGATTTTTTGATAATCTACAGGCGATAAACCGGGAATTTTAAAATGTAAATCCCCGACAGGTTCTAAACCAGCCCCAACCAAAATACCGAACAAATCATCCTCTGAAGTTTTTAAATTTTTAACCAGAGCTTTGAGCCTTAGGCCCTCAGGTAAGAGTCCGGCGAAGTAAGGAGGCAGGTTCACACCCGTGATCTCAATGGGCTCTTGCTGTGCTGTTATCTGGTAAGTGATTTTTGACTGAGCCGCATCGTTCAAAATCTCTTTAGAAAAATCAAATCGTGACCCCTTAGGGGTTCTACTTAATGTTCCCACAAACAATTCATTTTTGTAGACCTCAATCTTTGCCTGTAAAAATTCAGAGCGTTTCAAGCTAAATCCTCCAGGTGATTAACCAAGCCTTTTGACCCATACACAATTTCCAACTGAATACCTAAGATTTGAAGGACCCTTAAAACTTTGCCGATATGGGCCGTGTCTTTTCCCGCTTCAATTTGGCTTACAAAATTAATGCTTGTTCCGCATAAATCGCCAAGAGCTGTTTGTGTTAGATTTCGACTTTTTCTTTCCTGGCGAATAATTTTCCCAAGCTCATGTGATACGTTAGTGGTTTTGTTTGAGTTTTTAAGTGTTTTCGGTTTTCTTTGCTTTTTCATACGTTCTTATGAATATACTCTAAAAACAGGCTAGAGGCCATTAAAATTGCTCGTATTTCATACGATCAAATGAAATTTACCAGTTAACCTAGCCCTAAGATAGTAAAATTGGCATCACTCATATGATCGTGTGAAGTTTGACCGCTTGTTAGGAGTTGGTATTATACTGGAGACAGCGACTTTATTTCTGGTCATTCATTCGCTCGTTTATAAAATCATAGGCCAGTTGTCCCTGCTTTAAAACTTTTCCGGCCTTATTAACCAATAGGACCGTCGGAAAGGATTTGATTCTATGATGCTTTAAAAAAGCATGATCGGCGGAATCCAAAACAGCTTCGGGTGCGAGTGATATTTGCATGTCTATTTCTTTCTGTCGATTTTCATCAGCCCCAACGATGTAAACAAAACCTAACCCCTTAGCTTTGAAAATATCTTTGTGCTGCTTGTAATTTGAAATGAATTGATGACAGGCCGGACACCAAGGCGCCACGTAGACAACAAAACAACTTTTTTGCTGCTGACAATTCGCATATTCAACCTGGGATTCAATTGCAGCAAAAGACACCCGCTTTATCTTAGGTTGCGTTGCATATTTGTAGACACCGAACCCTGCCGAAAATAGCACTACACCAAAAATTAGATTTCGCATTGTATTGCTACTTTACTGGCGCTGTACTTTTTATACAAACAAATTTCTACCGAGGTAACATCAATAATTACGCATGCAATCCCGCATTTTTAAGTGTTTCAGCCCTAAGAAAGTGACGCCAAAATACCAATTGCCTATCGTTATCAAGAAAGTAAACTTCAATGCATGAGTGATGAAATTGTAATAAGCACGGGTGATGACTACTTAATAGAATTGAAAAAATCTATTGATAGCGCCAAAACTTTTATCCACTTAGAAACTTACATTTTTGATCAAGATGAAACGGGATTAGAACTACTTAACCTATTAGTTGCTGCAGCTGCTCGCGGAGTCCGGACTCAGCTTTTAATCGATGGGGTTGGATCATCCGCATGGACTTTTGCGGATGCGCTACTCTGGCGAGAGCGAGGAATAGAACTAGAATTTTTTCATGCTTTGCCATGGCAAAAACATTTCTCTACAGTTTGGAAACTGTTTTCATTAAAAAAAATTGTTACAGGTTTTGCAAAATTAAACCGACGTAATCATCGTAAGATTTGTATTATTGATAACGCCACAATTTTTATCAGCAGTATGAATGTGAGCGATCGGCATATTTCTAGCCGAGTTGGAAACGCAGCATGGCGCGATATTTCAGTGAAGCTGACTGGCGAAGCAACCCATAATTATTTAGACCCTGCAAGAGAGGCTTGGAACTTTTCACAAAATCATCATGGACGAAGGTGGTCTAAAATCAGTAAGACCAAAAAAATGGAGTACAGCGATTTGCTGAATAAAATTAACTCTGCCAAGAATGAAATTTGGATTACAAATCCTTACTTTGTTCCAGATCTGAGGTTATCTCGGGCATTGTGTCGAGCCGCTAGGTCTGGAGTTCGGGTGCGTCTTTTATTGCCAAGTCGCAGTGACATTTTCGGATTAAAATTTGCTATTGAAAGCTATTACAATGCGCTACTGACCTACGGAGTTGAAATTTATGAATTTAAAATTGCAATTTTGCATGCAAAAATTTTAATAATAGATGACTGGGTCAGCCTTGGTTCTTTTAATTTAGATTTTAGGAGTATTTTTTATAATCTAGAGACCAGTGCTGTATTAAAGCGAGCTGATAATATTGTTCAAGTCCGAGCCCAATTTTTGAATGACATTCAGAACTCGGAAAAAATTGATTTAGTATTATGGAAAAACAGGTCGTGGTTGCATCGCACATTGGAAAAGTTTTTTTTACTTTTTAGGGGGTGGTTGTAAAGCAAATATCGCAAATACACAGAATGAACCGAAAAAAATGAACTTCAGCGTTTTTATTAATAAACAATTGGTTGCGTGGTCTGCTCTGATCTAACATATTGAAATTACTTATATAAATTTATATAGGTAGAGTTAGTTCGGAGTTAATTTAGATTTTGACTCTGTGGTCATTGCAATAATTTAATAATTTGTGATTCTTTGAATGTGTTTTTAGAAACGGAAAAT
>JAYVHE010000143.1:0-10384 GCA_043771495.1 Bdellovibrio sp. | reverse complement strand
GCCCAGCGCGGTATTCAATGGACACCGTCGCCGATGAGTTTGCCGTGCATCGCATGCGCAAAGCCGCAGAGTTTGCAGGGTTTAAAGACGTGGTTTTTGTGCCTGAACCACTGGCGGCCGCTTTAGAATTTAGAAAAAAAATCGATCAAGACAAAACCATTCTGATTGGGGATTTTGGTGGCGGGACCTCGGACTTTACCATCTTAAAAATTTCTAAAAATGATTTTCGTAAAGAAGACGTTCTAGCGGTCGAAGGTTGTCCGTTGGCGGGAGATGCTTTAGATAGCGTATTCATGAGCCAGCGCTTGAATAAAACGTTTGGTGCCGGAGTTCAATATCAGTTGCCGATGACTAAAAATGTTTTATCAATGCCTTCAGCAATAACCGATCGTTTAAATAAACCGGCGCAGATTGTTCACCTTAAGGAAAAGGACACTTATAATTTTATCAAAGAAGTGCAAAAGTGTGCCTTAAACGACGCGCAAAAGAAAATAATAGATCGATTATTTATTTTGATTGAAGACCAACAGATTTTTTCATTCTTTGAAGAAATCGAAAACGTTAAAAAGGAATTATCTTCAAAAGCCGAGTTTGATTTTGTTTTCAAGTATCCAGATATAGAAACGGAAGCGAGATTTTTTAAAACCGAGTTTGAGACTTGGTCTGAAAACACCAAAGTTCAAATTTTTGCGGCGCTGGATCGCGCTTTAGATCAAGCCGGCCTTTCAGCAGAACAGATTGATCACGTGTTTTTAACTGGTGGTACCGCGCATGTGCCGTTTATTCAAAGCGAATTTGAAAAACGTTTTCCAAAAAATAAATTACAATCAAAAAATTTCTTTCACTCAATTATGTATGGGCTTATTGAAAGCGCTAAGAACTGGGAACAGTTCAGCTAAAAACTAATTCTAAACGCAGTCATTAAATCAGTGAAGGTGTATGATTCTTGTGTAGAATAATCAGCGCCACTGGCGACACCAACAGCAGTTGCAGCCAACAAAGCTTCGACTGAAAACATATCATCGAATAAATAACCAATTCCAAACTGTAAACCAAATCCATTCTGAGGTTTGAAGGGAACTGTGCTTGATGGGAAACTAAAATCAAAAACCGCATAATGTAGACCTGTAAAAATATAAACCGATTTTTCTGAGTATCCTGCGTCGACATAATAAGATGTGAGTTTATAACTATAGGGATTTGTGATTGGCACTGTCTGTTTCATCCCAGAATCACTAATAAAGTTTGCACTTTTAACTAAGCGGTAAGGCATGGCTCGCGCCCCTGCCTTGACAAAGATCGCATCATTTTTGAAGCGGCCGATTTCTGCGCCCCCATAACCTGAATTTTCGTAGGTGCTACTGATTTTTCCGTCCAGAGTTATACTTCCATTCGTGGCTGTACCCGGAAATTGAGAGCTATTCAAAAGGGAATAGCCTCCGTAAATCGTAAAATGCCACATGTTTGGTGTCGGCGCGGCACTGCAAATTGAATATGCGAAAAAGATCGGGGATATTAGAATTAGGAATTGTTTAAATGAATTTATCATTAGTATTTTACTTAACTTCATCATCACATGGTGTAGAGTCAGAGTAAACAAACGAAGATAAAATTAGACTTGTGTTGAGTATGCTTAAGTCTAGTTAATAATGCAAAAAAATTGGGATCAGTTCAAATTATAATTCACCTGTCGCGCGACAGGTGAATTAAGTTGATAATATGCAATTAGCCCAGCAACTGATTGAGCCGTTCTTTAAATTCGATAGGCTTTTTTATAACTTTTATTTCATCAAATAACGATTTTGCATGTTCAGATGTAAAACGAAGCTGTGCAAGCCACTGCTTGGTTCTCGACGTGGCGAAGTATCCGTTAATATTATTCTCACAGGATTGAAAAAATCCAGGTAATAAACTCAAAGGCATCGGGGATTCAACAACGGTTGATTTCAATTCATCTTTGATATGTGAAAAAATAAATGGGTTACGTAAAGCCCCGCGGCCGATCATATAGTTTTCGCAAGCAGTCACAGTCAGACAATTTTTAAAATCAGCCGTTGTCCAGATTTCGCCATTAGCAACAATTGGTAACTTTACGTGCTCTTTAATTTTTGGAATCCATTCCCAGTAAGCAGGAGGTTTGTAACCATCGGTTTTAGTGCGGCAGTGGACTGTTAAGGCGCTAGCGCCAGCTTGTTCAATTGCGATCGCATTTTCGATGCAACTGGCGGGATTATCAAAGCCTAAGCGAATTTTTGCAGTGACAGGAATATGTTGTGGAACAGCGGCACGAACTGTTTTTACAATATTAAAAATGCGATCAGTGTATTTTAATAATGTAGCGCCACCATCATGACGGTTCACCGTTTTTGCAGGACAACCAAAATTTAAATCGACACCAGGGGCGCCAAGTTCGACGGCGCGGACCGCGTTGGCGGCCAGCGGCTCCGCATGACCACCAAGGAGTTGAACAAAAACAGGAACGCCGGCGCGAGTGCGTCCGTTGGTATTTAACTCGGGACAAAATCGGTAAAAAACAGAATTAGGATGTAAATGTTGAGTCACGCGCATAAATTCAGTCGTGCACTGATTAATTCCACCGAGCTGAGTTAGCGTATCACGCATGACAAAATCAGTAACGCCCTCCATTGGGGCTAAAAAAAGTTTAACTGATGAAGATTTATTAACTACGTCGTGCATTTTTTCACAATAAACTGAAAATCTTTTTCGGCCACGGGCTGAATTGATAAACGCTGACCTTGGCGAATCACTAGCATTTCGGCAAGGTCTTTAGAGTTTTTTAAATCGGCCAAGGTGAATGTTTTTTTAAAGGAGTCTTTAAACTTTATGCGCACGCAAAACCACATGGGTTTTTCTTTGGTGGCTTTGGCTTCAAAGTATTCTGATTTTTTGTCGAATTGTAATTTGTCTGGCGCGGCCAGTTCAGAAACTTCAGCAAGGCCCACGATACCGGTTTCAAAAGGTGGTTTAGCACTGGAGTGATAAAATAAAACATCATCGCCAATCTTCATTTCATTCATCATAAAATTGCGGGCTTGGTAATTACGAACGCCTTCCCACGGTGTTGAACCATCCTTTTTAAGTTGATCTAAAGAAAAAACATCGGGTTCCGACTTCATCAACCAGTATTTTTTAGGGCCTTTTGCGGCCGCAACAATTTCAAGCGCTGTAGGTAATGCCATGCGAGTGAAATTAGTGCGTCTTCACTACGCAGGCAAGGGGAAAGTGTCTAAAAATGAAACACTCGGTGAGGTTCGCTTAAATCATGAAAAATTAATCTAGACTCGCTTTATACCCAAGCATTTTGTACCGATAGATGGCCTAGGAAATACAGATGAAAAAGTTTAAAACTGACGGCTTTTTTAAAATCGCTTTTTTAACTGCGACGATGCTGTGCATTGTGCTTTTTTCGAATTCGGTTTTTGCTCAAACTCCGGCTAATAATGCGGCCTGTTTGAAAGCCTTAAACAACCACAAATTTTTAAAATTTAAACAACTCTTAGGCGCACAACTTTCGCAATTAGCCAATGTAACTCAAGGGCTTTCAATCAATGAAGTGGCTTTGTATATACTAACGAATGTAAAGGCGATTAACGAAAACTGTTCAAAAAATGTCACTGATTTTTTTATCGGAAAATTTGATTCTACTTTTATCATTCACGTTAAGCGCTTAGCGGCTCAAGGTAATTGCGCGGACCTTCCTTCATGTAATGCTCGAGCACGGGAATATGAACAATATGTTAAAGCTTTAAATGGGGGCAGTGCGGGGTTAGCGCAAGCTAATCGAGCGGATGATCGTTATACGGGTGCAAGTACAAGTCCTACGGCAGAAACTGGTCAATTTTCGGTTTGTTGTGCAGGTCCGATGGGCGGCAAAGTTAACGCGCAAGACGGTGGCGGTTACTGCGAAAATAATGAGACAAATTACCCTTGTTTTGCGAATACATCGGCTCCTTTGAAAGATAATGATCCAGGCCGTGCGGCTTTTTACAGTCGCTTTGGAAAAACTCGACAACTTGAAGAATGGAATAAAAAATATGGCAGCGGAAGTCTTCCGACACCCGCTCGAAGTGGAACCACTCCAGCCGCGCGCCCGGCAGCCTCACCTTCAAGCAGATAATATTCCGAATTGCGCAACCTGATAAGGGTTGCTTCGTTAGCAAATCCCAAATCTAATCAAGGACATGCAGAATAAAATTTATCTGGTTACGGGGGCCTCGGCCGGCATTGGCGAAGCCACCGCTTTGAAATTGGCTGAGCAAAAATCGAATTTGATTTTACTCGCTCGCCGCAAAAAAAAATTAGATGATTTGAAAAAAAAATTACTTAAAGCCGGTGCGCCTTCGGTTGAAATTATTGCGGCCGATATCAATGATCACCAGCAATTATCTAACGAAATTAAAAAAAATCCGGATTTAAAATCGCTGAAGCTTTTGCATGGCTTGGTGAATTGCGCGGGTCTTGCGCTGGGAACAAATCAATTTCAAAATTCGAATATGTCCGACAATCAAACCATGATGACCACCAATGTGACTTCACTGATGGCTGTGACTCATGCTTTTTTACCGCAATTGATTCAAGCCAAAGGACACATTGTAAACCTTGGGTCCGTCGCGGGTCGCTTGGTTTACGAGGGTGGATCTGTGTATTGTGCCAGTAAATTTGCGGTGCGAGCTTTTTCCGATGGCCTTCGTATGGATTTAAAAGGCACAGGCGTGCGAGTTACAAATATTGAACCCGGAATGGTGAACACAGAATTTAGTTTTGTGCGCCTGGGCAGTCGACAGAAAGCCGACGCTGTTTATTCTGACATGATGCCACTGGTAGCCGAAGATATCGCAAAAAATATTTTATGGTGTTTGCTACAGCCGTCACATGTTAACATTCAGGAACTTGTAATTTATCCGACGGACCAGGCCAGCGTGGGCCAAGTTGTTCGCGGTGAAAAAAGTATTAAGAATTTAGGCGCTTTAAAAGCAAACGCAAAAATTGCTGATAACAAAACTAAAATTAATAAAAAATTACAAAAGACCAAGAAATAAGGATTTAAAATGAGTGATTTTACTGGTGAGTTTAGAGTTGAAAAAGACACCATGGGCGACGTTAAAGTTCCGGCGCAGGCTTTATGGGGCGCTCAAACACAACGTTCAACCGAGAATTTTAAAATTGGTGGCGATCGTTTTCCACGTGAAATGATTAAAGCCTTAGGCGTATTAAAAAAATCAGCCGCAAAAGTAAATGCGGAACTGGGTCTGTTAGATGCTAAAAAAGCCGAATTCATTTTGAAAGCTTGTGACGAAGTTATTAAAGGCGATCTTGATCAACACTTTCCATTAGTGGTTTGGCAAACGGGTTCAGGCACGCAGTCCAATATGAATGCTAACGAAGTTATCGCCAACCGCGCGATGACTATGCAAAATTTAACATTACCGAATAAAGAAATTCACCCCAACGACGACGTCAACAAAGGGCAAAGTTCGAACGACACATTTCCGACAGCAATGCACATTGCGGTCGCTGAGCGAATTCATACGCGTTTAATTCCCATGCTTACAAAAATTCAGAAAGCCTTAGAAGAAAAATCGGTCGAATTTAAACCGATCGTAAAAATTGGTCGCACCCATTTGATGGATGCAACTCCATTAACACTGGGTCAAGAATTTTCTGGCTACGCGACGCAAATGAAAAATTCAGTGACGCGAATTAAAAATACTTTGCCGCATCTTCATGAATTGGCTTTAGGCGGAACGGCCGTGGGCACTGGATTAAATACCCACAAAGATTTTGCGGTGAAAGCTGCGGCAGCTATTGCTAAAGAAACTGGAATTCCTTTTATAACCGCTCCAAATAAATTTGAAGCTTTAGCTTCGCACGATGCTTTGGTTGAAGTGCACGGCGCTTTAAAAACCATCGCCGTGTCATTAATGAAAATCGCAAATGACATTCGTATGCTCGGCTCGGGCCCACGCTGCGGATTCGGCGAATTGAATTTGCCAGAAAATGAACCAGGCTCATCAATCATGCCTGGTAAAGTAAATCCAACTCAGTCTGAAGCCATGACCATGGTCTGCGCGCAAGTTTTAGGGAATGATGTTGCAGTCAACGTCGGTGGAGCTACTGGACACTTTGAATTAAATGTTTTTAAGCCTGTGATTGTTTTTAATTGTTTGAATTCAATTCGATTAATTTCTGATGCCTGTGAAAGTTTTGTGGATAACTGTGTTGTAGGAATTACAGCCAATACTCAGCAAATTAAAAAACACTTAGAAAATTCTTTAATGTTAGTTACGGCACTGAACCCCCTTATCGGCTACGACAACGCCGCAAAAATTGCAAAGACCGCTCACAAAAATGGAACAACGTTAAAAGAAGAAGCCGTTAAGCTTGGATTATTAACAGCCGAAAAATTTGACCAAGTCGTGCGGCCTGAAACAATGATTGGGCCCTTGGGATAATGCAGATGAATCCTTTACTTGAAAAAGCCACATGGATGCGAACCGGGGATATACGCCCCTACGTTTTTGTGCGTCCGGAAAATCAAATTGAACAGCCGGGAACTCGGCACAAAATTGATTGGTTTACTCAAGAACCTCTTTATAAAAATCCGCTTCATTTAAAAGAACTTCCATTTGCTGAAGCTATTTATCAAATTGAATGGAAATCTTTTGGCAAACAGGATTTAGCGATTCCACGTTGGGTTTTTTATGACTGTGCAGCGATGCCGGGGTTTATTGCGGGCTTTGCTGGAAAAACTTCGACTCTGGATCCAGAAATTTTATCTTTATTGGGTTATTCAAAAGACGAAGAGTGGTGTCCACTTTCGTTATTTATTATTATTCCAACGATGCGCAAAGGTGAGTGGGTCGCCTATGATCTTTGTGCTGTGAATTCTTTTTTACCAAAAGAAAAACAGTTTTACGGAATGGGTTTTTTAACTAAAGCTTTTGGGTTGTGGTACGCCAACGTCAATCAGTGTTCGGGCATGACTCAGTGGGGAAGCCCATCTTTAAAATTACATTCAAATTATGGTCCGCTTGAAATCATAGGCAGTTATGCGCCGCTACATACGCACGCCAAAACTATGACGTACCGCTGCCAAGTCGATACCAATTGTTGGGAAAAGTTTTTTAACAAAGAGCCTGACTTGGCCTTTTTGGAAAACCACGGACCCTCTGGTCTAGAGATTGATCCTAAAGATGAAAAATCCATGGTCAGTCTGCAGAATCGTATTCAAAATAAAGAAGGTCCATTTTATTTAAGCGCATCCGAGATTTCTAAAAAAGGCCTCGACGAAAAATTATCAGTTTATCAACTTAAAAAGGAAAGATACTAACTATGTCAGAACTAACATTGCCTCCAGTCGCTAAATCGTTTTACACCCACTGCAAAAAATGCGCGGCCGATCGCTATCATCGAGTGTTAGCACATACAACTCCACGCTCTGCTAAAATTGAATGTGAAATTTGTCATAGCAAAAAAGCCTACACTTTGCCAAAAGTTGGCGGAACAAAAACTAAAGCTGGCGCAACTCGTGCAGCGGGAGCTCGTCGTTCACATACTGGCGATTACGAAATTCGCGTTCAAAATAGTGAAAAGAAAGATGCAACACCATATTCAATTAAAGGCAAATTTTCTGAAAACGAAAAAATCAATCACGCTAAATTCGGAATTGGTTTTGTTTTAAGAACTTTTGATGACAAAGTCGAAGTTATTTTCAGCGACGAAGTTAAATCGTTAATGCAAAATCGCGTTTAATCTTTTAATCATCCGACGAATTTAAATTAATGAATCACGACGCGATCCGTGCGCAATGGACCCGTTCTTTAAATCCCGAACAAGGTGAGGCCGTCATGCACACCGAAGGACCGCTATTAATTTTAGCCGGTGCCGGTTCTGGTAAAACAACCGTTTTGGTTAACCGTACAGGTCGGTTAATCGCTGATGGTTCTGCAAAAGCCCGTGAAATTTGCGTATTAACTTTTACCAACAAGGCCGCTCGCGAATTAAAACACCGCGTAAAGGACCGACTCCAAGCCTCTGGTAAAGAATTATGGGCCGGAACATTTCACTCGTTTGGCTTACAGGTTCTTCGTAAAAATCATAAAGTTTTAGATTTGCCGTCACAATTTGGCATTATTGACCAATCAGATTCCCAATCGATATTAAAAGAACTTATTAAAAATATTAAAAACTCTGGAAAAGATAAATTTGATTTAGAAAAATTGTTGATTCAAATTAACTTTCGTCGTGCCAAGAAAAAATCAACGACAATCGAAGTTGATGAATATTATGAAATGGCCGAGGCTTTAACTCCTAAGTATGAAAAAGAATTAAATAAATTGGGCGTCGTCGATTTTGAAGGTTTGTTGTTAGAGCCTATTCGCTTATTTGAAAAGTACCCCGAAATTTTAGAGCGAACAGCTTCGCAGTTTAAGCAAGTCATGGTTGATGAGTTTCAAGATACCAATGCAGAGCAAATGAAATTAATTAAGTTAATTTCTGATGGCCATCAAAATTTAACTGTTGTGGGCGATGACGATCAGTCTATCTATGGCTGGCGTGGGGCCGAGATTGAAAATATTCTGAGTTTTCCAAAAAGTTATAAAAATTGCCGTGTTGTTAAATTAGAGCGCAACTACAGATCCAGTGGCCAGATTTTAGCTTTGGGTAATGCTGTGATCGAAAAAAATACATCTCGGCACGGAAAAATCTTGATCGCTGAAAAATTGAAAAAAAACCAAGACCAGGTTCCTGAATTGTTTGTTTTAGAAAACGAAGATGAAGAAGCCGAATTTGTTGCCCGCGAAATATTAACTTTAAAACGCGAACACGCGCAGTTCCGCGATATTGCCATTTTATACCGGTCCAATACCCAAGGTGCTTTTATTGAAAGTTCGCTGCGCCGAAATCAAATTCCGTACACGATTACCGGCGGTTCATCTATTTTTGATCGCAAGGAGGCCAAAGATTGGCTCGCGTATTTAAAACAAAGTATTACCTTAGATGAAGTTTCGTATCGCCGAATTTTAAATATGCCCCCCCGAGGCCTCGGCGATGTCACGTTGGAAAAACTATTAGAATTTTCTAATAAACATTCAATTAGTTTACCGGTTGCTGCGCAAAAGTGGCAGGAGGCCGGCGTTCCTGAAAAGCAAGGACACATACTGGACACCCACCACAACTGGCTCTGGACGTTTCCGCAGCGTATTTTGGACGATATGTCTTTAGGGGCCACGGTCTCGGATCGCTTTCAGCAACTCGTGCGCGAAGTCGGTTATCGGGATTACCTTGTTCAGAATTCATCTGAAGGTTTAATCTTCGAGAAAAAATGGCAAGTGATCGAAATTTTTTCAAGAATTTTAGAAAGCTTTTTGTCCAAACGCGATCAAAGCTTAGATACTTTAAAGGAATTTATCGACGCCATGCAATTGCGTGATGACGTCAATGACGAAGACAAAAAAAACGCAGTTCAGTTAATGACATTTCATGCGTCGAAAGGTTTAGAATTTCCCAATGTTATGTTGGTTGGTCTTGAAGAAGATCTGCTGCCGCATAAACGTTTAGGTGGCGATATTTCCGAAGAACGTCGTTTGTTTTATGTGGGAATTACTCGGGCTCAAAATCACCTGATGATGAGCTATTGCCGCCAGCGAAAAAAAATGGGGCAGATTAAACCAGTGAGTCCTTCGCGATTTATCTTAGAAGTCAGTGCAGATCTTTACGCCAAACATGACCATGGACTTCGTCCGGTGTCGGGTCAAGCGCGCGAGGATTTAGTTAAAGATTTTTTAGCGAATCTAAAAAAGTAAACAGTCGAAGTTCTTTATTAAGAATAGAGCTTAACTTATTTTAAAACGATCTGCGCGTAAATGCGAAGGAATGGCTTCACCAAAAATAGAGTCTACCAATACTTTTGCTGTGTTAAAGCTAAGTCCCATGCCGTGACTGGCACAACCAGCCATAAAATAACTATTTTTTCGATTAGGTAGTGCGCCAACTAACATTTGGCTATCGGGTGCAAATCCCATTATTCCACTCCAGCGATAATTAATTTTTACATTTTCAGTATTATTAAAATAGGTGCGAGTAAAATCAGTCAGTGCATTCTGAATTTTATCGGTGATGATTTCGGTATCCGTATTTTCGGCTTCGATATCCATATTACGAAATCCACCAACTAAGAGCTCACCGGTTGGAAGTTGGCGGAAATAACACAGGTGTTTAGTTAAATAACAGGGCCCCTTTACAAACAGTGGAAGCGGTTCAGTGACAATAGCCTGGGCACGCATCGGTTTTAAAAAAGGCTCTAGCTCTGGCAATAGCCGTGGAGCAAATCCATTCAGCGAGTAAAATATTTTGCCGGTCT
>JAYVHE010000142.1:0-10342 GCA_043771495.1 Bdellovibrio sp. | reverse complement strand
CTTGAATTTACTGATTCAAAAATCATTAAGATTGAATCAGCTGATTTAAATAAAACATGGAATTTTGATAATTGGGAATTGTTTTTTTCTAGTTTTGATTCGTCTTTGCAATTGTACCAAACAGTTATTCGATTTTTTTGGGACCAAGATCCCACAAAATTTAAAAATGGAATTTACCTTAAGACAAAATCAGATAGCCCCATCGGTGGTGGGTTAGGTGGAAGCAGCAGTTTAATTATATCGATGTTGAAAGCATTTTCAAAATTGCTGGATTTTCAATTTAAAGACACGCACCACATGGTTCATGTCGCGCATAATTTAGAATCGCAAATTCTTTTTACTCCAACCGGCACGCAAGACTACTATCCAGCCGTATGTGGTGGATTAAATGTATTAAACTATTCAACCACTGGTGTAACTCAAAGCATTTTGCCAGTAAATAACTCTGAAATCTTTGAAAACTTTTTGTTAGTTTACACCGGGCGTTCACACCATAGCGGACTAAATAATTTTGAGGTCCTTAAGCTATGTGTTGAGCGCGATCAAGGTGTTCTAGAGGCTTTGGCAAAAATTAACTCAATTGCTGAAACCCTTAAAGAAGCCATTTTAAAGAACGATCTGAAAAATGTTCCCGTACTCATGCAACAAGAATATGATGCGCGAATTAAATTAACACCGTCATTTACAAGTCCAGAGATCGAGCGTTTAGCTAAGATTGCAAAATCTAACGGGGCTGATGCCATCAAGATTTGCGGAGCCGGTGGTGGTGGCTGTGTATTGATTTGGGTAAACCCAACCAACCGACAAAAGGTAATAAAAGCATGCGAAAACGAAAGCTTTCAGTGCCTGAAGAGCAAACCAGTCAATCCGATGTAGCTCATCGTTTTGTAGGGATATCTTTAGGTGGTGGAAAAACAGATAAAACATGTATTGCAGTCGTCGAATATTTTCCACGACAGAATAAACTATTTTTGTCGCGTATCTATGATCGCATAAAGTCTGACGAAAAAATTTCGGGTGATTCTAAAATTCACGAAATAATTACAGAAAATTCTAAGAATCTTGTTTCGGTCGCTTTCGACACAGCTTTAACTTTGCCAGCTTGTTTGACAACAACGCGAGTGTGTCCTGGAATTGAAACCTGTCCCGAGCCTCATGCTAAGTGGTTGTGGAAACATTTCGAAACGACGCAGGCTAAAAAACGACCAAAAAAATTATTTACACCATATACTCAGCGCTGTGCTGAAACGTTTATTGCAACTGAGCTTGAAATTCCCTTTCAGGTTTCGCACGCCATGGGCGCGAATTCGGCACCACTTTTGGCGCGAGCGATGTTTATCAAAAATCGATTAGATCGACCATGTATTGAAGTATTTCCGTCACTTAGTTTTTATCGCTTAGCGAAAGCTGTAGGTCTTGCGGCCTCGCAATCTAAAGATCATCGCGCAGCCTTTGGTGGCGACGAGCAAAGAACTCATCTGTTAAAAGCACTCAATGATAAAAATCACGTATTTATCTATAATCAAGACGCTAAGCTGATGATTCAAAATCCGCACTCGTTTGACGCGTTCTTGTGTGCGCTCACTGGATTTTTGAAATTTGTTCACAAAACTGAAAGACGTCCAAAAGACTTCCCCAAGAGTGAGGCCTGGGTCGATTTTCCAAAGAAAAATGTCTCAGCAGCGAATTTATTTGGAACCTGATCGTTCTGAGAAAAATTTAAATATTCATAAAAAGCATAGCTGATATGCAGTAAAAGCATTGTATTTAATTAGGCCGGATTTGTATATTGAGCTTAATTAAGGGGAACCAATCAATGAAAAACACAAACACTGAATCAAATGAAAACCAACTGTCAATCGGAGCACTCTCTAGACGATCTGCAATTTTGCAATCACTAGGCGCAATAGGAACTTTGGTCGCAGCAAAAACCTCGTTCGCACAGACACCGCCGATTTGCCCACCAGTACCACCTAATCTAGTAAAAGTTGTAGAGTCAGAAATTTCAAAAAATCACGGACATGATTTTTTAATCGAACTCTCTGATTTGGTTAAAGCGGGTGGACAAGTCTTAGATATACAAGGTGATTCTGGGCATCCTCATACGATTATCGTTTCTAATGATCAAATCATTGCACTTATGAAGGGTGAGAATGTTGTGATTATTTCTTCAAAAGACGCCAGCCATACGCACCAGGTGACTTTGACATTAGTTGAGCGTGAAGCTCCTGCTTCAGTTCTGTAATAGAGCTGTAATTTAGAGCGAATTTTCTAAACGACTAAAGTTCTGGAAGTGGTTTGAATATCGAACGAAGCCCCGGCACTTGCTGGGGCATTTTTTCAAATGAATTAATCCAAGACTCTGGGGTTTCCATACATAAAAACACATTCATATTTGGATTAAGCTCTTTGATTTTCTTGTAAGCGAACTGAAACATTTGCGAGCGAATATTTGCATCGTAACGGTATTTGCCATTGTCCGAAGGAAACATCTCGGCTTGGTTCACTAACGACTGCATTCCAAAACGTTGTTTCATCATTAAACGTTGTTCGGGTTGAAACCGTAAGGCTCCAATAGAAATCACGTGAATGTCTTCTTCTGTAAATTTGTTCAAGAGCATCTCAATTAATTCGCTATAATTTTTTTGCCACTCAGGATGCCAAATCATCGGATCCATATGAAATGCTAAACGATAACCTTGATCGCGGCATTTTTCTGCGGCGGTTATTCGCTCAATCAAGGAAGCCGTTCCATGTTCCTCAGAGCTAATAATATTTTGAGGGTTAACTGACCAACTGACAATAATATTTTTTGAACCTTTTAAATCAACAAACTGCTCAACTTTTTTAGACTTGGTTTTAAATTCTAAAATCCAATCAGGATATTTTTGAAAAAGCGGAATCAATTTGCGTGACTATAAAGTGATATCGTCTAAAGAGAGTGAATCAATAATTTCGCCGGTGCCCACTCGGAAGGGTTGATGAGGATGCTCCTTCATCATGTTTTCAAGTTCTGACATAGCCTGTTCAATATTTGAATAAATTTTTGTCACTCTAGAGTTTAAGTAACTTTGCAAATAACAATACGTGCAATTCATATTGCACTGACTACCTAGGTTCAGAACGTGATAATTACAGCACGTTAAAGATTTTTTTTGGGTCGCGCCAGGGCAACGTTTAAAAAATTGCCCCGGAAACGGAGTCACATACAACGAGCGCTTAGACTGATTGTATTCGTCCGGATTCATGCCACCGCGCGCTTCGCTAAACGGTTCACTATCAACGACTTTTATAATTTCTGTAGAATATAAAGCACGTACTCGTCCTGCCACTTCTGAATCAACGGCTTTTTGGTCAATATAAATTTGCTCAAACGGGAAAATCATCTTTGACCCGTTCTAAAGAGGCAATCATCTTTGTTAAATCAGTTGCCGATGAAATAAATACTTTTAATTCAACGCCATGGCGATCGCCACGACGCTCAACTTTAATTTTTGAACCACTCGGCCATTTCAGCTGTTCGATGGCGCCTTTTCGAACGTCATCGTTATGGGCAGTAATTGGATGACGTACTTGCGCCAAATGTTGACGCCACTTTTGAATGTGATGGTGTTTTTGATTAGGATCGGAATTTTCAAACGGATAAACTTCGGAGTCCTTTTTTAACAAAATCAAGTCAACTACGGTCTCAATCGTTTGCAGCCCATCGGTAAAACTGGGATTGGAATCAAAGAAATGATAGGTTAGTGCCGAAAATTTTTTAAGCTGATCAGGTTCGGTCAAAAGCGATAAAAAGCGCAAATCCTGCGGTTGCACCTTTTTGGTCTGCACCCAATTTTGAAAACTGTCAGAAGTTATTACGTCTTGATCCGGCATATGACCTTTTGTGCTAATTCATTTTCTTTTTTTTTGCAATCTCCAGTGCTTTTTGAGTAAGATTATTTTCAAGTGTCAGATTCAAATCAAAATCCAACAATTAAATCGACTTCTAAAAAATCCTGGCAGAAACGCTCGGAAATCAACCTAGACGTGGTTTATTTCGACTATAACGATGCACAGACTGGGCAACAGCCAGATCTTTCTCAATACAGCGAAGTTTATATCTGGGATTTAGATAAAACGTATTTAGATACCTCCATCGATTCGATTAAAGGTCTTTTCATGACCATTTTTGAAAAGTCATTTTCGAAAAAGAATATGCCCGGAACTTCAGCTCTTTTAAGAAGTTTAGCGCGCTATCGTCGTAAGCACTTCTCTGATCCGGAGTTTCCATTGTTTTTTGTCTCCGCGTCGCCGCCACAAATGGAATCAAAGATTTATGAAAAATTCACGATCGATGAAATACATCCTTTGGGGATGTTCTACAAAGATAATTTAAAGAATTTACGGCCATCTCGGTTTACGTTACTAAAAAATCAAATTGGCTACAAAATTCAAGCGCTTTTACAATTGCGGGTCGATTTAAATGCGCAAGTTAAAATGCTTTGTTTCGGCGATGACTCAGAGTCTGACGTGGTGATTTATAATTTATTTTCTGATATTTGCGCACGTCGATTAACACAGGGCCAACTCAGTAAAGTTTTAGAAAAATTTGCGATCAACACGATGCAAATCGAAGAAATTTTGCGTCTACAAGATTTAGTACCAGTACAAGATCCCGTTGAAAAAATTTATATTAATTTAGCCACCGACACCGATCCTGAATACTATGGTCAGTTCGGGCGTCGAACATTAGCTACTTACGATTCATTTCAGTTGGCGTTAGATTTTGTTCAAGATCAACGGTTGTCATTAGAAGAACTTTCTCAAATCATTATCGATTTAAAAACTAAATATAATTATGGTGAAGCCCAAATCTTGCGAAACTTTGAAGACCTGATTCGTCGTCGAGTATTGGGGATTTCTAGCTACGAAATGATCCGAAATTATTTAATCGAGAAAAATTTTATCTACAATTCCTGGAACAGTCGAATCGAGCCAATGCGTGAAAAGACCGTCGAAAACGGTCACGTTTATGAACTTGAGGGAATCTATGATCCGTGGATCCAAACAGAAATAGATTATTTAAATCAGTAAAAACAAAGGCTTGCCTAAGTCGAAGCGACGAATAAGACCATTTTGAGACACTCGTCTAATTATGAGACGGTTTTTGGCGCCAGAACGTATATTTTACATTTGAGTCGGAAATAATTTTGCTTAGCTCAAGGTTACCAAACTTTATTGCACGTAACTACTAGTGTAGTGAGAAATATAGTAGTGAGAAATATAGGTGAAATTATGCTTGTCCGACAAATTGGTTTTACATTGATTGCAACCTTAACTCTATCAACAACTTTTGCTCAACAGAGTTCGCAAAGTGGCGAGATCTACAAA
Source organism: Bdellovibrio sp. (assembly GCA_043771495.1). Lineage (GTDB taxonomy): Bacteria > Bdellovibrionota > Bdellovibrionia > Bdellovibrionales > Bdellovibrionaceae > Pseudobdellovibrio. The sequence goes on along the minus strand of JAYVHE010000142.1, from coordinate 4,969 downwards.
TACACCTCGAGTGACGGAAGAATCTGTTATAGTAATACTTCTGGGAGTGGTTGTTTTAATTTTAACCCTAATTATCAAACGAACTCGAATAATGGACCGTATAACTCGAATGATCGACGTGTGGTTACGATGATACCACCGCCTCCGCCACCGCCACCGCCACCGCCCCCTCAAGAGTCCGCAGAGCCGTCGCCCGTTCAAGATTTATATCGAATTCGACCTGGTGGAATTTTTCTTTTTAAAAAATTTGAATGTACAGGGCGTAGACCGTTAAGGCTTCCAATTTCAAATGGATATTTAGGGACTACCTTGGTTATGCAAGAAAATCGCATGGAGTATAAGTCTAAATTAGTTAAGGACCAAAATATTTGTGACGTAACTGTCGACATGAGCTTACGAATTGATAAATATGATCTTGAAACACGCATTGAGTCTTATCAAAGTAGCTGTGACACTATGAATATCCGTGTTGGCGCAATTCAGCGCTACGAATATGATTTTGAAAAGTCAATTGAAGGAACTGAGTTACGTATGACGGCCATAGGGCCTGTCAAGGGCGAAAATCCTTGTTTTCAAAACGAGCGATTAACCACTGTTTTTGAACAAATTTTTTCTAGCAAAGAGACTGCAGAGCAGACTCCATTAGTTTACAAACCTGACCCAACTCCACCACCCCCAACACGAGTCAAAAAACCTTACGTTCCTAAAAAAATGGACCTTAGTAAAACTAAATATTGCCGCAACGAAGCCGCACTCGACAAGTTACCAATGTCACGCGAACAAGTTGCAAAATATATTGTGGTCTCTAAAAAGCGCAAACGCATCTACGTCTTGGGTGCAGATTCGGTTATTAAATATTATTCGACGGCTTTTGGAAATGGTTACGCTGATGGTCCGAAAGAATTTGAAAACGATGGACGCACGCCAGAAGGTGTTTATTCAATTTCTAAAAAGACGACCGAAACAAATTATCATCGCGCTCTGGTCATTAATTATCCGAGTAAAGCAGATCAAAGTTTTGCTTACGACCAAGATAAATCGGCCGGCGGTGGAATTATGGTTCATGGGTTTCCAGACAAATCGATTGCTGGTGAAACGCCTGATACTGTATTAGCAAAACATCCAAAAAATTGGACATTAGGATGTATGGCAGTAACAAATAAAGAAATCGAAGAAATCTACAGTCAGGTTGCAGAAAGCACACCGATCGAGATTTGCCCGTTATAATTTAAATTTAAGACGCCGCTATTGAAATTTAAGCCGAACACGATCACCAGGTAGAACATTCGGATTAATAAAAGTAATGTAGCTTCCTTTTAACGTGAAATCGATACCTTCTTTAAGTGGAATAATTGCGTTTGTTCTTGCCTTGACTAATTCTGCGCTAAGTATGACTGATGCTCGATCGATCAAATAGGACCCAGTTCGATCGGCTATAAATTCGTTGACTGCTCGAATGGCCTCAGAATAGTTGGGCGAACAAATCGAAAAACTATTTCCGCCGAGTCGATCAGCTAAACTTAAATAATTCGTTCCGATATTTTGTTCGGACTGGATCGGACAATTTTTGTCCGATCGGGATGTATTAACGATAGCAGTAAATTTAAAATTTCCTGAAGGAAATAGTTTTTGGGTTCGCGCGACAATAAAATCATCAATCGTATTTGCTCCTTCAAGCATTTTTATTTTTTGCCCAAGCGGAACAATCGAAGCGGCAATTCGATTGCTACCATAAGATCCGATAGTTGGAGGATCAGAATTAATTTTACAAGTTGGATTTTCTAATGGGGCGTTTGGACTCACTTGAGATTTTAGCCAATCAAAAATAGTTGAAAAAATTTCTTGTGACGAATCATTGACCCGTCGGATTCCATTGGTTTGGCAAGTTACATTCGAACCATCTTGAGCAACGAAATCAGAAATCAAGGCTAGATACGGAAAACTAACGTTGCCACTTTCGCAGGATTTCACAACCATTTCTCTGATGGCGTCTTGATTGAATTTGTAGTGTTCCCGAACCAAATTTTCAAGGGCTATATATTCGGCAAAAGTCGAAGATAATAATCTGTCTTGAGGCGGACACGTAACGTTTGAGGCAACGGTGATCAGTGAAGGCCTTCGAATTGGAACGACAACGGTGCCATCAGGAACCAATGCTGTATATTCGAACCGTATAGTCGTTGCCTTGTATGATAAATCAAATTTTGCGGGGATACTTGCTCGAGATTCGTAGTGTCCAGCGAGGTGGCTCACGTCATTTTGGATGGCGTCATTTTGATCTGTAATCAATACCGCGATCGCAATATCATTCGGCTGGAAAAAAGCCGATGAAGAGGTATCAGCCAATACTTGCGCCAACGCCCGACGACCGTAAGGAGTTGAACCACCATAGCGGTCATAGGTTTTGATTTGATTTGTTAAGCTCTGTGCGGCCGATGTTGTGACGGTGGAACTTGTTAAATTGTATTTTGAATTCGCAAACAGAGATCGTGGATAGTTCAATTGAAGAACCGTTTGGTCTGCAGATGGCGGTTCGGACACCACATCAACGATTTGATTTATTCCAAGGATGCGCAGATCAACGGTGCTGCCAATCAGTCGACCGAAGAGGTCATTCATTCCATTTGCGACGCGATCCTTAATTTGGCTCATCGAGGCGCTTTCATCTAAAAAGACACCAATTTTAATTTTTGAATTGTTCGGTTTTGGTTTATCAACAATTAATATTTCGCCGGACTGTGGTTCCGCATAGGCATAGCCGGATTCATTGGTGAAACTGGTCGGTGAGCAATTCTGAAAAATTCCTATGAAAACGATCAGCACGCCCAACGCAACAACGACAAACCTTGAGGTTTTTTGCATAATTTCCCCTAGACGAATGGACCAAGTACCTTGAGATAATATCGGTCATTATCGGCGAAAGCCTTAGTGTTTAGAGAAACGGCTATGGCGGTGTCTCGATTCGAGACACAATCGAATTGCGGTATTAAAATGATTGGTGCTGCAGAATTTTTTAATTTAGTTTTAACTAGTTACTAGTATAAGGACACCACCAATAGTCATAGGTAACACCACCCCATAGATAGGCCATTTTAAGCCAGCCAGTCCCGTATGTTTCAGGAATTGTTGCGGGATTGGTGCTTCTAGTTGGACTCCAAGTAAAAAGTCCTCCATTAACGAAGTCCCAGCTTGTGTTGGAAAACCCCTTCTTCTGGCAGGTTTCAGGAGGCGGATGAGGTGGTGGTGATGGTGGTGGTGGTGGTGGAATGTAGACTTGGCGTACAGTACAGTTGGTGTATTCTCCCACGCCAGACAATGCACCTTTGTCACAATTACGTAATTTAGATGCAGGACAAATTGAACCTGCAGCAACTTGTCCAACGACAAATGCAAAAACTGATTCTCCGTGTTTGATAATTTCACCGGCTAATGTACACGAAGGATAAACTTCGATACTGCAGCCTGCGAAAGTATTGCCTCCGCCTAACTGGCCCCCTTTACATATACGCTCTTCAGATACACAATTCTGGCCCGGCGGCACACTGGCCTGCGCAAAACCAACAACCAATAATCCTTCCTCGACAATTGAGCCAATAAAACACAAAATAACCGATAACTTTTTCATTATTAATTACCCCACAATTTAATCTTATCGGTGTAGGTCATATGATTTGAATATAATACTGGGTTTTTCCCAGAACGGTACAGAATCAATTTGATACCTGTTCACCTTTTTTCAGGTTCAATAGGTATAGCAAATGTACATATTAGAATCTACTACTCGAATTTTAGAGGAAAGACGGTATTGATAGGCTGTCCGTTAAATCGTGGAAATGGAGTACGCAAAACAACTTCACTCAAACAGGCCGTAAAAGCGGAGTCATTCAAATCGGTTTTAGAAACTTCAGCTTTTGAAACTCGCCCAGAGCTTAGAATTTCAAATGAAATAACTATTCGACCATGTGCCTGTTCCTGGCGTTGGATCAATTGACCGTAACAGCGAAAAAAATCGCCTCGGCGGGAATTTAAAATTTCTTCGATTTTTGCTTGGCTCAATTGGTTGGCCTCGTTAAGAACAATGCCTTTTTCGCGAAGGAAGTCGGAATTTTTTTCGTCTGATAAAGCATAATCTTTGGCAATAAGTTGGCGACCATCTTTTTGTACCCAAAATGATGGGTTGTCGCCAAATTTATCAATCAGGATTTCACCTTTTTTAATATTTACTAAAATTTCGTTTTCTTTTAGAAGTTCAAACGAGATTTCTGAATTTTCAGAAATACGAAATTCGCCACCAGTCGGTTCTAAGAAAATAACAGCTTCAGATTTTGAACCAACACGAATAATATCAAATTTTAAAACCGAAGATTCTTTTTTAATTTGTGAGGATTCGATTTGATCAAGCCCCTGTAAACTGACCGATCCCGACAGATCCGCAATAAAACCTAAACGTTTACTGGTAATAAATTGAAATGTGCCCTGAGGAATTACGATTGAAAAAACAATTAATAACAAACCCACGACAATTAGTGATGCAATTAAGTACGATCTCAAATTGCCTTTTGTCATGGGTATCAAAGTTTAAATTACTTTGTTAGTGGTTTGGCGTCAGTTGGAGCCGTCGCTGGAACTGGGGCTGTTGGAGGTTGCGACTGCGCTGTTTGCGAAGGATCAGACGCTGATGGAATAGCCGGCTGTGAATTGACAACGCCACTATTCATAACTCCGCCATCAACGACAGACTTTTTAGTGTCCGCAGTGAATTTTGCAATCATAATGCAAGTGATCGCTAAAAGCGCGGCAACGATTTTGGTTCCGTTACCAGCCAATGATGTCGCTCCGGTAGCACCCAAAAATGAATTGGAAGTCGTTTGAGCGTTAAATACGCCTCCGCCTTTAGAATCTTGTATAAGAACTAAACCAACTAAAATTACACAAGCCAAAACGTGAATAATCGCAAGAAACGTCAACA
>JAYVHE010000141.1:0-10893 GCA_043771495.1 Bdellovibrio sp. | reverse complement strand
AGAAAAAAAACCGGCGCTGGGCCATCAACATATTTTTATCGCGACGTTGAATGGTTTAATTCAAAAGGCGCCGCCTAAAAAAGATTTCTCGGCGCGCTCTTGGAGCTTTAAACAAAATGACGAGTTACCGCACAATTTGCCGGTTTTTTTGAATGAATTAGGCTACCAAGCAGCACCTTTAGTTGAAGACCGCGGTCAATATTCGATTCGTGGTGGAATCGTTGATATTTTTTCTGTCGCGCACGAGTTTCCAATTCGTATTGAACTTTTTGGTGACCAAATCGAACGACTTCGGCAATTTTCGATTGATTCGCAAGTGAGCCAAGATGAAGTTAGCGAACTGCATTTAGCGCCAGCTCATGAAGTTAATTTATCCGACGACACAATCGAGGATTTGCTGGAGCGTTTAAATGCGCATTTCGCGGAACGAACAAAAGATAAAATTAATCCCTCCGACAAAGAAGATGCTCTTCGTGCAATTTCACAAAAAAATTACTTTCAAGGAGTAGAATACGCTTTGCCGTTTGCTTTCGAAAAGTTAGATTCGGTTTTTTCATACTTTTCGAAACCAATTAATATTTTTTTATTAGATCCCGCCGAATGCCAGCGAGTTGCAGACGAAAAATTTTCAGAGATTCAGACCGATTTTAAAAATCAAACAACCAGCCTATTTAGACCAGCCCCTGATCAACTTTATTTAAATAGCGATAAGTTAATTGGCATAGAGCGCTTTTTCGAAGGTGAAAAATCCGCCCAGTCCATTTTGCCAGCGCAGTCTTCACTAATTCGACTTTCCAACCTTTCTTTCCACATCGAGGAACAGAATCGGGATGAAAATCAGCTGATTGAATACACATCTTTGCCGCTAAAAGAATTTTCGCAAATTTCGCTTTCACTACCGGTAGGGTCTGCCGATTGGACTGCTTCCATTCAGAAAAAATTGGCGGCTTGGGATAAAGAAAAATACACCATCGTGCTGTGTTTAAAATCGCAAACACAAATTGACCGTATTAAGGGATTCTTTTCGCAAATGGAATTGCCGATAAATTTGGTTAAAACTTTTTCGGACATTCCACAAATGAGTAATGGATTATTTCAGGCTGGTATTTTTGTATTAACAGATTTGTCGCGCAGTGATTGTTTTGAAACTTTGCTGCTGGTCGAAGAAAAATTGATATTTTTACGCGATTCCGATTTTTTCGGAAAAAAAACCAGATCTAAAAGCGAATCTTCGTTTGAAGAATTTAACAAAGTCGCCAAACGCCTCAGTTTCGCCGATTTAAAACCCAGCGACTTGGTCGTCCACATTAAGCACGGTATCGGAATTTATGAAGGCTTAAAAATCATGTCGATCGGCGGCGTTGAATCCGAATTTATTCAGGTTGCATACAAAGATCGCGACAAACTCTATTTACCTGTTTACCGCGTGGGTCAGCTGCAAAAATATTCCGGCGCAAGCAACACAACCGCGCTTGATAAACTGGGTGGAACGACCTGGGAAAAAACTAAAATTAAAGTTAAAGGACATTTACGTGATATTGCTTCGGAGTTATTGGTCCTTTATGCAAAACGCGCTGAAGTTAAACGACCCCACTTAAATTTTGACGAAGTGGCCACTAATATTTTCGAACGCAATTTTCCATTTGAAGAGACCATTGATCAATTGCGCGCAATTTCCGAAATTCAAAAAGATTTTGCAAAAGATCAGCCGATGGATCGTCTGATCTGTGGCGACGTGGGTTTTGGTAAAACGGAGGTCGCGATGCGCGCCGCTTTTGAAGTCGTCGCCAACGGCAAACAAGTTGTGGTCTTGGCACCAACGACTGTTTTATCGTTCCAGCATTTCGAAACCTTTAAAAAACGCTTTCAAAACTCGCCAATTGGTCGCGAAGTCAACATCCGCGCATTGAACCGTTTCGTTGAACCAGCAGAAACCAAAAAAACTCTTAAAGAATTAGAGGCGGGAAGCGTTGATATTTTAATTGGTACTCACCGCGTAATCAGTAAAGACGTTCAGTTTAAAGATTTAGGTTTACTGATCATCGATGAAGAACAAAAATTCGGCGTCCTTCATAAAGAAAAAATTAAGAAAATAAAAACAGCGGTTGATACCTTAACGTTGTCAGCAACGCCAATTCCACGAACTTTAAACATGAGTTTCACCGGAGTTCGAGACTTATCAATTATTAATACTGCGCCTGTTGATCGCTTGCCGACTCGGACGTTTGTTTCAAATCCTGACTCAGAATTAATTCGCAAAGCCATCATGGCGGAAATCGCGCGTGGTGGTCAGGTTTATTATATCCATAACCGTGTCCAATCAATATATGGCGTAGCTGACGAGCTGAGAAAAATTGTGCCCGAAGCGCGCATCCGCATTGGTCACGGACAACAAGATGAACATGAATTAGAAGCCACGATGCTGGCGTTTTTTAATCATGAAATAGATGTTCTAGTTTGCACGACAATTGTTGAGTCTGGAATGGATGTTCCACGCGCCAACACAATGTTTATAGATCAAGCGCACATGTTCGGCCTTTCGCAGTTGTATCAATTGCGTGGACGCGTCGGTCGCAGTAAAGCCCGCGCTTATTGTTATTTATTACTACCCAAAGAAAAGAAAATCGAAAAGGACGCCCAAGAGCGTTTAAAAATTATTCAAGAAAACAGCGCGCTTGGTTCTGGAATCAAAATTGCGCAATATGATTTAGAATTGCGCGGCGCCGGAAATATTCTCGGCGACGATCAGTCAGGCCACGTCAACAGCGTCGGGTACGAGCTTTACATGGATTTACTCAATGAAGCGTTGGCCGAAGCCAAAGGCGAAACTCCACCTGATTTAGAATTGGATCCAGAAATTAATTTAAGAATTCCTGCTTTGATTCCGGATCAGTATATTTCAGATTTGCGCATTCGTTTAAGTTATTACAAAGCGTTAACTGAAATTAGATCGCAGGAAGATTTAGATCAAATTGAATTGGAACTACGCGATCAATTTGGCGAGCCGCCAGAGCCAGTGGTTAATTTAATGGGATTAATGTTGATTCGTCGACAATGTAAAGACCTCGGCGTTCGCGACGTCAGCGCTGGGCCAAAATCAATTTCATTAATTTTTACTCCGCAAACTCGAATGAAACCAGAGCAAGCGATTAAACTTGCGATGCGTGAAAATAAAAAATATTCATTAACGCCAGATCACCGTTTGAACGTACGTATGAATGTTATTACTTGGTCAAAAGTTTTCGAAGAACTTAATTTCTTATTGGACTACGTCGGCGTGAAATAAAAGGTGCCAGGCCTTTTTTTCCCATGGTCTTTTTCCCACGCGACTCGGGAAAAAAAGGCCTGGCACCCTTAAATCATTGAAATCGTTAGCAAATAATTGGCTCATTTAGGTTAGGTCATGTTTGGTTTTTTATATCCGCGGTTGATTTACTTTAAGGATGTGAAGATTAAACCCAATAACCCCCCTATTAAGGAGACCACAACAATGAAATTCACAACACTTAAAAATTTAGCTGCTGCAGTTATCGTAGTAGCCTCGACTAGCGCGTTTGCAAAAGGTGCTAACGGCGAAATGTTAGCTAAAAAAGGCGGAGCACCAGCTCTTGGCCAACTAAACATTTCATTAACGTTCCCACAAGTTGGCGAACAAACTATTTTACCTCAGGGTGTTTCACCTGGTTATTTGTCACCAAGTGGATACACTGATTTACAAGCTTTATGCGTAAACGCATTAGGAATTATCAAGCAAGCTCGTATCAAAGCTGAAATGGCTATCGATTTCGGAAATTACGAAGGCGCAGTTGCAGCATTGGTTGCTGGTTTACAATCTGCATCGAACGAATTTTCTTACGGATCATATGGTCGCCGCGCTAACCCTGCGACAGTAATGGCTATCCGCCACGGCGCGATGTTAGCTGCTCACACAGCACGTGATACTGAAAAATTTCGCCCACTATTGAAAGAGAACACTTCTGCATTAAAATTAAACTTAGTTAACAAAGTTGTAGAGTTAGTTGAAGAAACTTTTGAAGAACTTGATAAACCATTTTTCTTTTCTTCTGTTGGATCTGGACATTGCATGGGACATGGTTGTTACAAGGGACCTTCTCGTCACTTAGGAATTTTCCGTGATGGTTACTTTTCTAAAACAGCTGACGTGGCTGCAAAGTTTATTTCTATCTACACTGGTAATTCTGGAATGATGGCAGCTAACTTATTAAAACTTTCTATCGCTTCACAAGCTTCTTGGTCGGCGGCTGAAATTTTAAATACGTCTCCGTTCCGTTTTGACTACGCTTGCGCAGTGTCTCGTTTAGATTACATCAACACTGGAATCTCTGATTCAGTTAAAGAATACATTACAATGCCTGAAGGAAACGACGTTCAAAGACGCGCTAAAGAAAGATTCTTATTCATAGTAGCTAACTGGGCAACTCGTGAAATGGTGTGGGCTTTAAACCAAGTTAACTTACAAAGCTGTGAATTAAAGAAATCATTAAAAACAAGTGGTCCAAAACATGGCCATGGCAACAATGATGACGACGATATTACAGTTAAGAGCAAATCGACAACTACAACTGTAATTGATTCAGATGGCGATGGCGATGTTGATTACGTGTCTAAGACTAAAACTAAGTCAAAAACAGAAGTCGAAATCGATTAATAACTTTAAGAATTAAATCAAGGGACGTACTATGAAAAAGCTATTAGCAATAACATTATCAGGACTGATTGGACTATCAGTCGCTGCTCAGGCGCAAACGCAACCTGAAACACAAGTACGAGTTGCACCTGCAGCTCCTACAACAATGACATCTGACCTGAGCAAAATTTATGGTAGTGGTACGACTGGTCGCTCTACTGGTCGTCCCGTGATTACTACTGACGCAAAAATTATTTATGGCGTCGGTCACGCAAACAATTCAGGTGTTGCAAAATTTGTATTAACAAAAGGGCACTACATCATCGGAACTGACGAAGGCGAAACTAACGAGCCATATAGCTTGTTCGTAAACCCTTCAGCAAATGATCCAGATAGTTATGTTGCTCTTTACATTGAAAACAACGTTTTCTCTGCAGAAGTTGGTACGGCGCAAATCATGATGGGTTCACCAACCAATAACGGAGTTGAAATTCAATTTTCTCCGACAAAAATTGGAATCAGTGGACACTTAGAAGACTCGGCTTACGCAAGCGACAAAGCTCGCGTATTAAGAATTTCAAAAAGACTTGATGCTGGTCAACGCGGAATTACTTACCCATACATGGTTAGACGTTTAAATATCGCTGATGGTTTACCAAGTATCATGGGCATGCGCGGAGCCGAATCAAATCTTGATTTACGTGTAGGTGCTACAAGCAACATGTTCCAATTAGAAAATAAACGAAACAAACTTGTCGTTGCAGGCACAACTTTAATCGAATCTCGCCCAGGAGCAGCTCAAGAAACTTTTGAAATGTTTAACTACAATGGTGATCTAGGAGCTTTTTACGCTTTAACAAAAACTGTAGAAAACACTCGTACAACAGATTCTGGTTCTGAAACTTCTGTGGAAAAATTTGCAATCTTCTTGTCTGAAGCACACGTTCGACAATCTTCAGCGAATGACTGTTTGTTAATTGCAACTCCGACATCGGCTGATTCATTCAGAATTGAACTTTATGCTCCAGCTCAGCAGTTAAGTTGGTTCCAAAAGGTTTTCGGAAGCAAAGGTCGTATCGATCCAAAATCAAATCGTTGGCAGAATCCGTTCAAAAACACTTTTCACTCTGACGCGACAGTAAATTAAGAGGCATTTATGAAAAAATTTATTTCAACACTAATATTAGCAACAACAGTAAGCCAAATCTCTCTAGCACAATTTCAGGAATTATTACAGATTCCTTTGTCTGGCGAAACTACTCAAGCCGCACCTTCAGAAATTTCTTTATCAGTAAGAACAGCTGGTCCGGTTAATTTAGCAATTTCATTACGTCAGCTGGAATTACCAGAACAATTCGCAAGCCGACAAGAGAGCAACGATTACATGAAGAACGTTCTTGATCAGTTAAGAATTCAAGATCTTCCGGGTCAAGAAGGCGTTAACCGCGTATCTCTTCCGTCGAAACCAATGCAATTCAACACGGCGCAAATCATTAAAGATGCTGTAGCAGATGCTTTGAACCTTGCAATGGGCGACAAGATTTTACACTACGACGCTAAAGTGACTGAAGTTTTAGAAGCTTCTTACTCTTTAGATTCAGAACGTACGGCTCGCATGACTGTTAACCGCGCTTTCGATGTTATCAACTCGACGATTCAGTTAACCAATGCTCCAGAGTCACAAGCTTTATTAAAAGCTGGTTTTTATGAAGGTGCTTTTAAACTTGCATTGTCACAAATCAACAGCAACATCAGCATCTATAAGCCTGTAAATATTAATGACGTTACACGCAAAGTTCTATTCCTTGGAGACTACGGAGTTAGATTTGCGGACTTTATGAAAAGCCACATGAACGCAGCGCATTTAACAAAGACTCACCGCGCGGTTTTGGTACTGAAAACTCTTGGATATTTAGCATGGGATTTACAACTTGATGTTCGTGCCGCTGGAAACACTTCACAAACTATGGCTAACTTAATGGGTAAAATCTACCGTATCCAAAAACAGTTGCCACAAACTCAACGTTTGCTTTATGCAATTGCCAACGAGCAAGAGCCTAATATTTCTGATTTACGTCACGTCGCTGACCAAGTTATTAGAATCATCGAAGCAGCCCCGGGTGCTTTACAAGCTGCTAACGCAGAATTGTCTATCCGTTAATTTACTAGACAGTTTGGTGATCCAAGCTGTCTTTTGTTTGCTTCTAACAGGTACGGTTTCTGCTAGAAGATTTGTAGAAAAGAATCATTAAACCGAAGAGGATTTTATGAAAACGTTAACTTTAATTTTATCTTTGTCTCTGGTTTTAACTTCGGCAACTGTTGGGGCTCAACAAACTGCAGGCACTGAAGCAGATAATCAAGGCGGCTTTATTTCTATTGAAGCTCTTAATGCCGACGGTTCTGTTGTTCATGGTGTTGTTAGTACGCCGCGAATTCCAGATGAAAACTTAGAGCGCGCAGCATGTTGCGTACAACCAGAACAAGGCGAATTTAAAAACAGTCCAATCGTTAAAGCCATCGAAGCGATTGCTGCTTATTACACAACAAAGGCTGTTGTTAGCATTAGTGGCCGAAGAACGCTTGTTGATATTTGCGATAAAGTTAATTTTGTTGCGGCTTTAAATAGTAATCCACATTTTCAGTCGATCAAACAACAACATAAAAACGGCGTTGTTTTACAAATAAAAAAGACTGATGTAATCGATTCAGCTTTAGTTTGCTTGTCTAGATAGTTCGTTTTAGCTAATTTTTTTCTTATATTTTACAGAAGGTCCGGCTCCGGACCTTTCGATTTTCCCCTGATCCACTAAGAACGCCAGCGCTCTTTTTAAAGTGGAGTCCGTAACCCCGGCACCCTCTGCAATTTCTGATTTTTTCATCCACGGATCAATCGTTTTTGATTTTTTTAATAGCGCCTCAAAAATAAATCCCTGCGTTTTATCTTCAGTTCTAAAATCTTGGCGATTCGCACGAACGAGTAAAAAATCAATCTGCGTGCTCCAAGAATACCCCGCTTCTTGAATCGAGATACAATCTGCTGAAATCAGTTTTCTTAACCGCTGAATACTCGTGTAGACGCGCGGATCATGCACAAGTGGCGAATACGACTCCCCCCAAATGCGCACCGCAAACGAAGCCTTCGTGCAGGGTTGTGGAAAATTTTCTAGCAAAAATATAAGTATCTGACGAAGCACGGGTTTATTGCCAAGCTCATTGATTTTTTTTCCATCATAATAAACTTCACCTAACGTGTCGTCGACAAAAACACCTTCAGGTGGTCGATTGGGTTTGTCGGGCGTAGATAGTTTTTGAGTTTTAGTCGTAATTTGATATTCATTGCCATCAACTGAGTCTTTGAATCGCCACGCCTGCCAGCGATCCATAATTTTAGTCGTTGTTTTGTTTTGAATATCTTCGGCCCAAATCATAAAAAACTTTTTTGTTTGATGCGATAAGCCGCTTTCTTGAATTTCAGACTTAAGCGTCTCTACATTAGGAACTTTTTGGATCTCAATCCCTTCAAATTCCATTAAAGCTAATTGAACTGCAAAATTTAATTCACCGGAATGAGGAAACTGTTTACAACGATTTGAAATAATTTTTAAATCGATTCCAAATTGAACTTGGTCTTTTTCGGTTTTACTTTTTCGTAATTTGAGCTCGTCTTCCAGTAGAAAATCTCGAGGCGTTCTTGCTTTCCATGTTTTCGGGTTATAACCAGACAATAAAATCACACGATTATAGAATGGCTCATTGACTGAATCCATATCTGAAAATTCATCCATTAAATCATTCAAAGTTAGGGCTTCGCCTTTTTCAAAAAGCTTAAGTTTTCGGCCGCCGTCGACACCCAAATTCTTTAGTTCGCCAATATGGGCAATAGCTTTATCATAATTCGTTTTTTCAAATTCAAATTTAATTTTTGTCTGTAAGCAATGACTTAAAAATTGCATATTTTTAATTTTCTTTGCTTTTGCGATGCCTTTTTCTATTTGAACAAAAGCTTCGGCGTCTTTGCCCGTCTCAAAAAGCATGAGCGAAAATAATAAATCGACCATGACCATTAGGTTTTCAAAACCATATTTGTCTGCCGTTTTTTTTAAATCAAGCACTCCAATAACAAAATCATTCCATGATCCATTGTAATAGTTTGTCCATGTTGAGTTTAATAAGCAAAATGATGCAAAGTACGGTTTGTTAATTTGTAAATACAGAGCCCTGGCCTGCTTAAATTCATCGCGAGCATCGCTAAATAATTTTTTCGACGTTTTGGCAATGGCTAACTGATATCTGGCTTGGGCTTCGCACAATGTGCGCAGTCTAGGATTATTAATATTTTTTAATTGGCGAAGTCCTCGATCTAAAACTTCAATTGCGCGTTCGGGTTCGGTTTGAACATGTGGACTGGCTTGTTCAATTGTTACAAATTCCTTTATTGGGCTCGAGGCTCGATTAATAAATTTTGCAATATTGCGAGCGGCATCTTCGAAGCGGCCAGATCGCATCAACCAATAAATAGCATCGTAAGCGAACCATTCTTTTTCAATATTTAGACCTTCATAAAACTGTGCACCAATTTCTTCTAATATGTAGGCTAGCGCTTCTTGACGTTTAGAGGCCAAAATCAAACAGTTTAAATATATTCGTTTTACGCGGTAAAGTTTTTGCTCGGCTGTTTTATTTACGCCTTCGCCTTTCAAAAAATCTGAACACAATTTTTCAAAAAATAGAATCGATTGCAGTGACAGCGCTTCCATGTCATCGGGCTCAATGGCCAGCACTGTCGTTAATTCAGTGTTTTGCGAAATCATTCCTAACTTGAACGATGTTAAAGCGCTCAAATTCGATGGTGAGTACAAGATCTCGGCGGCGGCTTCTTTTACGGCTATTCCAGATATTTCATTTTCTAGTAATATCTGCAAAGCACTTGTTAAGAAAAATTTATTTTCACGCTTTTCAAAAATATTTTTCTTAACTAGGTCATTCCAGATTTCTGCTTGGTCTTTTTTTATAAGTTCGCTGGTTTCTTCGATGCCCTCAGCTAAAAGGACGGCATTCCAAATAATCTTTTGTTCTGGTGCGCTTAATTGCTTAAGCCAGATTTTATGATCCGAGAAGTAATTTCTTTGCTGGACTGATAATTGAATTAACAGAGGTAATCCGCCGGTTTTCAAAAATAGTTCTTTGCTTTGAAACAACGCTTTAACTGCAGGAGGCAATGCGTTTACATACAGGTCAACTTCCGCCATAGAAAACGGTTCCAGTAATAAGGCTGGGACTTCATATCCCAGCTCTTCTTGTATATTTTCTTCAGAAATAAAAATGTGTTTTTTTTCAAAGCGCGATTTAATAAACTGAATAATTGCGTGACGGTCTTCAATCTTAATATGATGGATATCATCCCAAATAATTAGGTCAACATCTTGCCAGGCCGCTTCGATCTTCGACAAAGTGACATCCAAAGATTGGTTTTTAGGAGCGCCCAAAACCGTCGAAATGTCTAAAGATCGACTAAAACTATAGTTTTTTACTTTAAAACTTTTCTTCTGAGCATAGCGACGCGCCAGAGTGGTTTTACCGGTACCTAGTATTCCATAGACCAAAGCAAGAGTGTTAAACTCACTGACATTATTGATCCATTCGTCTTTTTCGGCGCGCTCTAACCACAACGACATGCTTTAAGTGTATGAAATTTCGACACTCTTTCATAGTGCAGCTCGCTCATTTCCCGACTGGCCTAGACCTTGAATATAAAGGCTGATCAGACCTAACTTGTTTATCTCGTCTCATATTGAAACGGTAAAACCGGCTCAATTAAGTTAGGCAAGATTAGGAGTGTTTGCTGGTCCAAAGACTTAAACTGCAAATGCAACGAATGATATCTACACGTGTGTTAACTGAGAATTGAGGAGAAATAAGATGCATCGCTTATTTTTTTTAGTGCCTACAAAATTGATTTCTTACTTTTTGGTTATGCTATTTTCGCTGACATCAACAGCCGCAGAACTTGCTAATGAGTTTCCGTTAGCTTTTGGTAAAATAGTTTTAGATTCTTCGTTATGGAGTAAAAAATTAGACGATCCGACGTCTGAAGAATTTCGCGACATTTATAGATTTGCAAAATTACTAAAGGGCCCTCGCGTTTCTAACCTCGACTTGGCTGGGCAAGTATTAAAAAATCCAAATACATACCGCTTTAAATATTATTTACTTAAATTTCTTCAAGATACGCCCAATGAACG
>JAYVHE010000140.1:0-5947 GCA_043771495.1 Bdellovibrio sp. | reverse complement strand
CAGCAGACGATTGACGATTTTAAATTCGGAGCCTACTTGTAAAAGTAAATCAGATTCACCGGACAGTTTTCCATTGCGTGCAATAGTTTCGAGGGTTCGAGTTGTTGTTGTACCCAGAGCCCAAACGCCACTCCCTGAATCCTTAGCTTGGACCACTTGGTCCCATACATCTTTAGAAACGCTGTAAACTTCTTTGTGCATTTGATGGTGATCGAGGTCGTCCACTTTAACCGGAAGAAACGTTCCTAAGCCTACGTGTAAAGTTAAATATAAAACGTAAACGCCACGTTGTTCTAATAATTTAATGTCGTCGTTTGAAAAATGGAGACTGGCCGTCGGAGCTGCGAAACTTCCGGGATTTTCGGCCCACGCCGTTTGATACCAACTTTGATCGTTTGAATTGTTGTGACGCTCGTTACGGGCTTTTTGAATGTACGGAGGCAGAGGGAGTTCACCGAACTGTTCAAAGTCCGAGTCCAGAAGCTCACGATCTACTTTAACTTTTTGCGGAAGACCCTTTTCAATCAGTGTGATTTGAGCGCCATTGGGTAAAATAAATTCCGTGCCGATTTTAAATTCTCGCGCTGGAAATAACACAACCCACTCATTATTTTCAACGCGATCTAAAAACAAAAACTCCAGGTCTAGGTTTGAATGCTTTACGAAAACTCGGCGACGTAACACCTTGGTATCATTTAAGACTAAGACATCCCCTGCGGGAATTTTTTGAAGTAATTCTTGAATTGAAATTTCAGTGGGCTCGCCGTTTTCGACCCACATCACGCGTGAGGGACGCACTGGAAATTGCGCCACCAGGCTTTCGGGATAATCAAATTGCAGGTCGGATTTTTTCACGTTTTGAAATCTACGCTAAGCGCAGGAAAAAGACAAAAAAAAAGCGGAGGCATTTGCCTCCGCTGAAAGTCGTAAAGTGGGGAACCACCAAACCCAAGTTAGACTTCCTCTAAAACTTAACGAATTGATCTGTTTGTGACCCGGCTACCCTGTTTGTCAAACCAGATCATCCAGAGGGAGTGGATGATCCAGTTTGCAAACAGTCCGAAAAAAAACACCAACTCTAAAACCGTACTTAAATTATTTGTCGTTGCTGCGTCCATAAATCCTCCTTGAAAAATCTCGAGCTGCCGAACACGCTGAGCAAGATTTTTTGGAGTTTCTACTGACGGGGGAACAGCCATCCTAGCTGTTTTTCCCTTTCGCCTTTAGAGCTTCCTTGCTCTTATTTGTAAGACAATTGAGCAGTAAAGTAGGTTAAGACAGTGGCTCAATTTTTAAAAATAGCGACTATAGTCTGGCGTTATACGTCATCAAGGACTGCACCGTATTCACTTTGACAGCTGAAAACGATTATGCGAATTTTAACCCTCTTAGTTATATGGTGCGCGCGAATGGTGGAATTGGTAGACACGTACGTTTGAGGGGCGTATGCGCAAGCGTGAGGGTTCAAGTCCCTCTTCGCGCACCAACAATCAATGGGTCCATACCGGACACATAGGTAACATATCATTCCGAAGACATAGGTAACAATTTAGGTAACAGTTCCCTTTTTGTATAGCTGCGCGCCAAAAACTTCTGCATGGAGTTTTTGATTTCTTGGAGGTTTGAATTCCCTGCGCCTAAGGGCTCTCTTTATTAGAGCTTCTTTTTCACCATGGAAGGGTTCATTGAGCCAATTAATGCAAAGTTCCACCGCCTTATAACGATCTAGAAAAAAATCAGTCATTTGCCAGGTCCACTTTTTTGGATTTCGATTCAGCGATGAAAACTCGTAGTCTTCAGCGCGCTGGCAAATACCCGCGCGAATCGGGTTTCGAAAAACGTATTTGACAGCGTTCCAGAAATACTCGGGAGAATTAATCAAGCTCCACTGATATCGTCCACCAAAAAAATGATTTATTCGACCCACACTGCGATTCGCTTTTCGCGCGACCTCGCGGTGAAAATACTTCATCGCTTCACCAATGTTAGCTTGGGGCGTGCTGATTAAAAGATGATAATGGTTCGACATCAATACAAACGCATGAACTTCGGTTTTGAATTGTATCTTTGTCTCGTACAAGCACTCTAAACAAATGGTCCAGAGCGCATCTTTTTCTAGATAGAAATGCTCGCGATTATTCGAGCGATTGGTGATGTGATAAGGTAACTCGGATGTGCGGACTAAAATTTTTCGAGGCATATTTAATTTCAGTGCAAAGAATCGCGGGCGCCTTTTTTAAGATTTATCTCGTGTTAGATGAAACCGAATCTGTTAATCGGACATTTTTGGCGCGTCGCTATACAAAAAGGGAACTGTTACCCAAATTACTGTTACCCAAATAGTTACCCAAATTACAAATTTAGTGAAGTCGTGAACTTCTTTCAACCACAGATAACAATAATGATATATTTAAAGGCTTCTGAATAACGACCGTGTTCACCTGCGCTCGAATAACACTCATATCGTCTTCACCACTGACCACAACCACTGGGATATCCCTTAACAGTGGATCTGCAATCTGATTCTGACGAAACTCAAAACCGTCCATAATTTCCATGTTCAGATCGAGCAAGATCGTTTGAGGTTTTCTTTTTCTTGACCGTAATAAGATTAGGGCCTCACGGCCATTAGCAGTACATTCAGCAGTATATCCTTTGGCTTCTAAAATACTTTTTAAAAGCAGTCGTTGTTCAGAAGAATCATCGACAATTAGAATATGTTTTGGCTCGATTGATTGCATTGACAAGCACACAAACACAATGGGATTTCAGACACAATGCTTTTAATGAGTCTGCAAGAAAATGAAGTTTGCAAAAAAAAAATTAAGGCCGGTTTTAATGCTTTATGAATTTTTAGAAAATAACAGAATAGAAATTTTAGAACTTTGTAAGACTAAAACTAAAATGCTGGTGGGGTTTCGTCGTGATTCCCAACAACTCAATGATGGGTTGCCGTTATTTTTCGATCAGTTGATTAACACACTTGTGCAAAAACAATGTAAAACCACGCAGGACGCCATGCCGTCGGACGCAGCGATTCACGGAAACGAATTTTTAACACTAGGGTACTCGCTATCGCACGTTGTACATTCTTACGGGTCCATGTGCCAAGCCATTACCGAACTGGCTACTCAGAAAAATGCCAACATATCACCGGAAGAATTTAATATTTTAAATGGCTGCTTAGACATTGCCATTGCCTCCGCAGTTTCAGAATTTCAGTTTCGTAGTAACGCCGCCACAGAACAGCGCGAAACAAAACATCTGGGATTTTTAGCTCACGAACTAAGAAACGCCTTATCAAGTGTTACATTGGCTCACGAAATGATTAAAGCTGGTATCGTTGGCTCCGGCGGAAGTACAGCCAACGTGCTGGAATTAAATTTAGTCCGCATGCGCAATCTAATTGATCGATCCTTATCTGAGGTTCGAATGCGTGCTGACGCCGATTTATTTATCGAAAAATTCAGATTGGCGGATTTATTTGAACAAATCACACTGACCGCACGAATTGACGCTAAAAAAAAATCGCAAATTTTATCTGTCGAAGTCGATCCCCAGTTTTTCCTTGAGGCCGATCGACAATTCGTTTTAACAGCCGTTTCAAATTTGATTCAAAATGCCATTAAATATACGAAGTCCGGTGGCTCAATCCATTTGAAAGGTCATCACCTAAGCGATCGAGTATTTATAGAAGTGCAAGATGAATGCGGCGGCATACCCAATGAAAAGCTAAAAACCTTGTTCGATCCGTTTATTATGCAGAGTTCTGATCGGAGCGGTCTGGGTCTTGGGCTGACTATTTCTCAGAAGGCCATACATCTTAATCAAGGGACGATTACTGTTAAAAACCAACCTGGATCAGGCTGTACCTTTGTTATTGAAATCCCCAACAAGGTCACTCCGCCAGTGACGCCAAAATCAGTTGTTCCGGGCATTGAGTCTGTTCAGCCCGATTTCAAAAGAAAACCTTAAATTCATTTTTTAATTAGGCACAGGCGTGTTCTAGATTTTTTTGAATCGTCAGTAAAAGTTGATTTTTCTTGATGGGTTTTGTTATATAATCACAACACCCTGCCTGCAAACACAGGTCGCGGTCTTCTTTCATGGCGTGGGCCGTAAGAGCTACAATCGGAACATCACTATTGCTAACGATCAATTCCCGACAGGCCGTATAGCCATCTTTAACCGGCATTTGCATATCCATTAAGATCAAATCAAAGTTTTCAGTTTTAACCCGGTCAACGGCTTCTTGGCCGTTAGAGGCTAGCGTTACTTTGAATCCCCAATCTGTTAGAATTGTTTTGATCAGAATTTGATTATCGAGCGCATCGTCGACGACTAAAATTGATTTCTGAAATAAGTTTTTTTCTAACATTAACTTTGCAGATTGATTGCGGCTCAAGATCAATTCCTCATTGTTTGGTAGCATGTAGGGAATTTTTAATGCAAATGTAGTCCCGTGATTGATATCTGTCTGGACGAGCGAAATATCTCCGCCTAGTTTACGTGCCAAGTGCCGTGACAATGCGAGCCCTAAACCGGTCCCTGCAAAACGTCGCGTGACCGAGTTGTCTCCTTGATTAAAGTTTTGAAACAGTTGCTGTTGCTGCAGTTCGGTAATTCCAATTCCAGTATCTTGAACATAAAAAGTGATGTTATTTTTTTCAACCGTTGAACTGACTTTTACTTCCCCATGATTAGTAAATTTAATGGCATTGCCAATTAAATTCATTAATATTTGGCGCAGGCGATTGGGATCACTCACAATAAATTCCGGCCCAATAATCCGTTCTTGAAAAATAAGCTTTAATGACTTTTGTTCGGATTTAATTTTTAACACCGTGTTTATTTCAGATAAAAATCGTGGAACTGAAAACGGAATTTTTTCGACCACTAACTGACCAGCTTCAACTTTTGACAAATCCAGGACGTCGTTAATAATTTCGAGTAAGGTATTACCGGTTCTCTCGATAATGGATCCGTACATGCGTGCGGTCTCTATGCTGATGTTTGAATCCCGCAAAAGTTCTGCGTAACCCAACACTGAAACTAGTGGCGTGCGAATCTCGTGACTCATATTTGCTAGAAACAGACTTTTTGCTTTATTGGCTTGATCGGCCTTAAGGCGTTCTGTTTCTAGTTCAGTTTGTTTAAAGCTTAGTGCTTTGAGCGCCTCCTCCTTAACAAACATTTCTACTCGTTCCCGCATTAAGGCGTCTCTTAAGGACTGTTGGTTGTTTGAATATCTATTTTGACGGCGCTGCAGCTCGCCAAAAATCAGGCTCACAACAAAGCCTTCAAACAAAAAAACAATTCCAACGATCAAGGTAACAATAGCCGAGCGCTGAACAACGTTGGTCATAATAAGTTGAAATGCAGAATTCAAGATCAACAGCAGTGCAACAAAGAAAGTGCCGAGTCCAAATCGAGTCAGAAGAAATGTTTTTGAGGTATTAAAAAAATAATTTTTATGCGTGTCCAATTGAAAGCCTTGTACCACGGTCATTTGATAAAACAACTTTTCTATTTTGAATTTTTTAAGATATCGGCACGTTTTCGCAAACTAATAATGTTTTTTGATATTTATATATTTTATTCGCGAAGTATTACGGACATCTGGTCCACCAACTTATTCGTTGTGCCCAGGCCGCCACGTTTTGCGTTCACAAAAAACCAGGCCGGCAATTATGAGCGCTTCCAAAAATAAAATCAGGCTTGCTGCGAAATAACCGTCCACAAATAGCTTAACCGCGGTCAGCGCGCAAAAAGCAGCATATAGACTGTTCATAACAATTAAGAATCTTAGAAACGGGTACGTCGTTTTATTTTTCAAGAAAATCGTTAATCCATAAATTCCATAAACAAAGTTAGCGCCCGTTTGAAACAAAATCAGCCCCTGGGGTACAAATAATTTTTCAATCAAAAAATTAAAAAGCAGCAAATA
>JAYVHE010000139.1:0-9473 GCA_043771495.1 Bdellovibrio sp. | reverse complement strand
AGAGTGGCAACCTGCCAGATGGAGGCTTCCCTCGGGGTTCGGCCGGCCATCCGGGCCGGTCCGACATGTACCCACATAAAAACATCAATCTTGTTTTTTTGATTTCCCACATACTGCGAAGACTTCTTTTTTTAAATCCGAATTGAAAAACTATTTATCGTAAGAAAACTTTTTTAGGAGTTTCTTTTTTTGGAAACTCCGACAAGCGTGACGCGTTTTTTCTTGATTAGAACGATATGCCAATATCGTTCTAATCAAGAAAAATGTCGGCGAAGGCATGGAGCCTGTTTTCCAAAAGAAGAAACTCCTAAAAAAGTTTTCTTAAACCGAGAAAGTGTTAAAAATGTGAGGATTTTAAAAAGAAGTATTCACAGGAAAGGCGATTTTAAAAAAACGAGACGATGTAGCAGCATCCTTACCACCGAGGTCATCCTTGACCACACCGCCCCTCCCTTATGATTATTTAAAGGCATAAAAATGAATTTTTCAAAATATTTTTTCACTTTTTTTCATTTTTCGTCAGAGGTCTGGAGTAATCGGCCCGATGTACTAGATCTAGGTCCTAATTCGATATTTTGTTAAATTAAACACTATATGCCTGTTGCGGCTGTGCGTTAAATTCGATTTCTGTTTGTAAATACATGCGCACCTCCGCTTCATTTGAGGCAGAAATTGCACCATCCTGTAGTAAAATTAAATTTCCGCTAAAGCATTCGATCGAAGGATGAGTTGGAACCGCCATAACTGGTCGACCATTTTGAAGAGCATGATGAACTGTTAGGAAAGTTCCACTGCGATTCTGCGCTTGAACCACAAGTGTTAGGGCGCCCATTGCTGCGATCAACCGATTGCGAAAGAAAAAATACTCTTTACGAGGCTCACTGAGGTGTTCGAATTCTGAAAGCAGTGCTCCGCCGGCTCGAATGACCGCAGGGGCTAAACGGCGAAAATCCATGGGTGAAAGTTTAGAAAGTCCCGACGGCAAAATTGCGACCGTTGGCTGGCTATTCATGACTGAAATCGTATGCGAGAGTAAATCAACACCGATGGCGCCGCCACTAGCAATTCGATAATTCGAATTGGCGAGTAAGGTTTTAAGATGCTCTTTCATCCATAGCACCGACAGCGAATGAATCTTTCGCGAACCGACAACACTGAAAAGTGGTAACGAATTCCAAACAGGCTGACCAAAATACTCTAAAAAAAGTGGTGGCTCGATCATTTTATAAAAAGCGTGCGGATAATTAAGGTCTCCTGGAAAGGTATAGTTAATCTTGAGGCGCTCCAAGTCCTTCAGGTAATTTAAGGCCGTTGAAAACTCGTCGCTGGAGTAGACGAAGTTTTCTGGAATTGTCAGACCATTTTTCGGGTTACGGAATTTGTTTTGTCTTTGCAGTATTTTAAATAGAATCGCTTTGTTCATGACAATGGCCACTACAAAATTTAAACCAAAACGATTCTGATCAAAAATTATTCAACAACGATGGAATCGTTGATACTAATGACGTCACTGGCTTCGATCACATACCCGATCGCAAAGCTGCCCTTCTTTTTAACGACGTGGACGCGCCCGACGTTTGCGCCGGCTTGCTTAGAATAGATTTTGTACGTTTGATCCGAAACCACCAAGTCACTCGCGGCACTGAGCAGGACAAACTGATTTGCAGCAACGAAGGCTTGGTTCACGTAATCGAGGCCTTCAATAATTTCCATATTTGATGAACTGTTTTCAGTCGGCTCTTGCAATTGGTTGATCTTTTCCTGAGAAACCAAGATGACATCCGTATTAATAAGCTGGCGACACTTTAACATTCGCATCGAATTATCGGCTGCAATTTCAGCCGTAGCAATCCAACGATAAATTTGAGTCGATTTAAAACTAGTGCTCATTAACTTTAATTGTTCCAGAACAAAATATCGTCCCGGTTGCGCCTGGGCATTCGTTTTTTCTACTTTTTTAACATAGAATTGGTCTTTACACTGAATCACATCTGAACTGGATATTTTAAAGTCGGTTACGATCTGAGTTTGGGTAACGATATATGGGTTCGGCGGAATTTCGATGGGCTTAACTTCAGCTTTTTTGATATCCCAAGTAAAATCAGCTTTGCGAGGCTCGTAATATTTTCCTGCAAAGTACGACGGTAAACTATCTGGAATGAATCCGGCGAGGTCTTCGACGTCTTTTTTAGACCGCACGATGATGTTCTTTTTCCATTCTGTATTTTGGCGATCGTAGGTTCGTCCATCGATCGCTTTTTCTTCTGATAAAATCGGCTTACGTGATTTATCGATGGCATCTTCGCCCGATTCATCCTCGAGCAACTCACCTTCTTTTGGAACTTCGGCAATGAGTGCTAACGGAGTTGGCTCTTCCGGCGCCTTTGGAGTTTCTGGTGCTGGCGTTTCTACAGGTAAACTTGGAATAATTGCTCCAGGCAACATGGTATTTTGAGTTTTTTCTAAAGACAGAGTTGGTGGCATTTCTACTGTACCCGGATAGAAATAAATCGGCTTGTTCGGATAAATAAAATGCGGATTCATAATATCTAGCTCATTGAGCGACCAAATTTTTGGCCAGAATTGGCTATCACCAAATAAAGTTCCACTAATATTATAAAGATTGTCGCCTTTTTGGATGGTGTAAACCTGCGCCGCACGCGGAGCGCTCACTGCATCCCAGGCTTGTGATGAGGTCGGTTCAGAATTTAAACGCTGATACAACTGATGCATCCGTTTTTCTAATTCTAGATCGGGATCATTATTCTTATAAACCTTTTGCTTCCGGGCCGATTTTTTAGATTTTTCACGAGGCTTTTTGATAATCTTAGGCTTGTCATCTAAATCGTCTGATCCATCCGGGTCTTGAGAGCTCTCTAAAGTTCCGCCTTCGTTGGCAAATTCATCAATTTTAGAAGGATGGATGTCACCGGTGTTATTCGGTTGTGACGGTTGCACTTCGGGAGCTGGCGTTTCTAAAACTGGAGGTGGAATTGGCTTATTTAAAACGTCTTTGATGTCGTCGACAACGATATCGTCTTCATCTTTTAAATTTTCTGCATTAGGTGGCAAAGGGTCCAATGGGTCAGGATCTGGTACAAATGAACTGCTTTGAGTATTTAAATCGATGGGTTGGGTTTTTTTCTTTTTGGTCGACTTTTTAGAGGCTGGCAGGCCTGCCGCCTGTTGGGCCACTGCGGCCTCTGGTGTTAACTCAGGTGCCGCTGCCGGATCAGTCGATGTGGCTGGCGCATCTGCAGGAGGTGCTGCAGGCGTTTCTTGCGCGAATGTTTTCGTTGCAAATCCAATCGCGAGTGAAATAGTAGCCATAGTTAAAACCAGTTTAGAAAATTTCATTCTTATTTTTTAACGTTATTTCCGGTTGTATTTACAACAACCATTTTTTGAGCGCGTGTTTTATTGTACTGAGCTTGTTCTTCTAAACCCATGTCTTTGTAAATTTGCGACTTGTCTAATAAGGCTTGGCGCGCTTCAGATGTTTTTGAAAAATACTTTAAAATAAAATTGTAACGCTTAATTGCCAAGATGTAGTTTTTTTCGTTTTTTGCCTCACGAGCTAAAGCCAATCCTTTTTGAGCAGGCTTCAATAGAACAACTTTGGTCTGATTGTTCTTCTTTGGTTGAACTGATTGCGCATCAACTTTGTTTGCGGCCGCAGGAGTTTTTTTAACTTCGGCTTTTTTTACCGGCGCATTTACTGCTTGGATCTTCTTTTGGCCTGTGAGTTTTTCACGAAGTGACTTTGCGTCGTTAATCGAAACGGACTCAATTGCAGCGATAGTGACACATGAAAAACCGATAATGACAGAACCTAAAATTAATGAACGCATCATAAAAGCACCTCTGTTAATATTGCACTCGAAATAGTCTTTTATTTCAATATTCTGTTAGTGAGTTATCCACATAAATTGTTTATAACACCTAATTCTGGACTTTAGACACGTTGCTGGCTAACAATTACATCGAATTGCTTAAATATTAGATATAGCTAAAACATTGAAATTTATAGACAAAATATGATTTTTAAAAAAATCTGAAATCGGAAAACAGAAAATCTTAAATTCATGCCTAAAAATATGATCAAATAATTCAAATCACAAAAATATTCCAGTTAAATTTCAAATAAATTAGCTTAAAAAACCTTCTTATTCGAATGCGTTGTTGTTTTTATACAACCCACAAAGTTTTTTTTTAAGCTGAGTTTGAAAGGAAAATGAAATTATTCTAATGAAGTTAACATCACGGAAATATTATTTTTTGGGTGGCTTTACTTTTTTTTCATTTTTATTTTTCCGGGCTGCTACTTTTTTTTCTTCAGCCAATTTTCTACGAGCCGCATAGGCCGGATCAACCGGATTATCCTTATCAAATTTTGGAGTAACGCCACCGTTGCAATGGGCATCGACCGCCATGTCACGCCATACTTCCATACATTTTGGATTGTCGAGCGGACGCCCTTCAATCGTAGGGATGACTCGCTCGAGGTCATGAAATCCCCCAAGGCCCGAAGTGTAATAGTAGCGGCCTTCCATATCGGAGGTTCGTTTCATAAAACTTTTTGGAAAAAGCATGGTTTGCGTCGCAATGTAAACGGCATTTTTCCAGATATTGTATTCCATGGCTGGTGCAGAGCTGGCCGCATAATACTCACCGCCCTGTTTTGCAGGTGGACACAGTGCTTGCAACAATGGTCCATTTTTTCGTTGCCCTTCGGACCTACGCCACAAGCTAAACTGCTGCGGCGTCGTTGCCGCTTTCGTTTCCTCAGCCGCATTTTTCGGATGGCGACCTTGGATAAAAACTTTGTCTTTCAATTTACAGGTCGCCTTGCTTCGATTGTGAATGATTCGACCGACCGCCATGGGGTACTGCAATCCTTTATTAAAACATTGTCCCATTTCAGCATAGATCGTCCGCGCAAGAGCATCTATTGCTTCAAGTTTTACATGATCCAGTAATTTTGGATTGGCTTCCGTGTGTCCTTCAATTTGAATTTTCGGAATGTTTGCAGCTTTTAAATCCGGCGCAATGATTTCTTGGAAGACATTTCCAGTCGGCGCCCACGTGGCCACTTCCTGAGGAGTTTTTTTATAACACTTTCCAATAAACGCACCGATCTCTTTGGCTGTATTGACGATGGACTGATTAACTAGAAGCCCATCCGAACGCTCCACGGCTTCAACAACTTTTTTTGCATCTTGAACAGACTCTTGAATTCTAGGGCTCGGACAATTTTTACGTCCACAGGGCGATGATAGTTCCGGCGCACCTTGATCTTTTCCTACTGTTTCAAAAAAAGCTCTATTTGGACTATTTGTTAATTTGCCTTTCTCGATGTATCCCGTGCGCGGTGGGCCTGACATTTCTGGATAGGAAAATTTAATTTTTACAAATTCTTCTTTAATCAGCTTCCCATCGCCGCGCCAGTCTTTTGTATCCCGAAAAATAGGTGGTTCCAAAATTTCAATCGTTGCATCACGCGGCAGCCAGCCGTTCGCGTTTTCGCAAATTCTTTCTTTGGACACGGGATCGGTTGTTTTCTTACAATGACGCCAATTTTCAACGACGAAATGGTTGTTATCCTTGATCAATTCATCGGGGTAAGTGAACACTTGAACGCGATCATTTTCTTCGGCATCCAGGTAGGCCGCAATAGGATACTGGATCACTTTTGGCTTTGTTTTTTTTGCAGCTTGAGCCACTTGAAAAAGACCCGAAATTAGAAAAAGAAATCCACCAATAAGTATAACCCGCATCCTTATAGATTATTCGCACCCGGTTCGAATAACAACCCAGCTCACGCAAACGACATGCGGATCAGCTATAAGGTCGGTATCGCTTAGGGGGTCCATCCAATAAACTTAAGTTTTGATAGGTCTAGTCTGATGTTTTTTTTGATTTTTATTTTTATTATTCTTACGTTGATTAAATTTTCTCTATTAAAAATCGCACTGCCGTTTGACCTCAGAAATTTACTCATTCCGACGACCGATTTTTTACATGGGCTTTGTGTCCAACAAACCGCACACTTTGCTCAACATTCCGAAGCTGCTGCCGCGCTTGTCTGCGGACATAAAATAGAATCCCTCACCCTACAGTCTACTTTTGCAGCTAGCGGATTAATTCATCTATTGGTGGTCTCTGGATCCCACCTCTTGCTGATTGATCGCGGCTTAAGCTATTTTCTAAAAAATCGAATATCCAGCAGGCTCTGTTTGTTATTCCTGTTTGTACTGATTTGTGAAATGAATCCACCGATTATGCGATCCTTTATGGCGATCGTGCTGAGTGAAATGGTAAAATTAGAAAAATGGGTCTGGTCCACGACGTTTAAGCAATGGGTTTGTACTTTTTTGTGTTTGTTCATAAATCCCCTTTGGATTTTTTCTTTGAGTTTTCAAATGAGTTGGCTTGCATCTTTGAGTTTAGATATAGCCACAGAATTTTACGCCGAAAATAAAATCAAACAAAGTTTGGTCAGGATACTTTTGATTTATTTTTCATTTTTTGCGGTTTTTGCTTTTTTGGGATTTCCGAGTCTATGGTCCCCCTTATTTGGTTTAGCTCTGACACCGGTCCTTGAACTAATACTTTTTCCACTGGCAATGCTTGCGTGTTTGATTCCACCGTTAACTGTAATTTTTGAAACACTATTTTCTGGCTTAATCCAGATCATCGGACTTTTTAATCCGCAGAAAAACTTTCTGCTTTATGTTGATCGAGACTCCGCTTTGTTTTTTAATTCCGTGATGATTGTTTTTCTTTTAGTTATTCAATTGAAGCTTGCAAAGGTCAGAAGTTAATGCGCGAGTTCATTCTTGGACTGTTTTTGATCTTACTCTGTCGATCTGGATCTGCGCCATTACCGCAAAATTTTTGGATTGTTTGGAATGTGGGCCAAGGGCAATGGATCACCCAAGTTACTAATAATGAATGTCGGCATTTTGATTTTGGTGGCGAAATTAACTATTTTAAAAATATTCACAAGCAGTTTGTCAGTTTATGTGGTCAGAAAAATAATTTATTGTATTTATCGCATTCCGATTTAGATCACTATGCCTACTTGAGCTTGATTGCAAATCGTGCCAAATCAGTTTGTTGGATGGTTCGACCCGAAAATTTTAATTTGTCGTATATGGCTCGGCTTCCGCCTTGCACTTCGGTGAATAAAATACCCCGCGGACTTAAAGAAAACCAAACCATCATTGTCGACTGCAATTATAAAGACAAAAACTCGTGCTCGACGGTCTTTAAACGTAAATCATTTTTAATTCCGGGAGATTCTCCAAAATCGCAAGAAAAATTTTGGCTCCCGCTCTTAGAAAACAAATCACAAATTTCAGTCCTTATTTTAGGCCACCACGGCAGTCGCACCAGTACTAAAACCGCGCTGTTGTATCAACTGCCGAATTTGAAAATGGCCGTGGCATCGGCTCGCCGGAAAAAGTACGGGCACCCACACCTGCAAACGGTAGAGACTTTAAAACAACGAAATATTCCACTGCTTAAAACCGAATCGTGGGGAAATCTGCATTTTTTGTGAAAAGAACTTCACATCACTTGCTAGGACACAAACCTTATCTTATAAATAAGACGTGAAACAAACTCGGCCTTACTTGTATATTTTATTTCTTTTAGTTTCCCTGGTGTTGAGCCAACAAATCATTTCCAAATCACGGGTTCATCAAGTTAAAAAACACGATTTAGCCGAACTCAATAATATCAAATATGGCCTATTCAGTATTAATGAATGGAAAAATCAGATTTCCGAAATCGTTGAAGCTGAGATC
This sequence comes from Bdellovibrio sp., assembly GCA_043771495.1. Classification (GTDB taxonomy): domain Bacteria; phylum Bdellovibrionota; class Bdellovibrionia; order Bdellovibrionales; family Bdellovibrionaceae; genus Pseudobdellovibrio. Next base: position 1,662 of record JAYVHE010000139.1, on the reverse strand, counting down.
GGTAACATGAATTTAAATGAAACCAAAAATCTAAAGCCGATGGTCGAAGCCCAGTTGCATTCCCTGATCGACACAGTCGATAAACGCATGCGTGAAAAAAATAATAAGACTTTCAAGGGCCGCTTTAAACAGTCGTTGATACACACTTTTGTAGATATCAAAGACATCAAAGAAGGCGTTCCTAAGTACGCTGATGAAATCATCAAGGTAATGGAAAAGCCTAAAAATAAACGTAAATTGAAAGAAGCGTTGATTGATAAAGTCGATGAATATTTTGATAAAACGTTTGAAGAGCAAGACAACACTCAAGTTGATAAAATTATTAAAAAAACATCGACGCAAGACACGATCGAAGCCCGAACCATTTTAGAATATGAAATTACAAACACCCAAAAACTTTTAGAAATGTTGTCGCAAATTTTAATGCTGATTGCGATCTGTGCGTTTGTGATTGCCGGCATTTCTAAAGATGCCCTTCCCAGCAAAGAGTACATTGTGCTGGTGTCGCTGCTGTTTGTTTTACTTTTAACTGGTGTCATGACTCCAATGATAGATCTAGAAGCAAAAATATCCGAAATGAGCTTTGTGTTGTTTGATCATCAGGTCAAATTCACAAACCAAGTTTTGTATTTTCAAACTAAAAGCGTCATCGACGTTTTCTGGATCATGTTTCGCCATCCTGATTTTGAAATGAAAATCGTCGGCATCCTGATGGTGATGTTCAGCGTGGTTTTTCCCATCACTAAACTAATTTCTTCGATCGCTTACTATTACAATCCTTGGAACACGCGTGAAAACAAATGGGTGCAGTTTTTTGTTTTAAAGTCGGGAAAATGGTCCATGACCGACGTTATGATCATTGCAATCTTTATGGCCTACATCGGATTTAACGGAGTTATGGAAAGCCAACTCGGCGTTTTGCATGAGGCTTCAGAAGAGCTTGTGATGTTAACGACCAATGGAACTAAGCTGCAATTTGGCTTTTACGTTTTTATGACGTACGCAGTGCTCGCGATGTTTTTGTCTGAATTTTTAACTAAACGTCAGGCTTACCAGGCCGCCCTGCAACCAAAATAATTAACTTCAATAGCCATCGCGTTTAGCTATTGATTTGCAACTTGCTTAATGCAAAATAACGATTATGGAAAAAGTAACTCTTGGTCCCTTCGATTTAAATAAAGCAAAAATATTAACCGATTTTTTGGAAGCAAAAAAAATACCTTTCGATGCCGATCTGCAAAATCCTTCAGACCTGGTCGGGTTCAGAGACGTGTTTCGTTCTGAAATCAACACTCCAGAAATCAATGTTCAGATTTCCAAAGAAGATTTTTCAAAACATGAAGATTTTTTTTCCAGAAAAGATCTTTGTTTTTTAAAAAATAATTTTTTACAAAAAAGTAACCCGATTTAAAAATAAAAAGGCCACTTGCGCGGCCTTTTTATTTTAATAATGATTGGAAAAACTGATTATTTAGGATTGTATGGTTTGTATTCCATACCTAAATCACGCGCTACGGGCTCGTAACAGACGTATCCGTTGTAAACATTAAGACCCTTCATTAAATGACGATCTTTCGCTACCGCGTCCTCTAAGCCCATGCCGGCTAACATTGATCCGTACCTTAAAGTTACATTTGTTAAAGCGTAAGTTGAAGTCCGTGG
>JAYVHE010000138.1:0-12366 GCA_043771495.1 Bdellovibrio sp. | reverse complement strand
CACTAAAGTTTGAATTTTCAGAGCTGTACCAATGGGAACTGTTGATTTTGTGACTAGTAATTTGTAAGCCTGCATGTTTTCAGCAATTGTTTCAGCAACCTTTAAAACATACTTCATATCAGCGGAGCCATCTTCAAATGGTGGCGTTCCGACAGCAATAAAAAGCACTTCATTTTCATCAATAGCTTTTTTCGCCTGATCCGTAAAATGAATGCGTTTACCAGAAATGTTTGATTTTAAGAGCGGCTCTAAGCCAGGCTCATAAATCGGTGAAATTCCATCTTTCAAATTTTTAATTTTTTGTAAATCAATATCGACACAAGTTACGGTATTGCCCATTTCGGCAAAACAAACACCGGTCACCAATCCAACGTAGCCAGTTCCAAAAACACCAATTTTCATATTTTTCCTTCGCGTCTAAATAAGTCTTGAAGCCATTCATTAATGAGGCTTGAGAATTCCATTTTAGATTTCACAAAATTTCGATTATTAATTCCCATTTGATTCAGGTCATATTTATTTTTAAAAAAATTCATCATCTCGGTCGCCAGCGCTTGAGGGTTTTCAGGCTCGACGACGCGACCACCTTTAACTTCAGATAATAAATTGGCGCCTTCGCCAAAGCCCGAAAACAAAATAGCCTTACCCATCGCCATAATTGGAAACATTTTTGCGGGGCGAGTTTCAGAGGCTAACGAAGAGTTTTTAACGTTAATTAATCCGACCTGGCTTTTTTTCAAGATCGGCACTAAATGTTCTGACGAAACCGGTTCATGAAACATTAAATTCGTTAGACGCAAAGAATTCGCTTTTTCAACAAGTCGACGTTTTTCCGACCCATCACCAATTAATAAAATATGAATTTGATTCAGCTCGGAATCGTTTGCGGCTTCATTTTGTATAATCTTTGCGGCGTCTAAAACATTATCCAACGCATGGGCGTAGCCATGATTTCCTGGGTAGATGAAAACGAATTTTTTATCTAGAATTTTCACAAGGTCTAATGAAGGAATAGGTTCGGCATTGCCCGGATCAAAGAGCGTCGTATTGACTCCATTTGGCAAAAAGAGGACTTTGTCTGAAGGTACTTTTTTTTCATCCAGTAATGCCGTACGAATGCCTTCGGTCACAGCCACAACATAGTCCGATGTTGAATAAGCCCAGGCTTCAAGACCGCGAGAAAACTTGATTAAAAATTTAAAAACGGCGCCGTCAAGTTTTTCAACGGACCGCGGCCAAAGATCCGCCACATTAAGTATAAGTTTACAGCGAAACACCCACGCCAAGAATCGCCCGGGTAGCACTAAGAAAAGCGGCCCAGAATTGACAAAAATGTAATCAGGACGTTTGCAAACCAAGAAGGCAAAAAAACAGAAAAAAGTGAAACTAAAATAACACAGTAGTCGTGAGAGAGAGCGCCCCAGTGCTGCAAAGAGCCAAACACGATGAATTTTGATTTGTCCCTGAACTTCACAGTCGTAAAAGCGGCCTTTGTACTCATCAAAAATTCGACCTAAGGGATAATTTGGCATGGCCGTGAAAACTTCTACAGTATGACCCGAATTGGCAAGTGCCGCGGTGAATTCCTTCAGCCGCGTCTGGGCTGCACCGGTTTCGGGTGTATAAAACTGTGTCAGTACAAGAAATTTCATTTGGATGACACTAGCAAATTTTAAAAAAAAATGAAGCATTAAATGTAAGAATACTTCATTTAAAAAAATCAAAATCCACTACGGATTTATTTACTTAATCGTCGTTTAAGGTTATGACTTATTACCTATGAAAATTAAGTTTGCTATTATTGGTTGCGGTCGCATTAGTAAGAGACATTTGGAGCTCCTATCCCAAGGTCAAATTCAAGGTGCCGAGCTGGTTGCCGTCTGTGATATTCTGCTTGAGCCCGCGCAAGCGGCCGGTGAAAAATTCAATGTGCCTTTTTTTACCTCCTTTGAAGCGCTGTTGAAAGGCGCCGATTTTAATGTTGCAACGATACTTACTCCGAGTGGAATGCATCCAGAACATGCGATTGCTTTTCTTAACGCTGGCAAACATGTTGTGGTTGAAAAACCAATGGCGTTAAAAATGGCCGACGCTGATGCGATGGTTGCAGCCGCGCAAAAAAATGGCCGGGAATTATTTGTTGTTAAACAAAATCGCTATAATGTTCCAGTCACAAAACTGAGTGAGGCCCTTAAAAGTAAACGGTTTGGTCGGTTACTGATGGGCACAGTTCGTGTTCGTTGGTGCCGCGATCAAAAATATTACGATCAAGATTCTTGGCGTGGCACCTGGGCCATGGATGGCGGCGTATTTACGAATCAAGCCAGCCACCATGTGGATTTATTAAACTGGGTCATGGGCGGAGACATCGAATCTGTTTACGCGCAATCGGATACATTTTTAGTAAAAACCGAAACCGAAGACACTGGTGTGGCCATCATTCGTTACAAAAATGGATCGATCGGTTTGATCGAAGCCACAACAGCCGTTCGTCCAAAAGACCTTGAAGGCTCAGTCAGTGTGATGGGCTCTGAAGGCTCGGTAGAAATTGCGGGTTTTGCTGTGAATGAAATTAAACACTGGAATTTTAAAACTCCGATTCCAGCGGATGCTGAAATCCGCGAAAAATTTTCGGTCAATCCCCCAAGTGTGTATGGTTACGGTCACCAAGCCTATTTGCAAGATGTGGTTCGTTGCTTAAACGGCGAAATTAAAAATCCTGTGGATGGCGTAGAGGGTAAAAAAAGTTTAGAATTGATCACGGCCATTTACGAATCCATAGAAACAAAAATGCCGGTGCATTTTCCGTTTACGCCAAAAAAATCTAAGCTAGGCCACCAGTTAGGCCACCAGCTAGGTCAGTCGCGATGACGTCAAAAGTTTCGCCAATTATCGCAAAGACGGCAGTTGTTTACCCGAATGTTGAATTCGGAAATGGGTGCGTGATCGAAGACTTTTGTGTCGTCGGTGCGCCACTGCGCGACGGATCTCAGCCTAAAACAGTCATTGGCGACAACGCGCATATTCGCTCGTTCACGGTTATTTATTCTGGTAATCAAATTGGTAAAAATTTTCAAACGGGCAATAAAGCCAACATTCGCGAAAACAATTCGATCGGCGACAACGTGAGTATCGGCACCTTATCTGTCGTCGAGCACCAAGTTAAAATCGAAGACAATGTTCGCATTCATACGCAAGCATTTGTGCCGGAATTCTCAGTATTAAAAAAAGGCTGCTGGATTGGACCTCACGTGGTGCTGACCAACGCAAAATTTCCAAATCGACCAGAGACTAAAAATCAATTACAAGGTGTGACCGTTGAAGCGGGGGCTGTCATTGGAGCTAATTCGACGATTTCGCCTGGAATAAATATCGGCGCTTCGGCTGTTGTGGGCTCAGGGTCCAATGTTGTAAAAAATGTCAGCAAAGAATCGATCGTTATGGGTAATCCCGCAAAAACCAAATAAGTAGGAAAATATGCAAAATAAGCCAAGTCTAATCCCATTAGTAGATCTTAAAGCCCAACATAAAAAATTATGGCCTGAATTGTCTGCGCGAATTGAAAAAGTTTTTGCAGACTGCGCTTTCATCGGTGGCGAAGAAAAAGAAGCCTTCGAAAAAGAATTTGCGACCTTGATGGGTTCACAATTTTGTATTGGCGTTGGCAATGGAACAGATTCACTTTCAATCATCATGAAGTCCTTGGGAATTGGTCGCGGCGATGAAGTGCTCACGGTCGCCAATTCATTTTTTGCTTCATCTGAAACAATTGGAACCAGTGAAGCAAAACCTGTGTTTATTGATTGCCATCCACAAACGCTATTGATGGATTTAGATAAAACAGAACACCTTTTGGACGTTCGTCAAAAAAGTGGAACTGCCGGTACATTAAAAGCCATTTTAGTTGTGCATTTATATGGTCGCATCGTCGACATGCCGCGTGTTATGGCTCTGGCCAAAAAATATAATTTATTTGTTATTGAAGATTGTGCACAATCGCATCTAGCTTCGATCGATGGAAAAAAATGTGGAACATGGGGTAACGCGGGATCTTTTAGTTTTTACCCGGGAAAAAATTTAGGAGCCGCCGGCGATGCCGGAGCCATAGTTACCAATGATCCGATCCTGGCTAAAAAAATGAAGATGATGGCCAACCACGGACGAAGTGATAAATACAATCATCAATTCGAAGGTTACAATTCACGGCTCGATAATTTGCAGGCGGCGGTTCTTCGCGTAAAATTAAAATACATCCAAGAATGGACCGAGGCTCGTCGCCAAAAGGCAAAAACGTATCACAAGTTATTAGACGGCATTGCTGGCCTGATTAGACCAGAACTTCCGGCACATGAGCAGCATGTTTATCATCACTACATCATTCGTGTAAAAAACCGCGAACAAATTGTTGATGTTATGAAACAAGCGGGCATCGAAGTCGGAATACATTATCCAATTATGCTTCCCTCTTTAGAGGCTTACAAAAATCACGGGTATCGCGTGGAAGATTATCCGGTCGCGAACCAGTATCAACATGAAATTTTAAGTTTGCCGATGTTTCCTGAATTAACGGACCAAAATCAGAGTTATGTTGTTGATACTTTGAAACTGGCCCTTAAAGATCACGCTAAAGAGAATTCGTTATGAAAAAAATTCTAGTCACGGGTGCCGATGGATTTATTGGCTCGCATTTAACTGAAATGTTATTAGCCCAGGGTCACGCGGTGCGCGCGCTTTCTCAATACAATTCATTTAATAATTGGGGTTGGTTAGATTCAGTTCCAAAAAATAAAAACTTAGACGTCGTAACGGGTGATGTTCGCGATCCCTTTATGTGCAATACATTGTGTAAAGGCATCGACACCGTTTATCATTTAGCGGCGTTGATCGCGATTCCGTATTCCTATGTGGCTCCGCAAAGTTATATTGAAACAAATATTAACGGAACGGTAAATATGTGCAAGGCCGCTATGGAAAATGGCGTGACTCGTTTTATTCATACCTCAACCAGTGAAGTCTACGGAACAGCTTGCTATGTGCCGATTGATGAAGCCCATCCCATGCAGCCTCAGTCGCCTTACAGTGCCTCTAAAATCTCTTCGGACATGATGGCGATGAGTTTTTATAATTCGTTTAAATTACCGTTAACAATTGCCCGACCATTTAATACTTATGGTCCGCGCCAATCGGCACGGGCTGTGATTCCTACGATCATCGCCCAGTTGGCCAATGGTAAAAAAACGATCGAGCTTGGCGATGTTCGACCAACGCGCGATTTTAACTACGTTTTAGATACATGCCGTGGATTTGTTGCTTTGGCTGAATCTGAAAAAACTATTGGTAAAACCGTGAACATTGGTTCAAATTTTGAGATCAGCATTGAGAAGACTTTTAATTTGATTCAATCTCTGATGAAGTCCGATGCTAAAATTGTTCACGATGAGCAACGAATTCGGCCAGAGAATTCCGAAGTCCACCGGTTGTGGTGTGACAATAAATTAATTAATGAATTAACGGGCTATAAACCGGAAGTTAATATAGAAACCGGTTTAAAACTGACGATTGATTGGTTTTTGAATCCTGAAAATTTAAAAAAATACAAAGCAGATATTTATAATGTCTAATATGAGTTGGTCTAAACAGCATTGCTTGATCATCGCCGAAGCCGGAGTTAACCACAATGGTGATTTAAAAATGGCCTTGGAACTGGTGCACGCGGCCGCCGAAGCTAAAGCCGATATCGTTAAGTTTCAAACGTTTCAAGCGGGATTATTAGCCACTCAGGCCGCTGTAATGGCGGACTATCAAAAAACTAATTTAGATAAGTCGGCAGCGAATACGTCTTCAAAGACTAATTCTCAATACGAAATGTTAAAGAATCTGGAATTAAGTCAGGACAATCATTTTCGCCTGATAGACGAGTGCAAAAAATTAAAAATTGGTTTTTTATCGACAGCCTTTGATTTTGCAAGTCTTGATTTTTTAATTTCTTTAAAATTGGGACTGTGGAAAATCCCCAGCGGAGAAATTACCAACTTGCCGTATTTGGAAAAAATTGGATCTTTGAATCAAAAAGTAATTGTTTCTACAGGCATGTGTGATTTTTCAGATGTTCATGCTGCGGTTCAAGTTCTGAAAACAGCCGGGACGTCCACAGAAAATTTGTCGGTCTTACATTGTCATACGGATTATCCGACAGAAATGAAAGACGTCAATTTGCTGGCCATGGCTGAATTAGGTTGCGATTTAGGACTTAGTTATGGTTATTCGGATCATACTTTGGGAACCGAAGTGCCTGTTGCCGCGGTTGCATTGGGCGCGCAGATTATTGAAAAACATTTTACTTTAAGTCGTCAATTAGAAGGTCCGGATCACGCGGCATCGTTAGAGCCTCTTGAGCTAAAACAAATGGTATCCAGTATTCGAAACATTGAAGTGGCGCTGGGCAGCCACGTCAAAAAACCCACAGATAAAGAACTTAAAAACCGAGTTGTTGCACGTAAGTCTTTAGTGGCATTGAAACCAATTAAAAAGGGCGAAGTATTCACGGTGCAGAATTTAACGACAGCGCGTCCTGGTTCGGGAATTTCTCCAATGAAGTGGCATGTTTATTTAGGAAAACCGGCTGATCAGGATTTTCAACCTGGAGATTTAATTCAGTGAAAATCGTTTTAGTATTTACATCGACGCGGGCTGATTTTGGGTTATTAAATCCGTTGATCAAGCAATTGCAGACCAACCAGGATGTAAAAACAGTTTTATTTGTAACTGGAACTCATCTTGATGAAAAATTCGGATTGACCATTAGTGAAATCAAAAAATCATTTCCAGATTTGGAGCGCCTAGAAGTTCGTTGGACGATGGACTCTTCAGTATCGCATCATCAATTGTCGTTAATGGCCAATAGTTTTAGTTTGTTCGCAAAAAGTTTAGAAAATAAAAAAATTGATTTGGCGATTGTTCTTGGTGATCGGTTCGAGACATTTTGTTTTGCCTCGGTCTGTGCGACATTAAAAATACCACTCGCTCATTTGCATGGTGGGGAATTAACCTTTGGGGCCTTAGATGATAAATACCGACACTGCATTACTAAGTTGTCGGAATTACATTTTGTATCCGCAGAAAAATACCGCGAACGGGTCATTCAGCTGGGCGAATCGCCGAATAAAGTCTTTGATGTGGGCGCGCTCGGTGTTGAAAACTCCTTAGTCATTAAACTGCGAACTCTTGAAGAACTGGCTTCAGCGACAGGTTTAAAGTTAACGAAAAACGTTTTTATGATGACGTTTCACCCCGAAACCAACGCGGCCGATTTTGGAATTCCCTTATTTAAATTATTTCTAGAAAAACTCGCAGCTTGGCTAAAAACCCAATCTGATTTTTGTGTCGTTGCTTCAGGCACCAACGTAGACCAAGGTGGCGAGCATGTTCGCCAAATGCTTGATGTTTTTGGACACACTGTCGGCGACAAATTTATGTTTGTTGAGTCCCTAGGCGCCGTTAATTATTTGTCGATGGTCAAAAATGCAATTGCTATTCTTGGGAACTCTTCAAGCGGGGTGATTGAAGCAAATAGTTTAGGAACACCAACAGTCAACGTGGGCTTTCGGCAGGACGGTCGCGAGTGCGATCCTACAGTTATTCAAATATCAGGTTCTAAAGACCTGGCAAAATTTGATTTCTCACAAGTCGTTGGATTAAAAAAAGGAAACTCCAGCTGGGATAAAAGCATTTATTTTAAACCGGAAACATCTCGACAAATGGCCAATCACATTTATAATTTTCTGAATCACTCTATGCGGACTGAAACCAAAAAATTTTACGATTTAAATACAAATACCAAAACCAGCAAGACCAGAAATGGTGGCGAAGGATGAACCCGACACAGCACTCTTGCATTGCGGTGGTGACCGCTCGTGGTGGATCTAAACGTATTCCTCATAAAAACCTAGTCAAAATTAATGGAATATCATTGGTGGCTCGAACATTAAAAACAGCCGTCGATTCCAAACTATTTACCCACATTATTTTGAGTTCGGATTCTGATTTGATTCTTAAAGAGGCCGCAAAATTCAAAACTGTCATTGCCATCAAGCGCAGTCCCCAATTGGCCAGTGACACCGCGAAATCAATGGATGTACTTTTGGACCTTTTGAATAATCCACTCTTTAAAAAAACCGAGTCTCTTTGTTTACTCCAGCCAACATCCCCATTTAGAACGACCAAACACCTTAAGGAAAGCTGGCAAAAATTCTCATCAAGCACCGCGGATTCATTAGTTTCAGTTGCACCTGTGGTGACGAACCCGTTTCATATGGTTGTCGCCAAGTCTAAGTCCGGCGCGAGCCACCTTGAACCACTTTTAGGAGCTAAAATTTTTGCCTTTCGCACGCAAGATACACCTGAAATTTATGCCCTAAACGGAGCAATTTATTTTGCAACGGCTAAAAAGCTTAAAAAAGATAAATCATTTATTGGACGTAAAGCCTTGGTCTATAAGATGAGCTTGCGAGACTCGTTGGATATTGACGAGCCTCAGGATTTAAAGTTAGCTCGTAGGTTGCTGAGCCCACAGGGCCGAAAAGTGGTTACTAATACTAAGAAAACAAAAAGGAATTTGAAATAAGTCATGAGTGAAGTTCAATTAGAAAAAAGGGAAAGCAAAATGGGTTCATTTGAAGTGCCTAAACGTGATGTCATTAAACTTTATAACTTACCTGCAGACATTCATTACTGTAAAAAATGTTCGATGTCGAATCAACGTCCACGAATTACCTTCAACGCTGAAGGTGTGTGTTCAGCGTGTCAGTTTGGCGAATACAAGCGCAGCAAAATTGATTGGGATCTACGCGAAAAAGAACTCGTCGAGCTTTGTAATAAGTATCGTAAAGGCAACGGCGAATACGATGTGATTGTTCCATGTAGTGGTGGTAAAGACGGAAGTTTCGTTGCCCATCAATTAAAATATAAATATGGCATGACTCCGCTAACGGTAACATGGGCCCCATTAATCGCTACTGATATTGGTCGCCGTAATTTAGATAAATTTATTGAAGCCGGTTTTGATAATGTTTACGGAAAACCAAACGGTCAAGTCACGCGTAAGTTAACTAACTTGTCGTTCGTTCACTTAGGAGATCCTTTCCAACCGTTTATTTACGGTCAAACAAATTTCCCCATGCACATGGCCGTAAAATATAAGGTTTCGTTGATCATGTATGGAGAAAATGGCGAAGTCGAATACGGTGGCGATATGAAAAATGCCCACAAGCCAAATCGCGATATTGCTGATCACGATAAACATTATTTCTCGGGCCTTGCGCCAGAATTTTGGGAATCACACGGATTGTCTAAAGCAGATTTAATGCCATTCATGGCACCGAAATTTGAAGACATCCAGAAAAATAAAACGGCTATTCACTTTTTAGGTTATTATAAGTTTTGGGATCCACAGGAAAATTTTTATTACTGTCAACAAAACACAGGGTTCATGCCCAATACAGAACGCTCTGAAGGAACTTATTCGAAGTATGCCAGTCTTGATGATAAAATTGACGGATATCATTACTACTTAGGGTTTATTAAGTTTGGTATTGGTCGTTCAACGTCTGATAGTGCCCATGAAGTTCGAGATAGTAAAATTACGCGCGAAGAAGCCATCCAACTCGTCAAAAAATATGATGGTGAATTTCCTAAGAAGCATTTAAAAGACTTTTTAGAGTATTGCCAAATTACCGAAGAGCAGTTTACTGCAGTTATCGACAGCTGGCGTTCGCCTCACATTTGGAAACAAGTTGAAGGTCAGTGGAAACTCACCAAACCAATTTGGGAAACTTAGTTATAAAATGATCCGAGTAATCCCGCGACTAGATATTAAATGGCCAAATTTAATAAAAGGAATTCAACTCGAAGGCCTCAGAGTCATCGGGAATCCATCAGATTTTGTTCGAGATTATTATCAGACCGGTGCGGACGAGATCTTACTTATGGACTGCGTGGCCAGTCTGTATAATCGAAACGGTATTCATGATTTAGTCGCTAAAGTTGCAGAAAGTATTTTTGTACCTATTTGTGTGGGTGGTGGCATCCGAACATCCGATGACGCTAAAAGTTTATTTCGTTCGGGGGCCGATAAAGTCGCATTGAATACAGCTGCTTTTGCGCGGCCAGAACTTATCTCTGAACTTGCGGATAAATTTGGTGCGCAAGCGGTCGTCGTTTCAATTGAAGCCAAAAGGATTTCTGACGACAATTGGATTTGTTACTACGACAATGGGCGCGAAAATTCAGGATTTGAAATATTAGACTGGGTTCGCAAAGTCGAACAACTTGGCGCCGGCGAATTATTAATTACCTCAGTTGATAACGAAGGCACGGCCATCGGTTACGATACTCAGTTGATCGAACTTGTTTCAAAGAATGTAAATATCCCGGTTATTGCCAGTGGTGGATTTGGAAAGCCGGCAGATGCATTAGCTGCGATCAAGGCCGGCGCTAATGCAGTTTCAATAGCACGGTCGCTACATTATAAAAATTTAACTATTCCTGAAATAAAACAATCGCTGCACTCCAGCGGAGTCGAGGTTCGGTTAACATGACCTCAAATTCAAAACTGGCCGAAGAAACTTTAGTAACTATTGTCGATTATGATGCTGGTAATATTTTAAATGCTTTTCGTGCGGTAAAACACATTGGATTTAAAGTCGAGTTAGCGGCCAGTCCTGCCGAAGTTTCACCAGAAACTAAAGTGTTGATGATCCCGGGTGTGGGTGCATTTGGTCAAGGCATGCAAAATTTGAACGACAAAAAATTTGTACCGTTCATTGATCAATGGGTCGCCGCGGATAAGCCACTGGTTGGAATTTGCTTAGGGATGCAGTTGTTGTTTCAGGAAAGTTGCGAGATGGGTCAATACAAAGGACTTGGTTATCTTAAAGGAAAGATGGATAAAATTCCTGTGCAAATGATTGATGGTAAGAAATTTCCTGTTCCTCATGTTGGTTGGGCCGGTATTAAAATGAAAACGAGTGACTCGGTTTCGCAATGTTACTTTGTGCATTCATATTATGCCGTTGATACTGATCCCAATGAAGTGATCGGTTGGGGAGAGTACGGTCATGTAAAAATTCCGGCCATCGTCGGTCGCAAAAACATTTTAGGATTTCAATTTCATCCCGAGAAAAGCGCAGAGTATGGATTGTCATTACTGCAATCGTCGATACTTTCCATTTTGTGAGGAATTAATGAGTACCTGAAAATTTGTAAAGGCCTTTAGTTTCAGTTCTAAAAATCAGTTCAAAGCCAACGAGCGAAGCTGTTTCATAAATTGGAGATTTATAATCAACCAAAAGGAGAGTTCCTTTTTCCGGAGTCCAATTTTGTATTGGTTCAGAGGCCAGTTGTTGTTTAAGCTTTCCTAAAAAATCTTCGGTGAACGCTCTTTTTGTAAAATCATAAATATTTACACCGTAAGCTTGACGGATAAATGGGATGTAAAAGAATTGATTCACAAAATGATGAGAAAAATTATCACGATAGCTGGTGCTCATTCTAATTGGCGGACATAAGTAGTTTTGACCATAAACTTTATAGTCTGCTAAAATTTTAAAAAATCGTTCGTCAGTAATTTTTAAAAAATGAATTGCCGATAAAAGCCGATCAATATTTTGGCCCATTGTTTGTGTTGAAAAATTGTTGTCATAAATAATCATATCAACATCTGTATACACAGGAACCAGGTAATTATCGCCGGGTTCTAAAACGATCGTTGGAGTATTAGTGGGGATATTTTTGCGGATGTAATCATACATGTCCCAATCACTTTGCGGCATGTAATAGCTTTCGCGTAAATAGAGACCCTCTGACATACGCAAATAACCCTGACCAGCATAAAACGCAAACCAACCAAATACTCCGATCATTGCGATAGATATAACGTGGGTAATCCATTTAAATTTAATCATGGAAATCGTTGCTAGTAAACTTAAGACGATTGAAAATGCCATGACGCTACTCAGACCACGTGTTTGAAAACGATAAATCATAAACGATTGGCCAGTGATGATGGCACCCGCATAAATCAGAAATAAAGTTAAAGGCAAAATTTGAACAATACTGACCTTTGAGCCCTTTTTTAAGAGTAACAAAAATGAAAAAACCGCTAAAATAAGAGAATAGATCGTCGTGATGATCATGACCCCGGTATAGGTGTTGGCTTGCTCAGTATTTTCAAAATGTGATTGGACGATGGTTTCAAATAGATATTTTGAGTTGGCCAGGTCAATAACATTAGTAAAAGTATTCGTTGCTAAGCAAAGCACTAAATTAATTAATGTAAACAGTATTAAATGTTTGATCAAGATCCTATCG
>JAYVHE010000137.1:0-12436 GCA_043771495.1 Bdellovibrio sp. | reverse complement strand
GGTTCCCATTGATGAGCTTTCCTAAGCTGTCTTTTTAAGGCGAGCAATAACATCAAGAATAAGCATTCGCATTAGCGTCTGATGAATAATGAAATAGTTCAGCACTGTAACCAACTGAAACGAAATACTTGCGTCAAAAAAACTTTTCATTGACGAGCATTTTGAGTTTTTAAATCTTGCACTATTACATTATTTTTGGCCGAACAAGAAGGCGCCGGTCAGAATAGTTTCTATGTGTTGATGAGCATTATTGTAAGCTAAAATCGATCAATTTCACTTGTTTCGACAGGTGCTTTCTACTCTAAAAACATCAAAAAACTGAAAATTAAAACTCGTGATAACTTTATTTTTAATAACGAATCACCAGTTTTAACCAGGAGAATATAATGAAACTAAATCACCTATCCAACCAAGAACTGCATTTACAAACAAAATTGGCCGCAGACAAAGAAAGGCACAGCACCATCGAGGTGCTCTGGCATTTGCGTGAAAATGAAAAGCGAATGCTCTTTGCACAATTGGGATTTAAAGATTTGAAAGAATATTGTATTAAAGAATTGAAACTTTCTGAAGGAAGCGCTTGGCGCAGAATTAGTGCAATGAGATTACTAAAAGAAATTCCAGGGGTTGAAGCCAAGATTCAAAATGGAAATCTAAATTTAACACAGATCTCGATGATGAATACTCATTTTCGACAGGTCAAATCCAACAAAGGCGAAAAACAGGAAATTATTGCTTCACTAGAAAATCAAACCACAAAGATAACTGAACGAATTTTAGCCGAAAAAAAACCAGATGGGTTCGTATCAAAACCGGTAGAGATTGAAAAACCAATCAAAGGAAATAAAACCGAGATTACAATTGTCATCGATGAAGAATTACAAAAAGAACTTGAAGAAATCCAAGTGCTTTTGGGTAAACCACTTTCAAAGCTTGAGTTATTTAAAATGATGACAAAGCAAACTCTCGAAAATCTCAAGAAAGTAAAACGCAGAGCGCAACCACCGCGAAGTCAAATCGCGTTAAAGGAAAGTAAACCAGAATCAAAATCAAGATACGTCTCTAAAACAACCATGAGAGAAGTTAAAAACAGAGATCAGCACCAATGCCAATATGTGGACCCTGAAACAAAACTGCAATGTTCTGCTCAACATCATTTGCAGATAGAGCATAAAATCCCTTTTGCCAAAGGTGGTTCCAGAGATTTACAGAATCTTGAATTGCTTTGTCCAGCCCATAATCGATTACGTGCGGCACAGCAGTTTGGATTTGGAACAATGGGAAATTATTTACCGTCGTTGAGAGAAACGACTACTTGAACTGCTACTTGAACTATGAGTATGCAAACTCGATTAAGCATAGACTGTCTTTATACAATAGAAGTCTATGCTTTAAGAGTCAGTGATATTGTTAATAACTAGGGGTTTAGGGTCACTTTAAAAAGCTAATTATCTGATGGGCGGTTTCACTTCACTTGGAAGTAGTAAAAATATATTTTTGATGTTGGCAAGATGCTCTTGCACCGTGCGAAAATGAGACTCATTTGGAAAATATGAATGGCCAGCACCAAAATCGATTATGGAATCTGAAAACTCCACCGTAATTTTTTTTACCGCAGTGACTTCGTAGGGCTTCCAGTAGGCCATCTTTTCAGTAAAAGTACTGAATGCTGATTCTTCTGAGAGACTGAAGCCACTCTTTAAGTAATAATACCAACGCACACGATCCATTGGAATCCTAGGAATTCCTAAAAGTTTTGCCAACTCATCAGCAACAGTGCTTTTTCCCGTTGCCATGGGACCAATTAAAATGATGGGAAGATTGGGGTTCATAAGTGATACTTAATTGGAAAATTTTGCTACTGTCCAGGAAACAAATCGATTTAGTCATTACATGGTCCCTTCACAAAGAACCTTTTAGACCAATATTCGGCCACCAATGCGCCTAGTTAAATGGAGCTCAAACCCATACATATGGGGCAGTTTCAAATAATTCGATTTTTTTCGAAACTATTTTCGAACAGTTACCGCAGCAACATCTTCAAGATTGGGACGGCTCACAACATAACAGGCACAAGTCAGTAGTCCTAAGAGCACACCAATTTTTACAGGAATTGGTGCCGGCGAAAAAATCATAATCATTCCCGATACCGACATCCCTGCACAAGCCATTATTTTTCCAAGTTTTGGAATGGCTTTGTACTGGCGCCAAGATAAAATCACTGGACCAATTCGTGGGTGACGTAGCAACGCATTTTCTAGTCGTTTTGAACTCATTCCAAAATAGTATGCGGCAATAATAAAAAAACAAGTTGATGGTAACAGTGGCAAGATTGCGCCTAGAATTCCGATTCCACAAAATAGAAACCCCAAAAATAGATAACCTGCGCGACCAAATCTACTCATACCGTTATTTTATCTAACTTTTGTAAGGCATGCATTAATTATTTATTAACTAATGCATGGAATTTCGATGAACCGTGTCCCGAATTTGGACAATCTCATCCGACGTAAACAAATAAGGTTTACCGCACATCTGACAAGTCACTTCAGGTTCTTCTTTTTTTGCCACCATATCTTGCAAGTCCGCTTCGCCTAAGACTTCTAAAGCAGCTGTTACGCGGTCTTTGGTGCACGGACAAAAATAAGTCGCTTCATAGGGGTGATCTAGTTCTGTAAATGGAATTCCTTCCAAGTAAGGAATCACTAAATTTGTTGGGTGACCACCGTCCATTAAAATTTTAGAAACACTCGGCTTTTTGTCTTCGGCATTCTTTAAAAGTAATTCAACAACGTTTTCATCAACACCAGGCATAACTTCGATAATCACACCTCCCGCTTTTTTCAATCGGCCAAATTCATCTAAAAATATTCCTAAGGCCACGATCGAACGAATTTGATGCGATTGATGAAGGTAGTGAGCAATGTCGTCACCGATTTCGCCCGATACCAATTCGACCAATCCATTGAATGGTTGTTTTTGAAAAGGCACATGGCGCGATACTGAAAGTGTCCCAGTCCCCAAGGCTTTACTCAGTTTTGATCCGTCTTTGTAGTCTGGCGGTTCAAATTGTGGGTTTGGTGTGAAGGCTCGAACTTGGCCCTCAAAATTGGCTTCGGCATAGATACTTTTTAGTGATCCATTGCCACGAAATAAGAGGCCAATTTGTTGTTTTTCTTTTAATTGCGCGGCTAAAAGTAAAGCGCCGACCATAGCTTTTCCCACCCCCATAGTCGCGACAGGAAACATTTTCTGTAATACTTGGACTTCTCCGACAACATCCGTTGCGTCAACGGCGGCGATGCGTAATGTAAAGTCATTTGAACAATAGCGATGAATTTTCGACATGGAATTGAAAATAGCAAAACTGATTGTTGATCACAAGTTTTTAGGTAGGATAATTCATAGCCCTAAACATAATTAGGGCTGAGGATAGCTATGCAGCTCATTTTGTTTCGACATGCCCATAAAGGCCTCACGCCGGCCACCGACCCCAATTTATCGGCACCTGGATTTAAACAAGCCGAAAAATTGATCGAGCTCGTAATACAAAATAAACTCCCCGTACCGACGAAGTCTTGGGTCTCAGAAAAAATTCGTACCCGCCAAACAATTGAGCCCGTTTCTCAAAAATACCAAGCCGAAATTGAAACCTCGGATTTATTAAATTTGCGGGCCTATACAGAAAACGCCGAACAGTTTAGATTACGCATTAAAAAAATGCTGACTATGATGGCCGACATTGCCATTAAAAAACCAAATGAAACCCACTATTTATGTTCGCACTACGACTGGGTCGAAGAAGCCTTAATTTTTATTCCATCATCAACTGATTTAACAACTTACGAATTTGCGTCTTGGGCTCCGGCCCAGTATATCCATTTTGAAATTGCAGATGAAATATGGACAGTTAAATCCAAAGGAGTTTGCCCGGCATGAGCGAATCTATAAACCCCGGAAATAGGACCAGACATGTTTGGGCCGTCGGCCGTAACTATACAGATCACGCCAAAGAAATGAATGCGGCACTTCCAAAACAACCGCTATTTTTTTTAAAAGGTGGCGGCACCGTCACCACGTCTGACAAAATTTATTTTCCAGCGTGGACCAGAAATATTCATCATGAATTAGAACTGGCTTATCTTATTGAAAAATCTGGTGATCAATTTATGTTAACTCACATCACTTTAGCACTCGATTTAACAGAACGTGATATTCAAGCCGGCGCAAAAAAAAATGGCGAACCTTGGACGTTAGCAAAATCATTTACGGGTTCATGTCCGTTGTCAAAATGGCTGAAGATTTCTGACAGCAATTACTATTTTGAACTTAAAGTAAACGGGCTGATGCGCCAAAAAGGCTCCCTCAATGAAATGATTTTTAATCCTAAAACGCTACTGAGTTTTGCAGTCAACCACTTTCCCGTTGAAGACGGCGACGTGCTATTAACGGGAACGCCTGCTGGTGTTAACGCTTTAATCACAGGTGATAAAATTGACGCTACCCTATGGTCGGAGCCTCCTTCAGACGGCCCTGAAAGTTCGTCAAAACAGCCGATTTTGGCTTGCCATTGGGACGTCGTTTAGCCATAGTCTTTCCACTATGCAAAATCAAAATGTTCATACTGGAAAAGATCCAGCTTCGATGGAAAATTTCCAGTCAAAAGTTGTTACTAAAGGCGAAGAAATTTTAAAGCGCATCGAATCTCAACCAAAGGCTTCGTTATTTTCAAAAGATTTTTGGTACGGTTCAGTGATGGACTGGAGCATGAAAAACGAAAAGTTTAAAACCAACATGTTTCGTTTTGTGGATGTACTTCCGTCGTTAACAACTGGCGATGAAGTTCATACGCATTTAAAAGAATATTTTTCTGAAGGTGGCAAAACTGAGCTTCCGGCTATTTTTAATGTGGGACTTGGTTTAGGAAGTTTAGCTCCGGGCTTAATGGCTAGTGCCATCAAAAAAAATGTCACTTCGATGGCTAAAATGTTTATTACCGGCGAAAATCCTGAAGAAGCCTTAACCGTATTAAAAAAAGCGCGCAAAAATAATATGACGTTCACTGTAGATATTTTAGGTGAAGCCACTTTATCAGAACGCGAAGCCTTAGAATACCAACGACGTTACTTAGAACTCATTGATTGGCTTGCAAAAGATGCTGTGAACTGGTCTGAAATTCCACAGTTGGATCGCGATGCCGACGGACCAATTCCAAAAGTAAATGTTTCGGTAAAAATGACCGCATTATTTTCGCAAATTAATCAACTCGCTTGGGAAGATTCTAAAAAAGCTTTAAAAGACCGACTTCGCCCCGTGTTCAAACGCGGGATGGAAAAAAATGTTTTTATTAATTTAGACATGGAACACTACGGAGTAAAACATTTAACTGTAGACGTGTTTAAAGAATTAATTAACGAACCTGAATTACGTGGTTATAAATTTTTTGGTTGCGTCGTGCAAGCTTACCTTCGGGATTCCTATGCAGACATTAAAGATCTGATTGAATTCGCAAAAAAACGCGGAACTCCGTTTACGATTCGTTTGGTCAAAGGCGCGTACTGGGATTCAGAAACGATTGAAGCCAAACAAAAAAATTGGAGCATACCAGTTTATTTAAATAAGGCCGAAAGTGATGCTAATTATGAATTGTGCGCGCATTTACTTTTAGAAAATTACGCATCAATTCGCGTGGCTTTGGCTTCACATAACGTCCGAAGTTTGGCATCGGCACTGATCAAGGCCGATGAATTAAAACTACCTACAAACGCCTACGAAATACAAATGCTTTACGGAATGGCAGAGCCTGTTAAAAAATCGTTCGCTGATATGGGTTACCGCGTTCGTGAATACGCACCTGTTGGTGAATTAATTCCGGGCATGGCTTATTTAGTTCGTCGTTTATTAGAAAATACGTCGAACGAATCTTGGCTGCGTGGAAAATTTGCCGATGGCAAATCATCAAGCTCATTATTAAAAGATCCCACGGTTGGCTTAACTCCAACGAGTGGAGACGTTGTTGTTCCTAAAAATAAATTTTTTAACGAACCTTATTTAGATTTTGCAATTCCAGACGTTCGCACCTCAACGGAAACGGCTTTGCAAACGGCCAAAAAGTCATACCCAGTCAAAGTAACGCCAATCATCGATGATAAAGCCGTTTCATCGGCCACAATTTACACGCGGCCGAATCCATCAAATACAGCTGAGACTGTTGCACTGGTGCAAATGGCCACACGTGAACAAGCAGAAACGGCCATGCAATCAGCCCATAAAGCATTTAAAACCTGGAAAAATGTTTCTGCCGAAACTCGCGCTCAGGTTTTAGAAAAAGCCGCAGATCTTATGTTGCAAAAACGTTACAGCCTCATGGCAACACAAATTTTAGAAGTCGGAAAGCCCTGGGCCGAAGCCGATGCTGATGTTTGTGAAGCCATCGACTTCTTACGTTTTTACGCTCGTCATATGCGTGAAATGGCGCCGCCGTTACGCGCCGGCCATGCCCCTGGTGAACTGAGCCAGTATATTTACAAAGCGCGTGGCGTGGCCGTGGTGATTTCGCCATGGAACTTTCCATTAGCGATTCTAGCAGGACAAGTCACCGCAGCACTTGTGACCGGTAACACCGTTGTGATGAAACCGGCCGAACAAAGTTCGCTGGTGGCTTTAGGACTTTTTGAGGTTTTAAAACAAGCTGGTGTTCCAACAGGAGCATTACAATTTGTTCCTGGATACGGCGAAGACGTTGGTGATTATTTAGTAAAGCATCGATTAACTACAACGATTGCGTTCACAGGATCAAAAACAGTTGGGTTATTAATTCAGAAAAACGCAGCTGTCGTTCAACCCGGCCAAGTGCACGTCAAACGTTGCATTATTGAAATGGGTGGGAAAAATTCAATGATCATCGATAACGATGCCGATTTAGATGAAGCCGTTGATGGCGTACTTTATTCGGCATTTGGATTTGCTGGACAAAAGTGTTCTGCGGCATCAAAAGTAATTGTTCTAAAAAATATTTATGATCGCTTTGTTGAACGCTTGGTTGAAGGCGCGCGATCTTTAGAAATTTCGACAGCAGAAACATCAAAGGGGTACTTTGGCCCTGTGATCGATGACGAAGCTTGCACTCGCCTTCATGAAGTTATCAAAGGTGCTGAATCGAAGTATAAGACGTTACACAAAGGTCAAATTCCTGCTGGTGGTTACTATGTTCCGGTATCCATTTTTGGAAATGTAAAATCTAAAGATGATCTTTCTTTAAATGAATTTTTTGGTCCAGTCTTAGCCGTGATTAAAGCCGATGATTTAGATCAAGCTTTAGAAATTGCTAATGAAACCGAATACGCATTAACGGGCGGAGTTTTCAGTCGTTCGCCGGCTAATATCGAAAAAGTAAAACATCAATTAGAAGTTGGTAACTTGTACGTGAATCGTGGAATTACCGGCGCTATGGTGGATCGTCACCCGTTTGGCGGATTTAAAATGTCGGGAATTGGTTCTAAAACTGGTGGGCCAGATTATTTAAAACAATTTGTTGAACCTATCGTGGTGACTGAAAATACAATGCGCCGTGGATTTGCTCCTGAAGTTGACGGCGATACTTAGGTCGCCGTTTTTTTAAATTGAAATGCGATAGAGTTCGTGGACCAAAACAATACAACGCGCTTCAAAGGCAATTGAACCGGTCGTCGAACCATTGGGCACTACCGACTTAATTTTCACTAAACGATCGACGGTCTTTAAATTTGAGTGTCTCAAAACAATATTTTTTTTAATGGTTCTATTACTTCCAAACTAAATCTCCGATACTAAAGTTGTCATTTAGGGGGATTAAATGAATAAAGTATTTTTACTGCCCATGGTTTTGGGCGTCGTTTTAATGATTTCATTCCAAAACTGTTCTCAATCAGGTTTCGAATCAGCGAGTGAACTGACTACGGGAACAACAACACAAGACAAAGCTGACCAACAATTCGATGTAGGCTCTCGTATTCGTAATGTAAATGAACTTGGCCTTGGTGGCGCGATTGCTTGTCCAATGGTGATGTGCGCGGCACCTCCAGATAACTGTCATTATGAACAAGATGCTACGACAGACGTATTTAGCGGCAAAGATCGCCGTTGCAATACAAGCTGTGGTCGTTTGGTTTGTGGCTCTCCAGGGAAAAGAATCTGTCCAATGATTCGTTGCGCAGCTCCTCCTGAGGGTTGTAAATACGCAGAAAAGACCTCAAAGGAAGATCCAAACGCCTGCCCTGAATGCGGAGTTATCGTTTGCAAAGAGTTACCTCCAAGATTGCCGCCAATTGAAGAAGTTCCGCCAATCGATGAAATTCCACCGATTGATGAACCCGTTTCTTGCCCGCTTTACAAATGTATTGCGCCGCCAGAAGGTTGTCACGTTGCTGCCATCACTAAAAAGGATGAAAATGGTTGTAACATCGGTTGTGGCGCAGTGGTTTGCCCGAAAGACGATACTACAGAAATTAATCCAACAAATGTTCTTCCTTTTAAAAGACTTAAAGATCCAATCATTTGTCCAATGTACATGTGTGCGGCGCCGCCTGTTTCAGTCAATGGTCAAAGATGTGAATACTCTGGATCACCTGCCGTTGATAAAGATGGTTGCGCGATTGGCTGCGGCATCTTGGCTTGTGCCGAAGATAAATAATTGAGTTTTTAAATTGTAATTCTTCGAATGGCTTAGTCAAAAAACTAAGCCATTTTTTTTCTTAAATCGATCACTTACAAATATCAAAGAAGTAAAACAACGGTTATTGAGTGGTATCTGGAGTATTCGACTTCGACCGATGCAACGAAAAACCTGACGCAAAGCGTGTATTTCAAATTTTGAAACACTTGTTTCAAAATCCGATTGCCACAGGGGATTAATTTTTGCATAAACACGTCATGCAAATCGAAGAATATGTACGCCAGCAATTGAACGAATTTTTTAAACTTAAAAGAACTAAGAACGCAGCGTTTTCAGTTAGGGCGATGGCCCAGCTTTTTAAAACAAGTCCGGCCCAAATGTCTCAGATCTTATCCGGAAAAAGGCCTCTCAGTCGAAAATTTATAAAAATAGTCTCTGAAAAATTAGATATTCCAAAAATAGATTCAAAAATCGAATTTAGTAATCTACCAGGTGATGAATTTAGTTTGATCAGTGATTGGCACTATTTCGCAATATTAAGTCTAAGCAAGACGTCAAAAAATAAAGCAGATCCGCGCTTCATCTCTCAGCTTTTGGGCATTGATTATTTTGTTGCCAAAGAATCTTTTGAAACACTTTCCAAGCGGGGCTTGATTCAAATTCAAAATGGACACTTTACCCAAACAACTAAGCCGCTCCACACGACTAACGATATCCCAAGTGCCGCGATTCGGAAGTATCATCAACAAAACCTTAAGCTGGCCGCGGAAAAAATCGATGAAATCGAAGTTGAATTCAGAGAATTTACATCGATAACAATGGCTTTTAACTTTAAAAAGCTTCAGACTGCAAAAAAATTAATACGGCAATTTAAAACAGAACTTTATGAGTTGGTGGGTCAGGGGAAATGTGAAGACGTTTATACTTTTTCTGCTCAGCTTTTTCCGGTAACAAAATTAGACTTTAAAGATAAAAAGGAGAAATGAATGTTTATTAAAATTTTGACACTTTTGGTGATTTCACCGGTATTTTCGTTTGCGAATGGAGTCGGTAATGGTGGCGACATTTGTGAAAATCGATTTACCATTGTTAGAAATGACATACAGTCTTGGATCCTAAAGGGCGGATCCGTAGGATTAAACCTTCCTCAAGGGATCAGCTTTGAAAATTACAACCAATCCATGTTGTTTAGTGTAGAAACGGCTAAGGTGAGTTGTACTGACGAAAAATTATTCATTGGAGTTGCTGAAAAGACGTGTGTGAATATCCGAACGACAGATGGCTTAGTGCTGATCATTTGCAATTCAAATAGATTTCTGAATACCTCAGAATCTGATCAATATGTATTAGTTCATCATGAATTCGCCGGACTTTCTGGATTAGAAGTAAATAACGGTGAAGCTTCAGACTATAGATTATCAAATCAGATTTCGGGATTCTTACAAAATCAAATTGTTAAAAAACTCGTCGTAAAATCCCCGGTTGCAAATGAAAAATGTGATGGCCTCAAACCAGCGGATCCGATTGGGTTGTTTAAACCAGGACAATTGATTTTGAATTTGGAAAATACAAAAGCGAATTGGGAAAGCAGAGCATGCAACAATTTAACCGGTTGCACCGAGTGGAAAGTTGAGGGGGATCATTTTGGCGGCGTTCAGTATTCTGGTTCTTCTAAAATCAGCATAATGAACGGAAGTTCAATTTTCCTTAGTTTTGTTGGCACTGTTCGCTATAATGAAAAAATGGATGTTTTTAATTGTTCGCTTGATCGTTCTGGAAAAATTGACTGCGAATTAAGAAATTTTTTAGGCGCAAAAGGCTTTATCAAAATGACCGGAGAATTTCGGGAAGGTTGTTATTTTATAGCTGGTTCGGCAATTTATGATATTCCGAATGGCATCTACAATGAATACAGGGTATCAATCGTTGGTAATTATTAACATTTGTCGGTTATAAACTGCCCTTTAAAATTTTCGTACGAAAATCCTGAATTCTTGGAACTAGAATTCAGGATTTTCCAACGAAAGTGGCACTAACATTGGGATGATCACTACTTAATTTTTGAAAATTTTTTCCGTCCATCGAAATCATCAGCCACCACATTTAAAATATATTAAATTAAATAGCAAAATCGAATCGTAAAGCGTCCGAGGATTTGCGCCCGAAGTGGACGGCGACCTTTAGTCGTCAACCCGCTAATCTCAGTGCGGGACACGATTCGGAAATTGATAACTACTTCATCAACTGTTAAACAAGTGCCTCATAGAAATCAAAAGTATATTTTGAATGATTCCTCGGTTGGGCCTGTTGGACAATTAGCCGTTCAATGTATATGGCCGTGTTACAGAGATTGTTGGTGACACAAAGACATGTACCACATCAAATCCGACACCTGCACCGTCACCAACACCAGCTTGTGTACCTAGATTAATTGGTTGCGGTAACGATTACGTTCAAGTCGCTGTTTGGCCACACCAAAACGCCAGGTATATAGGAGTTCAACCTGAAAACAACGCCATTTGCGGAACATCAACTTACAATCCGTCTGTATGCTTTAGAGCAGACCACAGGTGCGAAAACACTGTCACTCCTGAAACTCAAAACGATCCGCGGTTGGGTTCGTATGTTATCATGAACGACACCAATTACGGGTCGACAAAAATCTATAGCACATGCCCGTAAATTTGATCAGGATCATCTAAAGACTTCGTCTAATCACGTAGATTGCGAAGTTCTTGCGGGCCCAGAGCAGGCCCCCATTTATTGATTAAATAATTTTTAAACCAACGGTCGAATAAGAAGAAAAAACCTAAAAACACCCCAACAATAGCGCCACCAACGTGAGCCGAGTGCGCGACTGAGGCTTGAACACCATCTGTTGAGCCTATCATTCGTGTAAAATCAGTCACCAAAAATACCACAAAAATATAATAGGCTGGTAAATAAATAGTCCCGTAAGCCCCTTTGAGCGGAGTTACAAAATAACTCCATTTAATACGCGTGTCGTAAAGCACTACGCTGGCAAAGGCCATTAATCCAGAAATAGATCCACTGGCGCCAATCATCGCTAACGCTGAATTTTCTGCAGATATTAAATAAAAAACTCCGGCACCAAATCCCGAAAATAAAAAAACCGCAATAATCCATTCCGAGCGAATACGTCGTTCTAACTGTGCAACAATCAGAAACAAAAACATCATGTTCATTAATAAATGCATAAAACTAGTATGAACAAACTGATATGTAATCCACGCCATGGGCGTTGTCGCATCACTACTAAGCCCGAATTGGTAAGCTGCTGAATTTTTATATTCTTCATTAAAATCGTAAAGAAATTTTTTAAACTCAACCAACTCCATCGCATTACCCTTAAAAACGAAGCTTTGACTGCGGAGCCAGAAGTTTTGGTCTTTAAAAGCATTTTTGGGATCAGCTTGCAGGGCGGAAACAGATCGGTCCGTCAAAATCGGATCTAAGGACTGACGATACATGTTTTCGATTTTCCACTGATCTTGCGGTTTCAACCGCTCGATCACAAGTTCCGTTTGATCTGGCTGGCTATAGGCCAAATACATATAAAGAAACGTGCATAACGCTACAACGACGGTTGATAAAGTAAATGCGGGCTTGTGATATTTTTTGTAAAATACGCGGCCCGGTAAAATCATAAGTCTTTCAACTGACTAGCAATGTCTTGCAATTGCTTAAGCTGCGGCGACGGTTTTTTTGCGCTTGCTGGTTGGCGCTTGTCAGGTTTTGGTGTTAAATCCAAAGCTAAAATGC
>JAYVHE010000136.1:0-3365 GCA_043771495.1 Bdellovibrio sp. | reverse complement strand
TGAGATGAGTCAATTAGGGAACTACCGAAATCATGTCGCCAGTAATATTTTGCAAATTTTGTGGAGTAATTAAAACTGAAAATGCAGCTCCGGTATTTGGCTTAACACCGCAAACTAATGTGACTCGCTGATAGAGTGAACTTTCAAGTTTTAATATGGCTTTTGTACCTAGATACTTTTCTACTTCTAAAGTCACTTCGTCTTGAGTTACAACTTCGGTCATATTATCACGATCGATCCAGCAAAATTTATCGCCAGCTTGTGGGGTGAATTCGTGGCTAATTTTTAAAATACCGTCTGCGATGACAAGCGCATTGTCGTACTTTAAATTTTTTTGATCTGAGCTTGCAATTTTTAAGGACAATTTTATTTTTGCTCCGACAGGAACGACGTCATAGATAGACTGTGCTAAGGTCGGGGAAGTCATGATCAGGGTCATCAAAAAAAGGGTCAATGTTGTTCTAAGATTCATAAAAAAACTCCTTGTTGGTGTATGAGCTTCGTTATAGCAGTTTGCTTAAAAAATAAACATATTAATTTAATTAATTAATTACATATTAATTAATAAATTTATTAACAATTTTAATAAATAGCTGATATTGTTAGGCAATCATGGTTTCAATATATTCGTTTGATAACTACAAAACCTACTTAAATAGCCGCATTGATGGTTCGGAAAATGGTGGCCGTGGTGTTAAAAAAAGGCTCGCAGCAAAATTGCGTTGTCAGCCAGCCTTTGTTTCGCAAGTGCTTTCTGGAAATCCCGATTTCAGTTTAGAGCAAGGGATATTAGTTAATGATTTTTTTAATCACAACGCCAACGAAGCCCTTTGTTTTATGACTCTTTTGCAAATTGCGCGTGCCGGTAGTGTTGAGCTCAAAGAGTTTTTCACCAAACAACTGAACACAATTAAAGAAAAACAATTTTCCCTAAAGGATCGCATCGGTGTAAATAATGAATTAGATGAACTGGCGCACGCCACATATTACAGTGCGTGGTACTACGCAGCTACTCACATGTTGGTCTCGATTCCATTTTTTAATTCTATCGATAAAATTGCAACAGCCCTAGGAATTGAACCGTCACTAGCGAATAAAATTTTGCAGTTTTTGTTGGAAAAGCAAATCATTACTGATAACGGTAATCACTTTGCAGTGGGATTAAAGCGTTTGCACCTTTCGGCGGAATCACCACTGATTATGAGGCACCATAACAACTGGCGAAATCGCGCAATGACTTCAATTGATAAAAATTCGAAAGACGATTTACATTACTCGTTGGTCTTTACAACGTCCGAGGCTGATATCCCAAAAATTAAAGAAGTTATTGTCGAATCGATTCAAAAAATTCGTTCTATTTTCAAAGACTCTAAAGATGAAAAAGCTATTTCTTTGGTTATTGATTTATTTGACCTGGTGAAGAAAGCTTAATTTTTAAATTTTATCAAACGGATCTTACTAATTTCGCTTATAAATTTATCGTCAATTGACCTTGAAAGTCGCCAATTCTTTCTCTTTTGAATCCAGATTCTCCATGTGGACCAGCAAAACCTCTTCGGAGTCTTGATTTTTTTTAGATTTCTCGGCAATTTCGATCGCGATTTGTTGAGCTTTGGGGCCTGTTGCGGCCAGCAGCAATCCGTTCATGTCGGATAATTCTTGGGTGGCCGAAAAGATAATTTCTTCAGTCTTTAAAACCTTGCGCTGCAATTCTTTAATCTCAGAACCCAATTTTTTTGTAACTTCTTTGTAATTGAATTTTTTGTCGTCTTCAACGAGGGCTGCGGACTTAGCCTTTACGCTAACTTCAGTCGGTGCTTGATTCGATCTTTGTGACAGAGACCCTTTTTCTAAACTCCATAGATAATCATCATAGGTCCCGGGATAAATTTCAACGTGGCCATCCTTAATTTCCAAAATGCGTGTTGAAACCCGCTTAATAAAACTTCGATCATGGCTAACAACAATTAAAGTACCTTCGAACTTTTGCAGAGCATCAGCTAGCGCATTGACTGTATCAAAATCTAAGTGATTCGTAGGTTCATCCATAATCAACAATGGTTTTTTTTGCAAAAGCATTTGCCCTAAAGCCACCCGCGTCTTTTCTCCGCCGGATAAAACTTTTACTTTTTTGTGAAGGTCATCGCCTGAAAATAAAAGTGATCCCGCAATCCCTAGAATTTCTTGGTGCAGAGTATCTCTGTAGGCTTTTCGCTGAAGTGAATCTAAAACAGAATCCTCTAGAATCAATTCCTCAGTTAAATGTTGCGCAAAATACGAAAGTTCAACTTTGTGACCAAATTTTAATTCCCCGGCCAGCGGTGGAATTTTTCCTGATAGAGTTTTTAACAATGTTGATTTTCCGGCGCCGTTGTAACCAACAACTCCAATTTTTTGACCACGTTCAATATTTAATTTTACGTCTTTCAAAATGGCGCGAGTTCCATAACCAAATTGAGATTGCGAAACTTGTAAAACCTCTTTGCCTGTAACCCAAGGAGCCGGCAAGTGGATACGGCTTCGAAGTGGAAGCGCTTTAATTTCGATCGTCTCCAATTTATTAATTTGCTTCATTCGGCTTTGCGCCTGGCGTGCTTTCGTTGCCTTGGCGCGAAAGCGATCCACAAAGTCTTGTAAATGTTTACGTTTAATTTCTAAGTTGGCAGCCTGTTGCTGTTTGATCTGTTGAATTTCAGCCTTATATTCAAAGTAGTCATCGATGTGGCCTGGGTATTTAACAATTTCGCCACCTTCGACTTCCAAAGTGTATTCAGTCGTTCGACGTAAAAATTCGCGATCATGCGAAATCAATAAAAATGCGCCCTGATACTTTTGTAAAAAGCCTTCAAGAACGATGATGCTTTCTAGATCTAGAAAGTTCGTAGGCTCATCCAGGAGCATGAGGTCAGGTTCTTGGCCCAAAATTTCTAAAAGCTTCATGCGCATGCGGTAGCCACCACTTAAATGTGATAGCGGATTTTTAAAGTGATCTTCTGTTAAGCCCAAGTCTAGACCCATTTGTTTTAAGACCCAAATTGGTGTCATGCAGTTTTCGGTGAGATACTCTTCAGACGATTGCGAAATTTGCCAATCAGATTCCTGTTCTAGGTAACCAATACGCAAACCTTGCATTTTAATCACGTCGCCAGAATTTAAATGTTCTTTGCCGGTAATAATTTTAAATAAGGTCGTTTTGCCCGCACCGTTGGGACCAATGACACCGACGTGTTCGTTTTGATTGATTGAAAACTGCGCGCGATCAAAAAGGATCTTGTCGCCGTATTGTTTAGAGCCATTTTGAAGTTGAAATAAGTTGTCGGTAGGTTTCATTGTTTTACTGAATCAAACTAACAAAAACTAATGCC
>JAYVHE010000135.1:0-2163 GCA_043771495.1 Bdellovibrio sp. | reverse complement strand
CCGATGAACAAGGAAAATATTCCGAGATCAAAGCGGGAACGCAAGTGCGAAGCGGTATCGAGGGGCAGGTTAATCAAATTCTTTCGCAACCATTATCCCCTCAAGTCAAAAAAGAAGTATTAGATTTAATGCGATCCTCTTTAAAAAATAGTTTTGAAAGTGTAGGCGCGTTTTGCGAATTGAATAGTTGTCAGTTGATGCAACTGAGTTTAAATAAAACCGCCAATCAAATTAATAATTTGTATATTGATAATGCGAAAGTGGCTGCAAAAGCAATTTGTGACTGCAATCTAATGGCAACAACTGAATATGTCGGTGGAGGAATCCAGCTGGCGCTAGCAGGAGCTACCATTGGGGGGTTAGTATTATGTCCATTTACTTTTGGTGCAGGTTGCTACGCAGCTACGGCGGCAGGGGCTGCGCTAACAGGAATAGCGGTTGCAAATACTTATGGTGCCATCAGTGATTCTCAGAAATTTGATCCTGTGTATCGAACGGGGTCGGGACTTCCAGGTTTATCAAACGAAGATCGACGCAGAATTCAAAAAACCGATAATAATAATGCAGGTCGCATTATGCTTGGCTCTGCAGAATTAGCTCTGGGAGCTGTACCTATTATTGGGTTAGCGACTAAAGGAAAAAGAACACTAACAGCTGCTGAAGCTGCGATTGCGCAAGGAGCCTCTAAAGTGCCAGCTGCAACTCGTCCGACAATTTTTTCTAAAACTGAAAATATTCCGGACGCTACTGATCCGTTGGTTCACGTGCCAAACGCCACAGGACATTCGATTCCGACCGAAGACTGGATCGAATGGTTTAAGAAAATCACCAAAGACAAAAAGACGTTACAGGATGAATGGACGAATGTAAGTCAGAATGGTCAGATTTGGACCGCGCCGACAAGCAGGCCGTACTCTAGAAATTTGAATCAAAGCATGTATGTTCGATTCGGATTAAAACCGAATTATACATTTTTTGACTCAGATGATTTGGCCCACGTTCAAGAATGGCAAAAGTGGATTACCGCAAATTCTAAAGTTAAAAATACTTTTTCAGTAAAACAAATCGAAGAATTGAAAAAAGCCAATCAACCGTATCACTCTGAATTTTACCGACAAAATCAGTTAGCCGGGATTAGAATCAACAACGGCTCCAGAGAAATGCAAGCAGATATGCAACGTCTTGGATTTTTCCCGGACGCACCTCGAATTACACCTACTCAAGGCTCTTACTGGAACGTTGTAAACTTTGATGCGGTAAATTCAGCGACGCTAACAGTGCCGCAAAGAACGGGTTTACCGATCGTTTCGGAATTTCTTTTTCCATAATTAAATTCAAGAGTCTTACAAAAATAAAGCCAAACACATGTTTCCAGAAGGGCGGAAGTTGCTCTCAAATTCGAGCAAGGCCTTGTGCGCAATCTAAGAACGGGCATATGGACTCCAGAATCGTACGAGGTCACCCAGTAGAGTGGCGAATCAGGTGCCGTTTCGTGTGGAATACATCCGCTATGAGTTGTCGTTCAAGTCCCGATGTTTACCGTTGGTACGTGTCGTCATTCCAACTCACCGTACCAACGGTAAACATCGGGATTAAGAGGTCATTCATTGGTGCAGAGGTTTTTTATTTTTCAGTTATGATGCCTTTTCCACATTAACCCCACTTTTTATAGAATGATTCTAGATTATTGAGAATCGAAATCTTCGCTGATATTAAACTTGAGGCGTTCGTCGTTGCAGTCAAATTCGATTTCACAAGAGCGCAGAGCGATTGTATTTTTATGAAATGGTAGTTTTGCGCCGTACAAATTGTCTCCAACTATCGGCGTATGAAGGTAAGACAACTGGGCTCTGATTTGATGGGTTCGGCCAGTTAGTAAATTGATTTTAATCCAGCTCACATTTTTTGAGACTTCTTTTTGTTCTAAAATTCCTAATTCGCACAAGGGCCAGTTTTCAAAGGCTTCGTTTGATAATTTTTTTGGTGTACCGGCTGCAGGGTTCATATAATGAGTTAAACGTGATGGAAGTTTTTGAGAACTTTCGATGAGAGCCACGTATTTTTTACGAATAGTTCTTTCTTGTAATTGCGTATTAAAATTTTTTGAAAACGAGTTTTTTTTGGCATAGACGATTAAGCCCGAAGTCAGTGTGTCTAAGCGAT
>JAYVHE010000134.1:0-7105 GCA_043771495.1 Bdellovibrio sp. | reverse complement strand
GATTCCATCTAAGTCGAGTTGCATATGTGTACGAGCCGACCAGTGTGAACGGCTCGTGTTACGAACCATTTTGTTGGTTTCGCGACCAGAACCATCTTTTTCGCGCTCTAAATAATAGTGTGAAGAAATCGGAATCGTAATCGCAACTTCCCAACGAGTCGGGTCATCAGGGAATGACGGATTAATCAATTTACCGATCAGTTTGCTTTCAGTGATTTCGAAAATTAAATTACAATGTTCAGTGACGATGGCGTTATTCGTATAAAACCATTCAGCGTAGCGTCCGGTTTCCATTTCAGAAGCCCAACCGCACATGAATTTTTTTGGTACGTTTTTATTTTTGCCAGTCTTAGCATTAACTTCAGTCGTCACAAAAAATGTTTTTGCAGTGTCGTGCTCAACAGGAGCCGGTTGTTCAACCGCCGGAGTCTTATAAGTACATCCACTCATAATTAGTGCGATAACGGGTGCAAATAGTAGTGTGGTTAATAGTGATGTTTTCATTAGTAAGATACTCCCAAAGTCGCAAAGACGGTTGACGTTTTTTCATCTATAAAATTTAAATTTGAATCTTGTGCGTTGGCTTTCATGGCTGAGGCTTCATTGGTATGACCCACGGCTACCGCGAAATTTTCGTTAATGGCGTAAGCGATTTCTTGATTGGCAATAAAAGACTGTCGAATATTGTTGTTAAAGGTCCATCGTGACCGATTGATAAATTCAATAACGACCGCCCAATATGAGTATCCATAAGACAAAGCGATTGTTTGATTTGATGAATACTGATTAAGGACTTTACCATTGACGTCTTCTTGGAATTTATAGAAATTGCGTCCTGCTGTGAGACCTAGTAAGAAGCCCCACGTGTGTTCCGTTGATAAAATTTGATCTGGACGCACACCTAAACTTAAACTGAAGATTGTAGCTGTTTGCAACTGAGTCTGTTTTTGTGAAATTCGTGAAGTGGGAGCGACAAGAGTAAACCCGGGACTTAAAACTAAGATGTAAGGCGATTTCCAGTCCCAATCAAGGGCCGGGTACGAATAAGTGAGTGTGGTGTCTTGGAATCCATTTAAAGTATCTTCACTGTTTGTTTGGATGTCCGCATAAATAATTTTTGCAGAAAATGTTCCTAATTTTGTTGAATAGGATGGTAGTAAAACTGTTTCAGTAGAATCTTCGCGAGTGCCGTCTTGAAAATCGATTAAGTTACGATTTTGGGAAATTTGTCCTGCAATTGAAAAACGGTTTGGTTTTTCTTCTTTCGGAACTTGGTCCGCACGCATTGTGATCGATGGAGTTGCTGTTGAACTTATTGACGACTGCTCAGCCTGAACTGTTGCAATTGAAAGCTCTGCTTCCGCGGCCATAACTGTAAAAGGTAAAGTCAAAATAACAACTTGCAGCAGTTTAAGTAAATTGAGATATGCGAACATAATCACCTTCATCAGTTGTATTGCATCCTGGGTTAACTGAAGGATGCAGTAATAGTATTTGAAGATGTAAATTGCGATCGAAGTGCCAAGTGATTTTTAGCGATAAATTCGCGTGTGATATCAAATTGATACAATCAAAATGAGAAAGTTCTTTTACTAGGTGATATTAAAATTTATTATGGATGATTAGGCTACGTCAGTTTTTTTAACGGCGTAGATCTGCTTGATTTCAATTTTGTGTGCGGGTACACCGCCCCAAGTTTCACCGGCAGGAATTACTGTTTTAGGCATAACCACCGAGTGTGGTAATAATTTTGCGTTGTCGCCAATTGTAACACCACCCATGATTGAAGATTTTAATCCAATCGTGCAGCCGTTGCCAATTTTTACCGGAGCTAAAATTAAAATTCCACCTTGACCGTAGTGAGCCACGATCGTGACGGATCCACCAAGGGTAACTTTGTGACCTAATTCAATCATTGATGGATCTGAAATCCATGTCGTATTAATAACAACACCTTTTCCGATTTTCATTCCCATCATTTTATAAAATAAATTTGAAATCGGCGACGGAGTTACGAATTCTAAAAAAGTAAATCGAATCAGATAAGTTAAGCCATTATGGATAAACCATTTTACTGACTCTATCGAATAGTAAGGGCCTTTCCACGCTTTTAAATTCGCACGGAATAAAAAATTAATTGTTGGTATGACAGCAATCATCGAAAACCCATAGACGAAATAAGCTAAGCCTAAAGAAAATCCCATAAATGCGCATTGCCAGTAAAATGAAAAGCTCTGAGAGTACTCATACATCGAACGAACAACGACTACGGGTAAAAATAAGGCAGCACCTAAGATCATGGTGGTAACAACGTACATCGGCATTAATAGGCCAATGTGCATTGCGGTTTTAAATTTTCTTAAGATCGATTCGAAAAGTCCTTTAACGCCGGCGTGTTGACTAGACTCGGAGTTGAGATCGATGCGTTGCGGAGGCTTTTGGTTTTGTTGTTGTTCCACAGGACCATTATCGGAACCACTAGAGTAAAAACTTAAATTTCTAGTGTTAGAATTATTCAGAAATTTGAGTTGGTGTCTCAGTATAAAACAATAGGACCCCACTTTTCAGTGAGGTCCTATGTGATTGAATGAATCGTTATATAAATTTCGGCTAGACCTTAGTTAGCTCTTAGCGGAGTGCTCGGTAAACTCACTAAAAGTTTGATATAAAAATCTGACGACTTAATCACTTCATTTAAGAAAGCTTCTACAGTTAAAGTATCTAACGTCCACGCTTTTTTAACTTCGTCGCTAGAATCAGTTGGAGCTTTTGTTTTGCCTGCTTTACGAAGTTCGATCAATTTTTCTAAATCTTTTAGTTCCACAGCTTCCAGTATTTGAGTGATCTTTAAGTTTTTGATCGCAGCCACAGCGGTTTTATTGCTTGGAAGCGCGACATACTTAACATCATCAATATCAATCGAAGGGTTGCCTTTGTTTAAGCTATCGTTTCCAACGATTGGCAATCGGTAAACTTCAACGGATTGAGCCACAGCTGTATCGGCAACGTACTTTTTAGTTTTATCGTGTGCGTTTGCGGATACGACCTGGGCCACAACTTTTTGAAGTGGCGTCACGACGTCTGCATTTAATCCCATGGCTTTAGAAATCGCAGGGTGAATGGGTTTAGCAATCACTTGCGAGGCCGAAAGTTCAACTGGAATTTCAAGTTCAGCCTTCGAACCATCACGTAATGTGAATTCGACCGGTTGAACAACACTGTCCGTTAATAAACCATCGACCGCTGTTAAAATATCTTTGCGGACTTCTGGTGTATTTAAGTAGCTATCGATTTCTTGATCTAAGCTAAAGATTCCCATTTGACGATTCATCAGCTGTCGAGCAGCTAGAATTTTATCGATCCACACTCCACGCATATCGATTTGATCAGCGTAGTTGTTTGTGCTTTTAGGATCTTTTTTAGAGTTTAAAGATTTGCCGGCTTCAGCGACGACGATGAATTGTGGTCTTAGTTTAATATCGTAGCACGACATCAAGCTTGAATCGATACTATCTAAACGGTCCACCGCGATAAGTACATTTGGATTTGAAGCTAATGCAATCGCACATGTTTTATCAGGCACTAAAAGCACTCGAGTTAAGAATTGACCACCAAGGACAGTGGCGTCTTTTAAATCTTTTAAGAATTCGATTTCTTCCCATTCAGGCGCATCGCCTGGTAATTCAAATCGAGTAGCAATACGTTCACGAACTTCCATCATTAAACGCATGTCTTTAAAAATCCCGTTGATTCGTCGAGCGTATGATAAATCATCAAGTAAGCTCATGCTTGAACGCCCATCACGTAAGTTTCGTTTTGTGTAAGCGGCTTCGTAATCTTGAATCGCGTTGGCCACGATTTCAGTGTTCGTTGTCCCTAAGTCAAAGCGACGGCATCCCGCATTGATTCCGACGTGTTCATCTGTGCAGTAACCGTAAGGGATCGGTTTAAGAGTCGGATTTTTAGCCAGAGTTGCTTCTAATGTTGAGTTAGGAGGAACTACTAATGTCGAGGTTTCACCATTGGCATCTGTAACATCAACTTCACGCTTGTAACCAAAGCGTAAAGCAGCGATATCGTATTTACCCAGTACCGGTAAAGTTTTTAAATCATTTCCGTAGTCCATCACTGAACTAAAGGGAATTGCATGATCCGCACCGATACGGGCTAAGTCTTCTTGCGAGTAAAAATTAGCTTTGTCTTCAGAGGCTTCAAAGTTATGTCGTAATCCTAAGTTATGACCTAATTCGTGTATTAAAGTTGGAACCCAGATTTCAGGTAAAACAATCGCCATCACGCTTTGTTTTTCTTCATCTGATAATTCTAACCAAGGTTTGGCGTCATCAGAAAATTGTGCCGCTAATTTTTGGCTAATACGACCCACGCCTTCGGCAGCTGGTGCGAAGCCACAGTTTTTTGCTTCGTGAAGGTATTTCACTCTTGCAGCCAAGCTACGACTTGTGAATTCTTCACTTTTAGTTTTGGTCGTGTCCTGGAGCATCTCTTGGATACGAGCCAATTTATTTTCGATTATTATTGAGCTCCCGCTTTGACTAGCGCCGCTTGCAGCCATTTTTGCCGCAGGCTTAATTTCAACTTTTGGTTGTAAAGCCTGTTTTAATTTCGGAGCCAGCGAACTTAAACCATGACTCAAGCCAGATTTTTTTGCGGTCTCAACCTTTTTAGTTAGTTTTTCATCTAACGTTAACTTAACAACAGATTTATCAACAGCTTGTTTTTCTAAACGTTGTGCTAATTTTTCTCTTAAAATTTCATCGTAAGTATATTTAACAAATTTTTTAATGGTTCCTAAAAACATGATTGATCGCGCTGAAATGATTTCGCCCGTTACTGGATCCTCGGTTTGTGGACCGTACCCAATTACGCTTCGAGCGACCGGGTCTTCAACAAGCACGATCATGCTGTTACGAATATCACCAGCGATTTTACCTGAAGGCTCTTGCAAATTGATCTTAAAGTTAACTCCGGCAGCGGCTAGCCCGTTGTTTAACGAATTAACAGTTTGGTGAGTCAGGTCTTTAATTTGTTTGTTCTCAGGTTTCGCAAATTCGTCACTGAGGTGATAAACGATTTCTGTACGATTTGGATTCCAACGATTCATAATCTGTTTTTCGCTGCGATCTGTATTGTTGTTATCAACATCTAACTTTATAGATGTCGTCGAGAAAAATCCGAAAGATCGTTCATCTGTAGAACTACCAGGGTAGCTGACTGGGACATAGTCCTTTGAAAGCACCGAATCTAATCTGACCAATGAGTAATGGTAAACTGCAGATACAGTCAGGTCAGCTAAGCTTTCGATTTCGTCTGGGATACAATCGATGCTGGTTTTGAAAGTTCGTTCAACCTGAAAGTTAATGCTTGTCGGAGTGATTTCTGAATGAATGAGTTTACTCCCAATATTTGAGTAACAGTTTTCGCCAAGCTCAGCGCTACTTACTAGGGGTAGTAATTGTAACTCGCCAGAAACTGCGCTTTGCATGTTTAACTTAATGCTATCGCGATTTTCCCAGCTGACAGTCGTGTCATTTTCTTCCTTATTAGTACACTCGCCAAAACGGTCTTTCGCACATTGGAATTGAACGTGTTCAATGGGAATACTTAAAACAAGTTTATCGTTTGTAGTGTTAGAACGAAATCGTTCGTCTTTTTCTTCCTCAATGATCTCAAGGTTTTCTTTAGTTAATTTTAGTTTAACTCGTTTGTTTTCTCCGGATAAAAAAGGAAATGCATCGGCGGCCGAGCGACTTCCATTTTGTTGCGACGAAGAATAGAGGTATTGCGTTTTAGTGTCTAAATCGATTTTACTAACCACATATTCTTTTTGTTCGACCGGAAGTGCCTCAAAGGGAACTTTTTTTGTACAGCCAAGCGTTAAGATAAGGGCACTCGTGATTCCGAGTCCCATCAATGGAATGAACGTTTTTTTCTGCATTTTATTTAGATTCTTCTTTTGAATCTCTTGTTGAATTACTGTTCTCATTTTTCCCCCTTAAAGACTTTTAAATATTAATTCCGTAAATTATTTTAATAACTATATGCTGGTTGAAATTCCAACCCGCCAAACTGTACTTTTTTCGTCGTACACAGAAATATTCGAATCAACGCCATTCGCCTTTAATGCCGCACCTTCGTTAGAAGAGCCGAGGTTGACTGATAAATTATCTAAAATGTCGTAGTTGATGTCGCCATGAAACTGGAAGTCAGAGCGTTGGAACCCTTCATAAGTTCGTCCAAGGCGGTACACTCCAGTCGCTGTCAAATTTAATTTTTCTGTGGCGATCAATTTCATATTGATTGTATTTGCTAATCGATATTCAACGTTAGCGCTGCCGTTGGCGTTGATTGTGAATTCGTGAAAGTTGCGGGTTAATCCTAAGCGATATGTTAATTCAAATTTTGGGTGCAACGTCATTTTTAATCCATTGCTGATTCCAATTGATGAATGCAATTTATCGATTTCGCGCGAAGTCTGAGACGTTGGCAACACTGCAGTAGCTCCGTGAACAGTTTTGATCGACTTAGTTATATCCCAACCTTTCATGCTTAAACCAACTTGTGTGTTTGAAGACATTGGTTTTTTATCTTCGGTCGACATTTGAATCATTGAAAACGCACCAGATAACGCAAAAGTATCGTTGATGACGTAACCAGGAGTAAATGCCAGTTCCATTCCTGATTCTTTTGGGCCGTCTTCAACTTGCGCCACATTCTCAGAATATTCTAAACCTAAACCAAGTGACCAAACGGCCGGATTGGGAGTAGCAGTCGAATTTTTTGTGGTGTTTGTGGCAACGGGCGGCGTTTGTGCATTCACGAAAAGTGAAAACAAAATTGACAGTAACATTATAATCAAGATCCGTGATTCTAACATTGGTGCCTTTCTGACCATTTAAAAAAATGGTCTAACTGTTAATATCTAGTACTGCGATAACAAGACCGT
Organism: Bdellovibrio sp.; assembly: GCA_043771495.1. Lineage (GTDB taxonomy): Bacteria > Bdellovibrionota > Bdellovibrionia > Bdellovibrionales > Bdellovibrionaceae > Pseudobdellovibrio. The sequence goes on along the minus strand of JAYVHE010000134.1, from coordinate 141 downwards.
TTTTTTAGCCACCAGTTTCAGAACTCATATTGTCAATTCAAGATGTTACGAGTTTTTCTTTGCTATTCTGCTTTTGTGAGGAATAATAATTTCTTATGAGTGACAACGACAAAAAAATTAATGACACCAGTTTAGCGGTTT
>JAYVHE010000133.1:0-8672 GCA_043771495.1 Bdellovibrio sp. | reverse complement strand
CATCGATACCTGCCCTTCCAGAAACTCTGGCCCTGTGCGAATACGTCCTGACCGAAGGGTTAGGCTCCGCTTTAGAAATTCATATTGGAAACATTCCATTAAAAATAATGAAATTAGGTCAAAACGCCATAGTCGACTTTCAACAAGATATGGATATGCACGAACTCGGTGCCGGTGCCGCCGTTTTTGTTATGAATCAATTCTATCGTTCCATTTGTGCTGGCCTGATGGAATTAATTGACTGTTTAAGGACCAAAAAAATTGGTAACACTGATGTTTGGGCTAATACATTAATTCAATTTAATTCCGAATTTGAACGCTCATGCCGACCGCAAGGAACTGGTTCTGATCATGGTTATAATCAGATGGTTACCAGCGTAATTTCTGGAACAGTGACCAATGGGCCACATGCTGTCGGAAATGTTTTAACCAGTCTTGCTTCTGGTACTCAAGGCATTGCAGCACCGATTGATGGCTACAACCAAAAAGGAATGCCAAATCCGACCATGCCGGCATCAACCGTTGCGGCACTTATGAAAGTCGAAGAGAATCCATTTGCAAACTTAGCAGAGCCACTTTGTGATTTTGAAAATGGAGTTTTAAAGATTAAATATCCAGGAAAGTTGATCGTGGGTGGCTAATGTGAATCAACTTAAAAAAATTAAAAAAATGTCTAAATATATTTTTCATGTGATTGGCTTGCTGTTCGTTTTGGTTTTATATTTTCAAAATTGTTCCAATGAAAGTAATCCTTTGGTTTTACAAGCTGAATTCAGCTCTCTGTCCGTAGCTCTGCCGCCTTTACCCATAGATCATCCGCCTGAAAAAACAGATCACCAAACGACCGTTAAGTTTCAACAAGCAAATCGTGATTACGTCGCGGCCCTAATGCGAGATGTTTTCACGGCTGACGATGATTCAACACCTGCCGAGTTTGAAAACCATTTGGAACGCTGGATTGTATTTCGTGGCAATCAGTTTGGTTTAGGTTGCGATGTCTATTCATCATACACAGGCCAAGACTGTTTCTGGCAAGTCGAAGCCAGTAATTTACCAGTGCAGATGGACGATAACCCCATCAGACAATCTTATATCGTTCAGTTTTGCCAATCCGTATTGGCGACAGACACTGCTGTTCAAATTGTTAAAAAAAAAATTTCACCTGAAGGAAATTATCCAAATCGAGAATCCATCATCAAGATCTTTAATTTGTTTTATCGTGCGAATAATCCCAATGAAAATGTCATTAATTCCTTATTGGATTTTGACCGCGCATTGGCTGAAAACAACGAAGATCAAACAAACCGTTGGCGCGGCATGATCCTACAAGTTTGCGAATCACCCGGCTGGCAACTGTTCTAAAATACTATTCGTTGTCGGAATCGACCGGGTCAGATTCTTTTTCAATCTTCATCATTTCAACATCTACTGGGTTTGCAAAATTTGGATCTGCTCCAAACGCTGTTTTCTTTCCAGGTGGTTTATATGACGATGAGTGCGCTTCGCCTTCGTTTTTATTTTCTTCAGACGATTCTTTGCGATCTTTATTTTTCTTAAAAATAGTCGAATTCAACGGTCGCCGAGGTTTATCTGAATCCAACGATGGCTTTTGTCGGATGCTGATGCGGATGAATCCAATTAATTTATCTGGGTTAAATTCACCTTTTTTATCTCGCACGTTGGTATCACCGGCGACGGCATTACTTGGTCGTTCGAAGGACGACGCAATTTTATTTTTAACTAATTCCAAGCGTTCGCGAGCAATCAATTCTGCCGTTCGCTTTGTTTGATCAGCGACCAATTGAATAAATAACGCCGAAGTAATTTTAATATCAGCCTCATCTAACCCGCCCGTGACAGCTGTTAAACGATCCATCAGTTCAACAAATTGAATCTTAGGCTTGGCAGACCCGCGCTCGAATAAATAAATGTCTGGAATATCAAATTCAAAACCATCATTAGAAATGGTTATGTTTTTAGCTTTGTCCGAAAGCTTATCAGCCATAAATGCAGCCACTACTTTTTCAGAACCCATGTCTAAAACATTTGGCGTTTTATCTGCTGGTTCTAAGAAACTTTGGAAGGCTTTTAAGGGCTCGTTCACGAAATCTAAAAATAATTTTTCTAAAGTGATTTCAGCTCCGAAGTTTTGAAAATTATATTCAATCATCGATGGCGTTGAAAAATAATCGGAAATGGCTTTCTTAGTTTGTTCATTTTGACCAATCAGCCACATCACCAAAAAGAACGCCATCAAGGCCGTCATGAAATCTGCCAATGCAACTTTCCACGATCCACCATGGTGACCACCGCCTTGAACGATGATCTTTTTGATAACGATAGTTTGTTTCTTTGCGGCCACTTTTTACCTCTAACTGCTTATGCAGCGGCTTTTTTAATATCTTTAGTTGCTTTGTCTAATTCTTCAAATGTCGGACGTTCTTCCGGCATAATCGAGCGACGTGCATACTCAACACAAACTAATGGCGGAGCTCCTCGTTGAAGTGCAACCATCGCAGCTTTAATACAGTGTAGATAACGACCATCGGCTTCGATGTCGGCCGCCATTTTAGTTGCGGTTGGACCAATCAAACCATACGCTCCGAAAACCCCTAACATTGTTCCAACTAAAGCGCCGGCAACCAATGCTCCGATTTTTTCAACACCTTCAGTTAAATGAGCCATCGTTTTTACGATACCCAAAACGGCAGCAACGATCCCCAAACCTGGGAATCCATCTGCAACCGCTTGCACGGCATGTTGAGCTAAGTGTTCTTCACAGTGAATCGCTTTAATATCGTTATCCATTAAATCATCAACATCATACGGAGATAAATCTGCAGACAATGTCATTTTCATGGTGTCACAAATAAAGTCTACGGCATGATGACTTTTGCTGACCGAAGGATAAGCTTTAAAAATATCGCTTTGCTCCGGATTTTCGATGTGCTTTTCGATCCCTTGCGGACCTTCTTTACGAAACGTTTGAAATAATTGAAATAGCATTTGCAACAAATCAAGGTAATCGGGTTTCTGTGGCCCTTTAGCGGTCATGGCGGCAATACCTAATTTGAATCCTGCTTTAATAACTTTCATTGGGTTTGCGATAATATAAGCACCGAGAGCCGCGCCTCCGATAATCAACAATTCGATGGGGGCGGCCTTAATGATAACCGACATGTTACCACCGGCGATCATGAATCCCCCGAAAACAGTCACGAAAACGATTATAATACCTACAAATCCCATGGATACCTCACCAACTAACAGTTAGGAATAATACTTCTTCAGTGTTTATTTCGGTGGAACCCTTGAATAAATTGAGACAAGTTGTGCAATTTGCCGAATATCTAGCGCAAGGTCTGGGTGCTGCATAAAATAGGTATTTATGTCGTCACAAAAGTTTGATAAAATAATCCTATCCATGAGTCGAGTTTTTTACGCTCTATTTTGCTTTATATTCGCTTTAAACTTCTGTGAAGTGGCCACGGCTACTATGAGTGAAGCTTCACAAATTCAGTTTAATCTGATGACGCCCCAGTTTGAGACGCGTCCAGGAAAAGTTGAAACTGTAAAAATAAAAATTCATTTACCGGCTGGCTTTCATGCTTACCGCGACCAACTTAAAATTCAAAACGTAATGCCTTCCGAATTTAAATCGGGACAACTGACTTTGTCGCCTGAAATTAAATTTCACGATAAATTTTCTAACAAACAAAAAGTTGGAATCAAAGAAAAGGGCGAAATTGAATTTCAAATTGAATCCCCTGATATTACAGAAAAAAAATCGCACGTTGTAGAATTTGGTTTACGTTATCAAATTTGTAGTGAAAAAGTTTGCTACGTACCAACGACCCATAAATTTAAGATTGATTTTCACTTCGACAATAAATCAGCGGGACTGGGCAAGCCGAGTCTTGGCTTTGGATTGGTTCACGCGGCTTCGACCGCACCGGATGCCGCAGCAGCGCCCGTAAGTGATAAAAAGTTTTTTGACTTTGTAACGTTTGATCCATCACGAAATATTGCGATGACTTTGCTTCTTATTTTTTTAGCGGGAATCCTAACAAGTTTTACCCCATGTATTTTCCCGATGATTCCCATAACCCTTTCGATTTTGGGTCACAACGCCCAAAAAAATTCACGCGCCATTAACGTGGCCCGTTCTATAGTTTACGTTTTAGGTATCGCAACGACGTACGCCATTTTAGGTGTTATCGCCGCCTTGACGGGTTCGCTATTTGGAAAATTTTTAGCACACCCTGTTGTCATTTGGTCGATGGCGGCACTTTTTCTGGTGATGGCACTTGGCATGTGGGGGCTTTTCGAAATTCAAGCTCCCGCGGCTATTCGCAATAAATTTCAATCGGGTTCTGTTACAGGTTATCCTGGTATTTTTATGATGGGATTAATCGCCGGTATTGTTGCCAGCCCCTGCGTAGGACCCGTTTTAGTTTCAATTTTAAGTTTTGTATCAACAACCCAAGATGCATTTTTAGGTTTTATTTATTTGTTCACTTACGCCATCGGCATGGGTTTAATATTTATTGTGATTGGATTATTCAGCGAGGTTTTAAAACTTTTGCCACGCTCTGGCGGTTGGATGGACAACGTCAAATTTATTTTAGGTTTAATCATGATCGTGATGGCTCTTTATTACGTCCAAGTCATCATCAGTAAACCAGCGCTTTATGCTTTGGGCTCGTGTTTATTTATGCTGGTCGCTGCATGGAAAACCTATGAAAATTTTAAACGTAAAACCTTGGTCAAGTTCGGTATTTCATTAGCCTTGTTTGTTTCGTTCATGGTGGTTTTTGTTCTAGCGGCGGTTATGCCGCAGTCGTTTGAATCGACCCCTGTTCATACTCTGGATCCAACGTTTTCCCAACAAAAACCCGGTGGTAATTGGATTCCATACACCGACGAAAACTTAAAAAAAGCTATGGCTGCTGGTAAACCCATAATCATTGATTTCTGGGCTGAATGGTGTGCCGCCTGCCACGAACTCAAAGAAAAAACCTTTTCGGTACCAGAATTTTCCGAGCTTTCTAAAAACTTTACCCTTCTTGTATTAGATGCGACCGAAGATACTGACGAAAATCAGAAAATTCTTACAAAATATGGCGTCCAAGGCTTGCCAACGGTGTACTTCATGAATAGTAATGGAGACCACTTAAAAGACTTAACTTTCACACAGTTCATTGAATGGGCTGAATTGAAAGTTAAAATGGAACAAGCTCTTTAAGCTGCGCTTAAAACGCTAATAAGCTGCGCTTAAAAAGCCAATAAATAACTTACAGTTGTGATAACTGGAAGAGGACGTAAAAATGAACGAATCGCCAGCGAACTCAAAGAGTTCAATCGAAAACAATTCTACCGAAAATACCATCCAACAAAACATAAAGCACTCGGAACAAGACCTGGTCCGATTGAATAAACTTTTGTCTGAACGTGGCATTAGCTCACGTCGGGGCGCCGACAAAATTATTGCCGACGGTCTTGTTACGGTTAATGGAAAAAAAGTCTACGAGTTAGGTATTAAAGTTCACCCTCACAAAGATCGCATCATGGTTGATGGTCAGCCCATCAAAACAAAAACCGAGCGTTTGTACATCATGTTTCACAAACCAAAAAGTGTGATCACATCAATGAGTGATCCATTAGAACGTACAACGGTTAGTGATTATATGGCCGCAGTTCCTGAACGCGTTTTTCCAATTGGACGTTTAGATTGGGATTCAGAAGGTTTATTATTATTAACCAATGATGGTGAGTTCGCTCAAAAAGTCATGCACCCAAAACGCGAAGTCACAAAAACTTACTTAGTAAAACTGAATGGTCAGCCGAAACAAGAAAAAATTAATAAATTATTAATGGGCGTTTCGATTCCTGATGGCGGCAAAGTTAAAGCTAAATTTGTCGAAAAAGTAAAACGCGCTAGTGACCGCGGTGTGAAAACATCAAAGAAATTTGACTGGTATAAAATCGTTATTACTGAGGGTAAAAATCATCAGGTTCGCGAGATGTTCAAAAAAATCGGCTTCGATGTTATTAAATTACAACGTGTAGCCATTGGTCGATTAAAATTAGGTGGCCTAGAACGCGGAGACTTCGTTTACCTGAATGAAGCCGCTGCAAATCGCGTTTTCTTAGCGGATCTACCAGAAGATATTCGCCAAGGTAAATCGCAGTTAGAAAGTAATTATAAAACTAAAGATCTTCCGGGTCACATCAAAGTCGCGCGTGAAAAAGCAGGCTTTGAAAAACGTCGAGCCCTGCGAGCAAAAGGTGGTGCCCTGCGAGCAAAAGGCGGCGTCTTTAGAGCTAAAGAGGGAGTAAAACCCGCCAAAACGGGTCGCTACGGACAGACTAAAAATGAGGATTCACAGGCTCCTCGTCGCACGTCTCGGACCACGACACGACGTTCTTATCACGAGTAAATCAATTCTAAGGTGTACAGCGCTCTTTGCTAATTAAGACCAGTCTAAAGGTCCAGTCTATTGCAAATTTGTTAAGTCCCGCGCTGAAAATGCCGAAATATTGTTTATGAAAACAGTGCTCATACTAGCCGTATTATTTTCTGTCGCTCTGCAATCCGCAGAAATCGTCGATGTGCGAATTCAAATTCCAATGACCAACGATGCTCCGCGAGTTAAAGATTATTATTTATCAACAGATGGCGCGAGTTTAAAAAAAGATTTAGTTATTAAAGTCGTTAGAAAAGTTTCGATTTCCCAAGGTAAGAAAAACATTGGTGACGTTAATGTAGAAATTGGTCAGCTACGTATTATGGCGGTTTCTGACAAAGTAGCTGTTGCGCGCGAATATAAATTATTTCCTAAAGAGCAAGCTCCACTCACTGAAAGCATTGGTTTTATGGTGGGTGATCAAGTCGATACAGCGAATAGTTTTATTGATAATACAAAACGCAAACCCTCTGGGGAAGAATCCCCTGCACCCGTTGCTGAAGGCCAGCCAATTGTAACGCCTGAAGTGCATCCAGGAACGCATACTGATTCTGAAAAAATCGAAGTTAAAATTTTCCCAGAAAAGATCTAACAAGATCTAATCGGCTTCAAAACGGCTGTATTTTTTCCAAACCACCTGGTTAAAACGAATTTAATGATTTTGAGGCGTTTTTTTCCTATTCTTTGAACCCCATTTCCGGCATATTCGCCGAATGCAAATAGATCAAGTAGCCCCCGAAAACTATTTTAGACTTCGTCTAAAAAATGTGACCAAAGACATCGAAGACCAAGTCAGCTTTTATTGTTTTTCAAATGCGGCTTTAGGACTTAGCGAAGTTTTAGGTTTTACTCAGCCTGATTTAACTTATGATCCCCGCATTTTAGAAAAATCCCGACATGACCTGGATGTTTATTTTGAAAAAGAACCCACCGGCAATTTTTATAAAAATTTTCGTGAACAGTTTCCCACAATCAATCTAGAATTCTACACCGAAGAATCTAAAGACTGGCTCGCTGAATGGAAAAAAGGCTTTGAAGCTTTTAAATTAGTGGGTCCTGCGTGGGTTGTACCGTCGTGGCTCCAACTTCCAGAAGTGGCCGGCGAAAATGCAATAGAAATTAAAATTGACCCGGGCATGGCCTTTGGAACTGGCACTCATGCCACAACAAAAATGGCGTCATTTTTTATTTATAAGTTAGCGCAAGATTACATGCGTGAAATTCCAAATTGGACTGTGCTTGATGTTGGAACAGGAACTGCCATCTTAGCGATGCTTGCCGAAAAGTTGGGTTACGGATTAATTACGGGAATTGAAATCGATCCAGAAGCCCGTCGCAAAGCCCGTGAAAACTGCGCGCTGAATGAAACCGAAAATATTGAGATTTCAGATTTACAATTAGATGAACTTCGCGAAACTTATGACGTTGTTGTTGCAAATATTATTGATGGCGTTTTAATTCGTCTGAAAAAAGATTTAGTAAAGCGAGTGAAAATTGGCGGCCATTTATTTTTAACGGGCATCCTCCAAGAACGCGACAATATGTTTTTTACTAAAATGATCGAAAATGATCTGGAATTAAAAGTGATCAAACGCATTCAAAAGGACGAATGGGTTGGTTACTGGGTACAGAAACATGCGCCGGTATTGGATTAGTAAAAATCAAAAAAATTTAGATACAGTTAGTTTTGATGGCGATCAACACCATCATATTTTTATTGTGTGCCGACAAATCGTGGGCCATCAATTTGAAGTCATTACCGAAGACTCCATTGCCTATTTGGTGCAAGTCACTGACGTTCAAAAAAAACAAGCCACTGCAAAAATTTTATCAGAACGAAAAATCGAATCGCTTCCCCGTCCTTTCATCAATTTAGCTTTATCTATTCCGCGCTTTCCTGTGTTTGATGCCATTTGCGAAAAAGCCGTCGAAATGGGAGTTCACAAAATTGCGCCGTTTGTTTCAGACTTTAGTTTTGTGCGCGAAATAAAAGATTTTCCTGAAAATAAAATCTCTCGCTTGGAAAAAATCGTGCTCTCAGCCACTCAGCAAAGCGGACGTGGCGACCTGATGAAAATTGACACGCCGACAAGTTATGACCAAATCATTAAAAATATTGACCTAGCCGGCGGCGACTCAAATAACTTTTCATTTTTTGCCTACGAGGGAGCGACCCAGACCAACTTGAAGTCGGAAATATCTCGC